>JAEUJA010000243.1 GCA_016793195.1 Phycisphaerae bacterium
TTGAGCTGCTCGCCAAGCAGGCCGTGGACCAGGTCAAGCCCGAAGACCTCCTCCAAAAAGGCCTGGACTCGATCTTTAAGAAGAAGGGGAAGTAGGCTGCAGCCCAAGGGACAAGGATTCTCGACAGAGATTTCGAGAGTCAAGGCGTGACCGAACGCGGGTGTCACACATGCGCGATCGCATTCGCTATCAACGAGATCTTGCCTCCTGGCTCGGACTTTCGAGCATCAGTCTCTCGCTCTTTGTGTTGTGGTCGGATTCACAGAGGGGACCCCGCGTCTCGCTTGAAAGTTGGGTCGCCGCCGCCATCGTCGCGCTCGTCTGCGGCATGGCGTATTGGGTTACTCTTCTTCGCCAAAGAATGGTCTGGTTCCGCCATCTCGTGCTGACGCTCGTCTGGATCATCGTCCACGCCGTGATCGCGTGGGTATACATCTTCTGATCGCTGTTTCGTCGTCGAGCGGTTTGATGTATCATGTCGATAGCCCGCGAGCTTCCGATTCGCGCTTGTCCCGTGGAGTCTTGTCGTGACGATCTGGGAAGGCATCCAATACCTGACCGGCGTGTGCATGATCCTGGGATGCGCGCGATCGTTCTTCGCCGGCCCCGCGGCGTTTGCCAAACTCGGCATCCCGAAGCCACCGCTCTGGCTGCACGTCTTCTTCCTGGCCTGGGGCGTCCTGGCACTCGTGCTGCCCACCGATGTCTACATCAAGGTCTGCCTGCCGCTGGTCTTCATCGGCGGCTTCGTGTTCCGACGCTGGGCCCGCCTCCCCTCGCGCCCGGCAAGCCCGTCCGCCTGACCCCCGCCGCTTCCCCTCCAACACCCCTACCCTCATCCGCCCCCACGGGGGCTCCTATGCCAATCGTCCCACTTCCACAATTCGAGGCCGACCTCGCCGCCCTCCACGAAGAGGACCGCAAGCTCTACGAAAGCCTCAAAGCGCCAAAGACCCTCGTCGTCCGCTTCGGCGCCATGAAGCTCGTCGGCGAGTTCCCCTCCAGCGGCGACATCAAGCCCGGCTGCGGCTCAAAGCTCGTCGTCCGCACCCACCGCGGCACAGAACTCGGCGAAATGCTCGCCAGCACCTGCCCAAACTCCGGCTGCTCAAAGAGCGTCAGCCGAAAGGAAATGCTCGAATACATCGAGAACTCCGGCGGGCGCGACTACCCCTTCTTCACCGACGGCAAGGTCCTCCGCGTCGCCACCCCCGAAGACCTCGACGCCCAGGCCAAGCTCGAACAATCCAAGCACGAACTCCGCCTGGTCGCCAAGGGCCGCGCCCAGGAGCTGAACCTCCCCTGCAAGATCGTCGACGCCGAGCCGATCCTGGGCGGCGAGCGCCTCACCGTCTTCTATCTCTCCGAGGAACGCGTCGACTTCCGCGAGCTCGTCCGCCTCCTCCAGCAGGACCTGAAAATCCGAGTCGACATGCGCCAGGTCGGCTCCCGCGACGAGGCCCGTCTCACCGCCGACTACGAAAAATGCGGGCAATACTGCTGCTGCAAGAACTTCCTCAAAGTCCTGAAGCCCGTGTCGATGAAGTCGGCCAAAATCCAGAAGGCCACCCTCGACCCGCTCAAGATCTCCGGGCGCTGCGGCCGCCTCATGTGCTGCCTCCGCTACGAGGACGAAACCTACGACGACCTCCGTAAGCGCCTGCCAAAGAAGAAAACCCGCGTCGGCACGCCCGAGGGCGACGGCCTGGTCCTCGACTCGCAAATCCTCACCCAGCTCGTCCTCGTCGAACTCGACGAACCCGAGGCCGACGGCAAGATCCGCCACCTCGCCATCCCCGTCGAGGAACTCACCGCGCCCGTCAGCAACGTCGCGCCCGTCCGGGCCGCACCACCCTTCCCGCGCGATGGGCGCGACACGCGGGACACGCGCGGCCCGCGCCCGGGACCAAGGCCCGAACCAAGGTCTGAGTCCCGTCCCGAAGGCCGATCCGAACCCCGCCCCGACTCCCGCGACCGCCGCGATCAAGCCCAACGAGATCAAGCTCCACGAGATCAGGCCCCACGCGAGCAAACTCAGCGTGACCCGGGCCCGCGCGACCGGCGCGATTCACGCGATCCACGCGATCCGCGCCAGCGCGATCAGCGCCCGCGCGAAAGTGGTCCCCGCGATCAAGGAACACGCCCCGACCCGCGGCCCGACCAGCGCCAGGGCCCGCGCCAAGGCCCGCCCGGCCAGCCACGCCCCGTGCCGCCCACTTCGTCTCCCGCTTCGCCGCCCACTTCGCCGCTCGACGCCGACGACTTCCACGACGACATCGAAACCGACACCGGCGACCACGACTTCGGCGGCCCCATGAACCAGCCCGGCCCAGACTCAGGCCCCAACTCAGGCCCCGACCAGCAAGGCGGGCCCCGCAAGCGACGCCGCCGCCGTCGCCGCCGTGGTGGACCGCCCGGCGCTCCCCCCGGACCCAATCCGGCCCCCTAGCTTCGCCCCGCTGGCGGCCGTCCCTTCGACCCGCCGATGACGTATGGCTGTCAGGACGCGCCGCCGAACCTCACGCGAGGACTCCATGCCCGACACCGCGACCCACGCCGCAAGCAACACGCCCGCCAGGCCGCAATCCTCCATCAAGGAAACGGTCATCTCGCTCATCATCGCCTTTGTCGTCGCCTTCGTCTTCCGCGGCTTCGTGCTCGAGCCCTTCATGATCCCCACCGGCTCCATGGCCCCCACGCTCATGGGCGCCCACATGCGCTTCGACGACAAGCACTCAGGCTACGACTGGGCCGTCAACCCCTGGAAGTTCGCGGACAACAGCGGCCAGGTGCCCCTGCCCCGCCAGGGCGGCACCAACGAGCCCATCGTCGTCCACGACCCCATGAGCGGGCGCGAAGACCGCGACGTCGACATCCCCCTCCGTTCCGGCGACCGCATCTTCGTCTTGAAAAGCGTCTATTCCTTCTTCGATCCCTCGCGCTTCGACGTCGTCGTCTTCAAGTACCCCGGTGTCACCCGCGGAGAGCCGCCGGGCGCCCAAACCAACTACATCAAGCGCCTCGTCGCGCTCCCCGGCGAGCAGGTCGCCTTCATCGACGGCGATGTCTTCACCCGCCCCGCCTCCCTCGCCAAGGACAACGAAGAGAACCCCTGGACCGGCGAGGGCTGGAAGATCGCCCGCAAGCCCGAGCGCGTGCAGCGCGCCGTGTGGCAGCCGGTCTTCGACAGCCACCACACCCCCTGGAACGCCCAGCAGGGCAAGGCACAGTTCACGCCGCCGTGGAAGGGCACCACTTCCGGCTGGAACTTTGGCGAGCCCGGCAAGGCCAGCCCCCACTACCGCTTCGACGCCTCCACGCCCACCGCGCTGGCCTTCGCCTCCGACACCAATCCCATCACCGACTGGACCACCTACAACGAGGACTTCCAAGTCCCCCACTATCCCGTCCCCCCCGGGCCCGTCGTGCCCCAGGGCAGCGGCATGATTCGCCTCTATTGCTTCCCCGTCTCCGACATCCGCGCCCGCTGCACCCTCACACCAGACGCCGACGCCCTCTCCATGTCCGCCTTCCTGAGCGCCCGCGGCCACGAGTTCCGCGCCGACCTCGCCGGCGGCCAAGCGATCATCCGCATGCGCCCCGCGCCCACCAAGGACAACGCCGACCCCGCGTGGAAAGAACTCGCCAGCGTCCCTCTCCCCGCCACCGCCCTCAAACCCGCCCGCGC
>JAEUJA010000262.1 GCA_016793195.1 Phycisphaerae bacterium
CCAGCGGCACCACAACCCCACGCCTCACCCCCGCCCCGCTGATCCACACCAGCGCGCTCCGCCGTTGCACCTCCGGCGGCATGGTTTCCACCTCCGGCGACGAAACCGCCCGCGACCCCGCCGCCACCTCGCTCATCCACGAATCCCCGCGCACGCTCGCCCACAAACTCTCCACCTGCGCCCGCGACAGCGTCCGCACCGCCGGCGGGTACGCGTCCACACGCGCGCCCGGCCGAACCGACGCCCGCAGCGTCCCCCCCGGCTCCACGATGTACCGCGCCGGACGCTGCCACCGCGCCAGCGTCGCCGGATCACGCGCCGGGTCCGGCGTCGCCACCGTCACGCTGAGCGCAAAGTCCCCGGGCGCCCGCTCGGGAAGCGTGATGCCCGGCGCCGCCGCGCTCGCCGCCGGCGCCGCGCCGCTCGGTTCATCACCCTGCGCGCCCGAATCCGACGCGCACCCCGCCAGTGAAACCAGCGCGATCGCGACGAGCGCCACGCAACCCCACGCCCCGCCGCGCCGCCGCTCGCTTGCTTCCTCGATCATGACGCCAGTGTATCGCGCGGGCCCACCGCCTTCGCGCCCCTCCCCGACGCTTCCCCACTTCCAAACTCCCCCACGTCCAAGCTCCCACACTCCTCACAACGTCACGCCCCACGCTCCCTCGCTCCGCAGCTCCGCCACGCCGCAGCTTCCTCTCTCCGCCGCCACGATCGCCCGACCTCCCCGCCCTCCATTTGGCCATTTGGCCATTTGGTCTCCGGCCATTCCTCCGCCCCTACCCTTCCCCCCTATGAACATCAGCGTCGCCTGGCTGAACCGGTACCTCCAGCCCGCCAACGTCTCGCCCGACGAGGCCGAACGCTCTCTCATGGACGCCGGCTTCCCCATCGAATCACGCGAAACGCTCGAGGGCGGCGACGTCCGCCTCGACGTCGAGATCACCAGCAACCGCGGCGACTGCCTCTCCCACCTCGGCCTCGCACGCGAAATCGCCGCCAAAACAGGCCGCTCACTCCTCGCCCCCGTCACGCCCCTCCCCAACGCCACCGGCGGCCCCATCACCCCCCTCCTCTCCGTCGACAACACACAGCCCGACGCCTGCCCCCTTTTCACCGCCCGCCTCATCCGCGGCGTGAAAATCGCCCCGTCCCCCGCCTGGCTCGTGAGCGCCCTCGAATCCGTCGGCCAACGCTCCATCAACAACGTCGTCGACGTCACCAACTTCATCACCTTCGAACTCGGACACCCCTGCCACGTCTTCGACCTCAAAAAACTCGCCGGCGCCACGCTCGTCATCCGCTTCGCCAAGGACAACGAGCCCCTCACCACCCTCGACGGCAAGAAACGCACGCTGAAAAGCGACGAACTCGTCGTCGCCGATCGCGATCGCGCCCAGAGCCTCGCCGGCGTCATCGGCGGCGCCGACTCCGAGATCGATGCATCCTCCACCGACGTCGTCCTCGAAATGGCCACCTGGGACCCCGTCACCATCCGCCGCGCCACAAGGCGCCTCGCCATCCGCACCGACGCAAGCTACCGCTTCGAGCGCATCGTCGACCAGCGCATGATCGACGAGGCCTCGCGCCGCGCCGCCGCACTCATCATCGAGGTCGCGGGCGGCTCGCTCTGCGACGGCGTGATCGCCAAGGGCCGCACGCCCAAGCCGCTCACACCCATCCGAGTCCGCCCCGAACGCTGCGACGCCCTCCTGGGCGTTCACACCGAGGTCGCCGACATCGCCCGCGTGCTCACCTCCGTCGGCGTCGCCGTCGAGCCCATCGGCCGAGCCGGCGGCGAGCTCCGCTGCACCGCCCCCGCCTGGCGTCCCGACCTCTCGCGCGAGGTCGACCTCATCGAAGAAGTCGCCCGCCTCCGCGGGCTCTCCGTCATCCCCGTTATGGACAAGCTCCCCGTCGCTGTCCGCGAGCCCCAGCGCCGCGAACGCGCCCGGCGCGAGCTCACCCGCGTCCTCACCGGACTTGGCTTCTACGAAACCATCACCTTCAGCTTCATCAGCCGCGCCGACGCCAAGGCCTTCGTCCCGCCCGGCCTGTCGACCGTCGAGGTCGACGACGACCGCCGCAAGGCCGAACCCGTCGCCAGGCCCAGCGTCATCCCCAGCCTCCTCGCCTGCCGACGCGGCAACCAGGACGCCCACGCCGTCGCCCCCGGCGCCGCACGCCTCTTCGAGGTCTCCGCCGTCTTCGCCCAGCAGGGCGACGGCTCAACCCGCCAGACCGTCGAGCACGCCAACGTCGCGCTCCTGCTCGACATCCCCGCCGCCGGCGGCAAGCCCGGCATCGCCGAAAAACAAGAAGGCGTGCGCCTCGTCCGCGGCGCCATCGAGGCCATGGTCCGCGCCATGCGCGGCCACGGCGCGAATCTCTCGTTCACGCCCGGCCTCGCGCCCTTCCCCTCCATGGACCCCGCCGCCTGCGCCGGCGTCGCGCTCGACGACCAGCCACTGGGCTACTTCGGCCTCGTCGCGCCCGCCACCCTCGCGCACTTCGGCCTGGATCACCCCGTCGTCGCCGCCGAGATCGGCCTCGAGCCGCTGATCGCCGCCTTCCCGCCCAAGGCCAGCGTCACCACCCGCCCCGCCTTCCCCGCCATCGACCGCGACCTCTCCGTCATCGTCGACGAAAAAACCACCTGGGCCACCCTCCAGTCCATCGTGCAATCGCAATCGATGAAGTGGCGCGAACGACTCGAATTCGTCGGCGCGTACCGCGGCAAGCAGATCGGCCCGGGCAAGAAATCCCTCACCTTCCGCCTTTACTTCCGCGACGCCCAGCGAACCCTCCGGCGCGAAGAGGTCGACCCAGAGATCGACGCCCTCGTCGCCCGCCTGAAAAAAGACTGCGGCGCCGAACTCCGCACCGCCTGATCGCGCCCCGCGATCGTCTCGCCGCGCCCCGCGATCGTCTCGCCGCGCCCCGCGATCTCGTCGCCGTGACCAAGCCTCAGCACTTCACCAGGTGCGCGCCCCTGAACCGCGGCCCCCGCATCCCATACCCGAACGCGTCGAGGTACAACTCCAGGTCCCGCTCGTCCAGCCGCCCATCGTCGTTCAGGTCATAGCGCGGGCTGTACCCGCCGAACCCCGTCCGCCGCGCCTGCTCGATCGCGCCCTCGATCGTCTCAAAAAACTCGTCGACGTCCAGGCCGTCAAGCTCACCGTCGAAGTTCGTGTCCGCAAGCAAGAACGCCGGGTCACTCTCCCCCGGCGACGCCGCGGCCGCGAAGATCACCGAAAAATCCAGCGGCACGTTCCGCACCGGCCCACCCTCGCCAGCGCCCAATGACACGTTCACGCCCGCGGCAAGCGAAATCGCTCCGAGCTCGGACTCTTCGCCCCGCGCACCATGGAATTCGGTCGCGGCACGGCCGACCGCCAATGCCCCCGACCTGCCCGCACGCGCCGGCGTCGCATCAGCCCTGGAAAACACCCCCGTGTTCACCAGCCCGATCGAAAAGCACGACAGACCCGCCACCAGCACCACAATCCTGGGCAATGACCAACCCGTCCGCACACCACCAAACCAGCTCGATTCCATAGGGTTGTTCCCAAACTCCGCGCCGTGGATGAAGTACCGCAATCGCCCGTTCCAGGTTCACCGATTGAGCAAACTTCGCCCACGAGCCTCCTAGAATCGCCGTCGCACCCGCGATTTCGGCGCGGCCGAGGTCCGGGGCGTTCCGATGGTTCGGTGGGCGCTCGGTCAAAGCGCCCGTGTGGCTCGGAGGTTCGTGTGAAGACCAAGACGATGGCGGCCAAGCCCGTTCGCACCACCAAGCGCTCCACGGCGGTCCGTGCCGCCCGCTCCGCCAAACCCGCAGCCCGCGCCCAAGCCAAGGCCAGGCCCGCCGCCAAGCCCGCGCCCAAAGCCGCCCCCAAGCCCTCAAAGCTCAACGCCAAGTCCCCCTCCGCCGCCCGACCCATCGACGCCGACCTCCCCATCATCCACGTCAACGGCCAGATGCTCCCAAAGAGCAAGGCCATGATCTCCGTCTACGACCACGGACTGCTCTACGGCGACGGCGTCTTCGAGGGCATCCGCGTCTACCAGGGCAAAATCTTCAAGTGCAAGCAGCACATGGACCGCCTCTACCACTGCGCCGAGCAGATCCGCCTCAAAATCCCCGTCTCACGCCAGCGCATGATCGACATCCAGCGCGAGTGCATCGACGCCAACAAAATGACCGACGGCTACATCCGCCTGGTCGTCACCCGCGGCTTCGGAACCCTCGGCCTCGATCCGCGCCGCTGCCCCACCGCCGGCGTCGTCTGCATCCTCGACCAGATCCGCCTCTTCCCCACCGAGGCCTACGAGGCCGGCATGCGCGTCATCGTCGCTCGCCGCCCCAAGACCCCCATCGCCTGCCTCGACCCCCGCATCAAGAGCCTCAATTACCTCAACAACATCCTCGCCAAGTGCGAGGCCATCGACTTCGGCTGCGACGAGGTCATCATGCTCAACATGCAAGGCGAGGTCACCGAGGGCTCCGGCGATAACATCTTCATCGTCAAGGACGGCCGCCTCTTTACCCCGCCCTCCGACGCCGGCATCCTCGAAGGCGTCACCCGCGGCTTCGTCATGCGCGAGCTGGCCCCCATGCTCGGCTACACCTGCACCCAGAAAACCCTCAGCCTCGA
>JAEUJA010000288.1 GCA_016793195.1 Phycisphaerae bacterium
GCTGCAATCGACGTGGGGCGTGTAGTCCGGGCGGTGCTTGCCCATGAGCACGATCGCCACCTCGGCGGCCAGGCGCCCGAGCGGCACGCCCTCCGCGTCCACCATGCGCCAGGTCTTCTTCATCGTCCCGGGCTTGGCCAAAAATGTGTCCCGACGCATCATCCGACACCTCCGACATCCGCCTGACCCGGCGAAACGCGCGGATCAAGCGATGAAGTTCCCGCGAGATCAGGCGATCCAGACAGGCGAATCCACGCCCCGGGTCGCACGACGCCGCGCTGCTCGCCGCCTACCGGGCGGGGCGGGCCGGCCTTCGCGTTCACGGGTGTGTTCGCGGGGCCGACATGTTTTCCATCAGAGCCCGGGCCATCCGAAGCGCGGGGCAAGAGGGAAGAAAGCATAGACCGGGCCAGAGCCGGGTCAACCGCGCTTCGCGAGCCCGAACACGCCCCTATTTGCGCCTGGCACGCTGATTCGCCGATGATTCATCATGCCCGATCCTTTCCCGCCCGGTCCCTTCGCCTCGGCCACGTCCGCCGTTCTCGACGGCTCACCGCCCGCGCCCCCGGTCGCGACCGGGCGGCTCCCCGACCCCGGCTCGCCGCGGCGTCGGACGATCGCCTGGGCGCTGGTCGCGCTGCTCACGCTCGTGGTCGCGGTGGTGCAGCGTCTTGAGGACGCGCCGGCCGCCCCCGACCCCAAGGCCGCCGCCGTCATCCAGGGCTCGGATGTCGGAGAGGTGATCGGCAAGCTCTTCGTCAAGCTCGCGCCGTCCATTCGCCAGCTCGCGCCGCAGGTGACCGGGATGTACGTCACGTCGTTCGACGACCAGGCCGCCCAGGGGTCGGCGGCGGATCGCGTCTGGAGCGCGGTGGTCGCCGGAGAACTGATGGACGACGCCGAGGCGACCAAACGACTCACGAAGGTCCGTGAGGAGATGGCGGGCGCGGGCGGCGACGCCGAGGCGGTCGCGACGCTGCTCAAAGATGTCGAGGCGCTCGAGCTCGTCTATTCCGGTCGGCTCGGCGAGCTTTCGCAGGAACAGAAGGACGGCCTGGTCGCGCGGCACGGCTTCTTCGGCAAGGTCGCGCTGACCCGCGGCCTGGCCGACACCGATCCCGCCCGCGCGCCTTTGCTCGCCGGCGCCGGAAAACTCATCGCCATCGTCATGGTCTTCGTGTGCGTGCTGGTGGCGGCCCTGCTCGCCGGGCTGGTGCTCTTCATCGTGGCGATTGTCCAGGCGCGACGCGGGCGGCTGCGTCCGGCGTTCCGCGCCCCGGCCGCGGGCGGGAGCCTGTACCTCGAAACCGTCGCGCTTTTTCTGACGTGCTTTCTCCTGCTCCAGGTGGGCCTGTCGCTGTTTGTGGCGAGAGCGCCCAAGGACGCCGCGTGGGTGACACCGGTCGCGCTGGCGTCGCACTGGCTGCTCGCGCTCGTGCCGCTGTACGCGATGCGCGGGCGAACCTTTGCGGACCTGCGGCGCGACCTTGGGTGGACGAGCGGGCGCGGCGTGCTGCGCGAGGTCGGGGCGGGCGTCGCGGGCTACCTCGCGGGCCTGCCCCTGTTTCTCGGGAGCGCGATGCTCGCGGTGCTCGTGCTCTTCGTCTATCAGATGGTTGTCGAGCAAGTGTCGGGGCAGCGCCCGCCGCCGCCCACCAACCCGCTGGCCGAGCGGCTGGAGAATTTCGACGGCGTGACGTTGGTGCTGTTCTTCACGCTGGCGACGGTGTGGGCGCCGATCGTTGAGGAGGCCATTTTCCGCGGGACGCTTTTCCGCCACCTGCGCGGCACGGTGGGCCCGGTACTGGCCGCGATGGGCTCGGCCTTTGTCTTTGGCATCATCCACCCCGTGCCGGTGCTGCTGACGATTCCACTGATGACGCTGGGCTTCAACTTCGCGATGATGCGCGAGTGGCGCGGCTCGCTCATCGCACCCATGACCGCGCACTGCGTGCATAATGCGACGGTGCTGTCGCTGGTCATCTCTGTCATGTCGGTGGTGAAGGACTGAGCGCGAGCCCCACGTCGTACATTCTCGCACGGCGCACATTCACGGGGCGCGTCGCGCATGTTATGGGCCTGCGGGGCTCCCCAGGCCGCTGGGATTCCCGAGCATCCATCCGGTTCGGGACGACGATGTGTTTTTGCTTGACCGGCAGGGGCAGTCCTGTCATCCTAATACCCCAGACTCGGACGGCTCGCGACCGCGAATGACCGAGCGCAACCGAAAGCCCACTCAACGGAGTGTCACATGCCATCGAGGTGCTTGATCAGCGTGGCCGCGCTCGCGGCCGTTTCCGGCCTCGCCTGCTCGCTCTCACCGGCGTCGGTGACGATCTACGGCGGGCCGACGTACAACAGCACCACCGGCACGGGGTATCAGTCCCCGAATTTGCCCGTCATCCCTGGCGAATCGGCAGGCATCGCCACCGCTATCGGGTTTGCCTCGAAGTACGCCGGCGGTACCAACCTCGGTCCTCGCGCCATCCGCTGGGACGCCTCGGGCACCGCTGCGACCGAGCTGGGCAATCTTGGTACCAACGGCAGCGGTTCCACGAGCGCCTATGCCTACGCCATCAACAGCGCCGGAACTACCGTCGGGTCTGCCAGTAAGTATTCCGGCGGTACCAATCGCGGCCTTCGCGCCGTGCGCTGGGATGCCTCGGGCACCGCTGCGACCGAGCTGGGCAATCTTGGTACCAGCGGCAGCGGTTCCACGGCATGCGTGGCCTCCGCCATCAATAGCACTGGCACCGCCGTCGGGCATGCCCAGAAATACTCAGGAAACACACCTCTCGGCAATCGCGCGGTTCGCTGGGACGCCTCGGGCACCGCCGCGCTCGAACTGGGGAACCTCGGCACCAACAACAGCGGGGTGGCAGATTGCGCGGCCTACGCCATCAACAGCACCGGCACCGCTGTTGGGATTGCCCAGAAATACTCAGGAAACACACCTCTCGGCAATCGCGCGGTTCGCTGGGACGCCTCGGGCACCGCTGCGACCGAACTGGGCAATCTTGGTACCAGCAGCAGCGGCTCCACGGAATGCGTGCCCTTCGCCATCAACAGCACCGGCACCGCTGTCGGGCACGCCCAGAATTACTCAGGAAACACATCTCTCGGCATTAGCGCGGTTCGCTGGGACGCCTCGGGCACGGTCGCGACCGAACTGGGGAACATCGGAGCCGACAACACTGGCGCCACAATTAGCTACGCCTTCGCCATCAACAGCACTGGCACGGCTGTCGGGCGTGCCAGGAAATGGAAATACCCAGGCACGTTTCTCGGCGATCGTGCCGTCCGGTGGGATGCCTCGGGCACCGGCGCGACCGAACTGGGGAACCTGGGCACGAACAACGCCGGCATTACGTACAGCGAAGCCCTCGATATTAACGACGCCGGCATCGCCGTGGGATATGCCTACAAGTACTCCGGCAGCACATACATCGGCATGCGAGCCGTTTACTGGGGCTTCGACGGCGAGGCCGTCGACGTCAACACGCTCCTCTCTCCCGCCGACGCCGCAAGGTGGACGCTGACAAGCGCTGCCGGCATCAGCGATACCAACTGGGTGACGGGCATTGGCACCTTCGACCCCGACGGCCCGGGCGGACTTGACTCGTATGCGCGAATGTTCCTTTTGCAGCTCCCCAATGGCGGTTGCCTCTCGGATTTCAACCACGACGGCTTCGTCAACGGCGACGACTACGACCTCTTCGCGTCGCTGTTCGATGTGGCCGACCCCGGCGCGGACATCAACCAGGACGGCTTCGTGAATGGCGATGACTACGACGCCTTCGCCTCCGCCTTCGACGCCGGCTGCTGAAACGGCCCGCGCGGCCCGCACTCTCCACGAAAAAGCCCCCCGATTGCTCGGGGGCTTGGATCATGCGCAGGCGTTCGTTCCTTGGGCTTCTTCCTGATTTTTCTTCACTTCATCTCTGCGTCTCTGCGTCTCTCCGTCTCTTCTTCGCTTCCTGATGCCTGATGCCTGAAGTCTTCTACTTCCCGATCGTCCGATCGAGGAACTTCACCATCCGCTCGCTGAAGAGCAGGCGGTTGGAGAGCTTGGCGAAGCCGTGGCCCTCGTCGGGGCAGAAGACGAGTTCCGGGTCGAACCCGCGTTGCTGCAGGCCGACGGCCAGCTGCATCGCCTCGCCCACCGGCACGCGCGGGTCGTTGAGCCCGTGCGCGATCATCATGGGCACCTTGATGTCGTCGATGCGATTGATCGACGAGACGGTGGCCAGGAACTCGGGGTCTGAGAGCGGGCCGTATTCGACCTCGCGGAGCTTGCGCCGGTAGCCGGCGGTCTGCTCCAGAAACGTCTTCATGTTGACGATGCCCACGACGTTGATCGAGGCGCCGAAGACGCGGTCCTTGGACGCGCCGTCATCGACGATGGTGGCGACGGCCATGAATCCGCCGTAGCTCCCGCCGTAGGCCGCGACCTTGCCCGGCGACGCGTAGTTGTTCTTCACGAGCCAGCGGGCGGCTTCCACGCCGTCCTTCACGCTGTCCCAACGCTTCTTGTAGTCGTCCATCATGTGGAACTTTCGGCCGTAGCCGGTGCTCCCGCGCACGTTGGGCTGCATCACGCCGTAGCCGCGGCTCAGGAGGAACTGGGACAGCGCGCTGAAGGTCGGGCGGTGCTGGCCCTCGGGCCCGCCGTGATAGTTCACGACGAACGGGATCGGCGAGCCCTCCTTGTAGCCCGGCGGCGTCCACAGGAACGACGGGATCTCCAGCCCGTCAAAGCTCGTGTATTTCACCAGCTTGGGGAGCGGGAACGCCGAGAGGTCGATCCCCTGGGTGTCGGTGAACGTGATCTGGCGGGGCGCGTCGCCGGCCTTGTCGATCGTGTAGGTCAGGCCCGGCACCTGCGCGTTGCTGAGCGTGTAGCTCAGCCGGCCGTTCCGCGTGTCGCCGATCGTCACGACGCCCTTGGGGATTTCCGGGAGCGACATCTTCTTGAAGCTCGGGAGTTCGTACACCGCGGGCTCGCCGTAGCCGTCGCGGTTCACCGACACGATCAGGCGGTTCCGCTCGTGGTCGATCCCGGCGCCGTCGAGTTCGTAGCCCGAGAGTTCCTTGATCGGCTCGCTCACCGCGCCGGTCGCAAGGTCCTTGAGCACCAGCCTCTTCAGGTCCGCGTCGGCGTCGGTCAGCAGCAGCACGCTCTTCTCGCCCGGCAAGTAGCCGACGATGTCGTTGGACGACGTGCCCTCCTTGGGCTTGACCGAAAGGTCGGTCAGCGTGCCGCTGGCCGCGTCGAGCTCAAAGACGCTGCTGTCGGAGATCGAGCGATACTGCGCGACGAGGTAGCGTTTGGCGTCCTTGGTGACGTCGCCCGCCGACCAGCTTCCTTCCTTGGCGAGCAGCTGCGTCACCTTCCCGTCCGCCAGGTCGAAGCGGTAGATGTAGAAGTCGCTGGGGCTCTTGTCGTTGCCGGTGAAGATGAAGCCCGAGCTGTCCTCGAGCCAGGTGTTCACTGAGTACTGCACCTTGGGGTTCTCGACCAGCGGCTTGAAACCGCCGTCGGGTTTCAAGAGCGAGATCTGCGTGTTTTCGTTGCCGCCCACGGCGTGAAAGAGCAGCACCGTCTTGGCGTCGGGCGAGAGCGAGTAGCCGGACAGGCCGTCCTTGAACTCGGTCAGCTTCTGGCCGCTGGAGGACTTGCCGACCTGGTCGGCGGGCACGCGGTAGAGCTGCCAGATGCCGTCGGGCCAGTCGCGCACGTACATCGAGCCGTCGGCGGCGATCGAGGCCGAGCCCGGCGTGCGGATTTTCAGGAACTGCTCGATGGTGGGGGAGCCGGTCTTGAGCGCTGACTTTCCCGATACCGCTCCGACGACCTTGCTGTCCTGGGCCGCGACCGGCAAGGACGCGCCCGCCAAGA
>JAEUJA010000301.1 GCA_016793195.1 Phycisphaerae bacterium
GCCGTCTTCCCGCTCGCGGCTGACGGCGGTGGCGGCCATGTTGATGGCGACGAGGGTGATGACGGCGATCTCGCCCCACACGGTGGCGATGAGCGCGAGCTGGAACTCGGTGATGGCCAGCGAGCCGGTGTGGAAGAAGAAAAGGAGCAACAGGCCGAAGACCAGCCCGGTGCCGACGAAGCTCCAGCGCGCGATGGCGCGACCGAGGGTGGCGTTGCGGGCCGAGGCCTCGCGCCAGGCGATGGGGTTGTGCCCGACGGTGCGCGGTGGTCGGTATTCGGCGCCGGCGGCGCCCAGGCCAAAGAGCTTGCGGTACCAGGGGATTCCGCCGTCGGAGCCGAGTGTTTGCAGCCCGCCGGCGCGGACGGTGAAGGTGGAGAGCCCGACGAGCAGGGCCGAGAGGGCGAAGGTGCCGGCGCAGAAGGTGGTGACGGGTCGTTCGAGGAACCAGGAGGCGATGCCGCTGGTGGTGCCGGCGGGCGACGGGCCGTAGGAGGATGGGTTGAGGAGGCAGTGGAGCGAAAGGAAGGGGTTGACGGCGGTCATCCAGGTGATGCCGCCGGAGGGCGCGACCTTGTTGATGGAGACGAGGTAGCGATCGATGGCGATGGTGATGGCGAGGTAGCTGACGACGGCGACATAGAACGCGAAAACGGCGCGCTTGCCGGCGAGGCGCGACACGGACAGCGAGATGGCGATGCTTCCGACGGCGACGGCGGCGGCGGCGGCGATGAGGTAGCTCTTGAAGATGGCGGCGCCCGGCACGCCGCCGAAGTACTGCGTGAGGGCCATGAGCGGGAGCGAGCAGACCAGGAGCGCGAGGATGAAGAAGAGGCGTCCGAGGAGGTTTCCAAGAACGATCTGGGTGTCGTTCATGGGCGTGGTGAGGAGGACTTCCCAGGTGCGCGGGTGCGATTCCTGGGCGATGGCGCCGGCCATGAAGACGGGGGCGAGGATGCAGATAAGGATGATCTGGAGGTAGGCGATGTAGGTGAAGCTCTTGGCGCCGGCCTCGGCGAGCTGGCGGTAGGAGAGGGAGTCGCCGCTGGTGTTGATGAGGAGCGACCAGAGGAGCACGACGATGAGGACGGCGAGGTAGCCGGCGCGGATGTAGAAGTGGCGCGGGCGGCGCGAGGCGTTCTGCACCAGGCGGACGGTGATCGGGTTGGTCGGCCCCAGTCGCAGGAGCCAGCGGAGGATGGCGGGCATGGCTGGGAGATGGTACCGGCGGCGGGGGCGGTGGGGTTCGGGGAACGGCGGAAGGCAATGGGGAATGGGCAATGGGCGATGGAGGAGAGGGCGGGGAGTCGGGAGTGGGGAGTGGGGAAGAGGCGGGTGTGGCATGGTGTCCTCCGGGCGAGCGAGGGCTCGTCTACCCGGGGGACGGACGGACACGCTGGTGCGCACGGATGCGGTGGTAAGCAGGCACTAGGCACTAGGCACTGGGCACTAGGAAATGCAGGAAGACAAGGCCGGGGATGGGGTTGCGCGGGGCACGGGTCCGCGCGAAGATTTTTTTCGGGAAAATGGGAGGAGGGGAAAAAGACGGACACTTTGGTGCGCTGCGGCGCGGTGGTAAGTGGGTACTAGCCGAAGGAAGTCACGAAGTCACGAAGTCACGAAGAGACGAAGAGACGAAGAGACGGAGTGAAAAACAAAGACGCCCTCCCTTACGGTCGGGCTACTGATCGGAAAGAGCGGGAGTCGGGAATTGGGAGTGGGGAGTGGTGGAAGAGAAAAGGGGAACTCGAAGGGCTCGAAGAGAGCGAAGGGATGCGGAAGAGAGGCCGAACTCAGAGGAATCAGAGGAACTCAGAGGGGAAGAAAGTGGAGGCGGAGACTCGAACGCAGAGGTCACAGAGAGCGCAGAGGAGAGGAGGAGAGGAGGAGAGGAGAAGAGAAGAGAAGTAGAGGAGTAGAGGAGCGGGAGTCGGGAATGGGGAGTGGGGAGTGGGGAGTGTTGAGTGGTGGAAGAGAAGGGGAAGCCGAAGGGAACGCATGGCGCGGCGGGGGGGCGGGGGAAAGGCGCTCACTCTGGTGGACGTGGTAGACTGGCGCGACGGGAGTGACGCGTGTCGCGAACGAAGGCCAGCGAAGGTGGGAAGCGAACGCGGCGACGGATCGCGTGGGTGGCGGTGTGGATTGGATTGGTCGGGCTGGTGGCGGTGCTCAGTTCGTCGGGCAGACTGTGGGGGATCTGGTCACGCGGGTTCTATGTGGTGGTTGACCGAGGTCTCTTCGACGTGGTGTGGTTCCCGCAGGGCCATGTTCGCCCGTCTCCAATGAGTCGGGTGCTCTTCGATACCAGAGCGACGGACTGGGCGTGGCCGCGGTGGGGCGTTGATCGCACGGAAGGGCTGGTGCGCGTGCCGGTGTGGATGGTGTTCTGCATGGTCGGCGCGCTGGGCGGGACGGGTGTGTGGAGGAATCGGGCGATCGAGGGGTTCTGCGCGCGGTGCGGGTATGAGCTGAGCGGTCTGAGCGCGAGCAACGGTGTCGTCACGTGCCCGGAGTGCGGCGAGAAGAACTCGCCAACCACGGCTCTGCCACGCGAGGTACGAGCGGCGCGGAGGCGAGGCGCATGGTCGATCGGGGTGGGCGCTCTGATGGCGGCGGCGATGATCGTGGCGTGCGCGCGGGGGTTGACCTGGTCGTGGATGCTCAAGAGCCGGGTGTTCTCGTCCGTAGACTTTGAGCGTGGAGCGATCATCTATCACGTCCACGTCTGGAATCCGTTCTCGGACGAGTTTGTTGGAGATGGTGTGACGAGCGAGTTGGAATGGTGGCGGGTGGTGCTGCCGCGGCTGGAGTGGGGGAGTTCGAATCGGTATGTGCGAGTGCCGCTGTGGCCGATTCCGGCGGCGTTGATTGGGTGGGGCTTGGTGAGGCGGTTCCGCGCGTGCCGGGGGGCTGGCCTCCCCCCGGCGACCCCCGGCGGAGGGGGAGCGGCGGGGGCGGGCGAGTGAAACGATGGAGCGATGTGGGTGTCGGCCCTTCGGAGCTTTCGGTGCGCGGTGAGTGGGGCGCGACGGGAGGCCGGTGTCGCCCCTTCGGGCTCGGGGCGTGGGGGCTTGCGCCGCGCGGCGGATGACGGGACGACCCTAGACTTTGCCGGTGGGGTGGCAGAACGGTTGAACGCGCCGGACTTGAAATCTGCGATATGCTTTTCGCAATCACTTACTACACAAGCAATTAGCACAATACGCCGCGTCTCGCGCAGCGCTTGGCGCAGCGCGATTTAGCACACGTCCAGTCCGGGGGCGCGTGTGACGCCGCCGGTCAGGACGCCCGGGAGTGTCTCATGCACATCGAAGAACTCATCGAAGCCCTTGGCGGGAAGCCGACACCACGCCAAGCCGCGATCCTTCTTGGCGAGCACTCGCACGTCCGCCGCTGGGCGACGGAGCGCGGGCTTGGGCGATATATGCCGCCCGTGCCGTCACTGGACGCCACAACAGCCGCGGACCTCCAACACAACGCCACGGCGCGATACGAGCAAACACTCCGCGCACGCCTCCAGCGTAGCCGCGAGAGAGAAGCCCGCCGCCGAACGAAGGCCGCGGCCCAGGCCGACGCCGCCCGGTTGTAGTCCCCATCAACGCCACCACGAACACCGCCGGCCAGGCCGGGGAGAGGATTCCCATGAGCACCACCACAGCCGATCGCGTCGACCACACACACACACCAGCAATGCGCGAGCCCACGCTTACGCCGCTCGGCCGCGTCCTTGTCAACGCATGGGCCGCGGCACGCCGAGACATCCAGGAAGATCGAGACAAGCTCGCCATCGCGATCACCGTCCGCTGCGTCTACGCGAACTACTCGACCAGCGAGACCGCCCGCGCTCTTGAGATCGATCGGGCCGAGCTGGCGGCCGAAGAGCGACGCTTCCAGAACTGGATGAATGCGGCCGCACAGGCCGGAATCATCGTCCCCTCCGCGCTCTTGGAGGACGGTTCATACTGACCGACAAGCCCCCGCACCCCTCCGGTCAGGACAGCCGCACCGAATGAGCAAACGCCGAACGGAGCCGACATGGAAATCGTGCCCCTCGCCGACACCTACTCCGAGCCAGCGCACAACCCCGCCGGGATGCTCTTCTCTGAGAAGCTCGACGGCGTGCGCGCGCTGTGGACCGGACGCGAGCTATTGACCCGCGCTGGAAATCGCATCGCGGCGCCGGCCTGGTGGATCGACGGCCTGCCAACCCGCCACCGTTTCGACGGCGAACTCTGGATCGGCCGCGGCCGATTCGATCACGTCTCCGGGGTCGTGCGCCGCAAGCTGGGCGGGCCGGAGTGGTCGGCCGTCGCGTTCATGGTGTTCGACGCGCCCGACGCGGCCGGCGGCCTGGGCCTGCGTCTTGCCTTCGCGCGGCGAGCGATCGGCCTCGCCACCCATGCCCGCGTCATCGATCACGCGGAATGCTCCGGCCCGGACCAACTCCGCCGCCAGCTCGCCCGGGTCATCTCCGTCGGCGGCGAGGGGATCATGCTGCGATCAGCGTCGGCGTCGTGGCGTCCTGGTCGGAGCGCGGCATGGCTCAAGGTCAAGCCGCGCGACGAGAGCGACGGCGTAGTCATCGGGCACGTGTGGCGGCCGCGCGGAACCGGCCCGGAGCTGGTGCGGGCGCTTCGATGCACCGTTGACGACGGGACGGGCACGCCGATCGGCGTCGACGTGGGCACGGGCCTGAGCGAACTGCAGCGCCTTCGGCCACCAGCGGTGGGTTGCCTTGTGCGAATCGTGCACGCGGGCCGCACGCCGGCGGGTGTGCCGCGGCATCCCGTCTTCGCGGGCGTGCGGGCGGACAGCCTGTAGAACCCGCGTGTCGATCATCTCCATCTTGACGATCGGCTTCTCCACCCAGGGCCCGGTGAGGACCACCACGCGCCGACGTTGGGCCAGCCCGTCACCTGCAGCACCAGACCGCCCATGCTCAGGCCGTCGGCGTCTCGCGCCCACGAAGCGTCACGCCCAAGTACATAGAAACAATGCTGCGCTTAGAGCGTGCCCGAATCTTGAAGATTCCCGCGGACGCACGGCCGAGCGAGACACCAAACGAATACGAGGGGACGGCTTCACCGTTCCAGTCGTTGAACGCCGCCGCGAGTTCCGCCGCGGGCACCATTTCCCGGATGCCAATGGTGCACCGCTCCGCGAGAAACTTCTGTACCCGCTGGGCTAGGGCGTCGATGGGACGCACCGGAACAGGATCGGGCGCGGAACTGACCAGCACGTCACTCGCGATGATCGCGTCGATTTCCGCTTTCGCGTAGCGAATGACCCCCGGCGAAATCTCGAGCCGGCGGAGCAACTTTCGCCGAACCAACGAATTCACGTCGCGCAGTTGCGCGCCCATGTACGCCGCTGCCTCGCGCTCGCTGAACAGCCCGCGTTCCAACACTTGATCCGACATTTTCTTCCCCACGCTCGCGCGCGGATCGATCAACGCGATCGACACGTCGCTATCTTTTGCTATCCTGTGACTCTGGAGAACGCCAATGCAGACGCCCAAGGCCAACATTGCCCGCGCAACCATGCGCGCCCCGATCGTGCGTCTCGCCCGCGCGAGCGCTCGCACGGCGCCGCACGCCGTCGCCGCACAACTGTTCATCCCATTCGGCCAGGTCCGCGGCGCGGCGTCAACTCCGCCCGCGGTTCAATCAGCCCCCGCGACGAACGTATCGCCGCGCCCCGCCGCCGCCGAAGAAGATCGCCACGCCGCGTTCTACGCCGCTCAGCAACGCCTTGCCGGCGTCGCGGGCCTCGGGATTGATAGCACGCCCCGCGGTTGCGCATCGCTCGACGCCGCGGCACGGCGCATGACTCGCCCCGCGCTCCGATCGGTCATGGTCGGCGATGCTCGATTCGCCGATGGGAAACTTGAGCTTCGCGCGATCCGATGAACGCCGCGCCAACCAACCACGACGCGCGGCATTCGCTCGATCCCTACGCCGCCATCGTTCTTTCGCACGCCTCGCCGCGACTGGCCGCGTTGCTGCGCGCCTTCGCCTTCGGCGCGGCCAACGCCAGCAACTCACCGTCCGGCATCATCGCGGGCGTCGCGCCCGTCATCCTGGACATGGGATACCCCACCGCCCACCTCTGCGAGGCCTCAGGCCTGGGGCACGCAACCATCACAAGGCACGCAGCGCGCGCCCGATCCATGATCGCGCTCGAGCTCGCCGCCGGAACGCTTGACCGATCGGACCTACGGCCGATCCCGCGACATGCCCCCGCAGGCACACCGGAGCGCTCGGACCCCCGCCAGGTCAACTCGTGATGCCCTTGGAGAACAACTTTCTGTAACTGGTGCGTGCCACCGCGAGCCCATCGCCCGCCGTCGCCTTGGCCGTCGCCACCGTGCGGAATCGTCGCTCCAAGATCGTCGGGTGGGGTTCCTTGTTGTGGAGCAGGATGAACGTGCCGAACGGCGAATCGACCACCCGGCCCGTGCCGCCATAGACCTTGTCGCGCACGGTCGACAGCTTCCGCTTGTTGAATCGCTCGACGAACGCGCCCGCATCAAAGAAGAGCACCGCGGACGTGCCCGCGGTGAGAAACTTCCTCAGCTCATCCTCCGCGCGGGCGGCCCGCCGCTCGGCCTTGTTGATCTCGGACGTGAGTTTGCGTGAAAACGCATCGGGCCGCCGATTCTTCCGGGTGTACCAATCGCGCAGCACGGCCTGTTTACGCTCCGCCACGCCGCGCCACAACCGGACCTGATCGTCAAGCTTGCGAAGGAACTCGTCACGCCGCTTCGACTTCTGGAGGGGTGGCATCACGCCGACGCGCAGACCGGCACCCGTGCCCGCCTGCATCCATCCCCGCACATATCGGTTCGTGTCGCGGCGGGCCAGGCGCTCGATCGCGGCGAGCAACTTCTCGGCGCGCATGATCGTAAGGGTGCGCCGGTGCATCCCTCGCTGCGCCTCGATCGCGGCGTATCGCTTTTTCCAGCCGTCGATTTTGAGCTTGATAGAGAGCACATTCTGCCCCTACATCGTGTAGCTGGCCGCGCTGTCTTCGGTGTTCCCTACGATCCGCTGCAACGCTCCCAGCACGCTCTTGAGCGTCGCGTCGATCGACTGCACGTCGCGCGACGTCTGCACCATCGGGGCCGCCGTGCCGCCGCCGCCGAAGACCTGGCCAAAGGCGCGGGCCGCGCCGGCGCTCGCCGTTGAATCGAGCGTTCCTCTCACATCATTCACGATCGCGCCCCCGCCCCGGTTCGCCAGCATCTTGAGCGCGGATTCGGTCTCGCCTTTCATCGCTTCGCGGAGCGATGCCTTCTCGGACTCCATCAAGAGCTCGTTTCGGTCGACATCGAGCATCTCGCGGCGCATGCGAAGGATCACGTCGAGCTGGTCGGCCTCGTCCACCAGGCCATCAGCTCGCAACCGCGAGACGCCCGCCTCTTCAACGCGAAGTCTCGCGTCCTCACCAGCCCGCGCACGATCGCGGGCGTCCTTGGCCATTTGCTCCGCGTCGCGGTCGCGCTCTTCCTGGGCGCGGCGCTTTTCATCCGCCGCGCGATCAAGGTCGGTGGACCACTTCGCACGCTGGGCGTCGGCTTCCTCGGCCGCTCGCCGCTTGGCGTTGCCGACCATCTGGTCCGCGATCGCCCGCTCGCCGCTGAGTCGTTCCGAGTACTGGGCGCCGTTGATCCTGCCCGCCGCCTGGGCCGCGGCAAGACGTTCCTTCGCGGCATTGATGTAGGCCGCGGCCTCGGCCTCGGCGGCGCCGACTTCATCGCCCGAAAGGCCGGCCATCCGCTGCCGCTGCTCCAAGATCATCCGCTGGTTTTCGCGCTGCTGAATGATGTCCCGTGTCTGCTTCTCGCTGAGCGCGACCGCGGCGTCTACGCCGGCGATATTTTGCCGCGAGCCGGGAGGACCGAACACCGTGCCGAGGTGGCTCGTCAGCCGGTTGAACGCACCGCCAAAGCCGCCGACGCCCGCCAGGTCTTGATCCCAGACCTTGAGCAACGTCTCGAAGTCGCGCCCCACCGCCGTGGACATGTCGGCCACGCCAGCCCGGAACCGGCCGGTCGCACGCTCGCCCTCGAGCATCCGCGACTCGTAGTCGCGCACGGCTTTGGAGACGAACGCGAATTCCATCGCAATCGCCCCGCCACCGCCCGCGACGCCGAAGAGCGACCCCATGCCCTTTTCAAAGGCGGGCGCGAGCTTCATGCGCTTCTGGGCCTCGCCGATCATGCGGTCGACGCCCCGAAGGCCAATGGCCGCGCCACGGTCGTCAACACCAACGGACAAGAGCATATCAGCCACGGGAACACTCCTAGAGGAAACTCGGTCGCCCGCGGTCACGCGAGCGCCGAGCGCGTTGAGCACGAAACGCAACGCCGTCGGCGCGAACCTTCGCCCGTGCGACGACGATCAGGGACGGAAAACCTGCAGCACCGGACCGCCCAGGGCCCGCGTGAGGACCACCCGCCGCGTGGGTGCTACTTCGGAACCGCCGCGCTCGCGATGTCATGCGAGCTTTGGGCCTCGGAGACTTGACGACCCAGATCGTGCAAGAGTTTCTTTGCCGCGTCATGACCCGCCCGCGCACGAATCGCGGCCTCGACAGCGGCCTCGGACGCAAGCAGCGCCGATTCCGCGTCGATCGCCGCGGCGTCGGCCCGATCGCGCGTGGACTTCAACAGCGCGTCCAAGCCTTCGACGTTTTTTTGACCGCTTTGCAACTTGCGCGAAGCCAGCTCCAGCAGATCGGCGCGGGCCTCGATTACCGCGGCGTCGGCCTGGAGCTTCGCGCTCTGCTGTCGCAGGTCATCGACCGAATCCATCGTTGCGCCTTCGCGGCGCTCGACGTCCACCGCCGAGACGCGCAGCCCTTCCAAGGCGAGCGCCGCGGCGTCACGGCGTTGAGCGACCTCGCCCACCGCTTCATTGAGCCGGGCCGCCGACTGCCGCAAGGCGCGTGCTTTCGACTACGCCGACGCCCTGGCTTCATCCGCCAGTTTCGCCGCGTGGCTAGTTGCCACGGTTCGCTCATGGGCGGCGTCACGCTCGCGGCGTGCCGCATCAAGCCGCTGTCCCGTATCACGACTGCGCTCGCGCGCCAAATCACCATACATCTTCGGAGTCATAGTGCTCATTCTGCACCTCACAAAGGATTGTCGGAACGATCCGGCCACGCGGCCGAGATCGCGCCGTTGAAAGAAACCCGGTCGCTCGCGGTCAGGCGAGCGCCCGGGCCACCGTGTACGGGCCCAACGCGGGTCGTGCCCGCGGGTCACAAGAGCCGGACGACACGTCGCCGCGCCGCCCGGCCGGTTCAAGCCAAATGCGGCGAGCCAGGAATCCCCAACCCGCCGCTGCGTGGTGGTCTCTACGCCCGAACCGCGCGAATGCGGCGATCAAGCTCGCGGGCCTTGGATCGCGTGGTGTCGATCTCGCGATTGAGTGCGGCGAGATGATCGGCCGCGGTCTGCGCCACAAGCCGCGCCGATTGGGCATCTCGCTCGGTACGCATCATCGCGTCGCGGAACTGGTCACTCTGGCGGCCGCGCATTTCCGCCTCTTGGCGGGCGCGGACGTTGGCCGCGACGGCCAGCTCCAGAGCGCGGAACGTCTCGGCCACGTCCAGGCCCAAATCGATGGTGATGCTGGCCTCGACCCGGCGGAGGACCTCGGCGTCGAGCAAGGCCGCGTCAGCACCGAGCGACTTGAACTCGACGCCGAGCATGGCAAGCCGCGACCGCGCGGAATCCCATGCCGCCTGGGCGCGCTTTTGTCGACTCTCACCATCGGCCCCGGCCTGTGCGACCGCCTGATCGGCGGCTTTGCGTTCGTCATCTGTGTCGTGGAACTGCGATCTGGCCAGATCGTGCGCCACCTTCGCGCTTATCGCGGCCTGTACCGCTCGCGCGTGGTCCGCCGTGGCGTGTGCGATCCGTTCGCCCACCGCGATCTCCTGGGCGCGAAGTGCGGAAAGCTCGGCCTCGGCGTCTCGCGTTCCCGAAGCGATCGCCCTCGAATCAAGAACCTTGTGTTGTTCGTGCTCGGTCATGGACATGAGCAAACTCCTAAGATGTTATGTACAGGTCAAGCTGAGTATCAGCTACATCGCTCTCGCCACCACGGAACGCCTTAGTTTGCGGGCGAGGGACGCTTGGACACGATCGATTCACGTTGGGCCACCAGAGCCCGACGCTCCCCAACCCGACGATTCGCCGACTCGACGCGCTCGATCTGGCACGTTCGCGCGTCTCGGCGGAGCTTATCGGCGTGGCGCATCAGGTCATCCGCGCGGGCGAGCAGCCTCGAATGCTCGGCTTGCGCCTCGGCAAACTCTGCCTCGGCCCCGGAGTACCCCCTGAGCCGGTCATCGATCCCGCGCAGCACTTCCGCCGGATCGATCGTCGCAACATCGTTTTTCGTCACCATCGGAAAACTCCAACGGGCCAACACCGCGAGAACGCCTCGCGGTATCGACGCCGGATTACACTAGAAACGGGCCGCCGTGGCGTGACCACTTCACCGACCGACGAACGGGACGCCCTGGGTGCGGGCCTGCTCCGAGAGCCCGGGGAACTCGCGGTGGGCCTTGGACATCGCCTTGGCGAAGTCGCAGCCGTCGCGGTTCTGGATCATCTTGGCGGCGCCCATGACGTCCGCCGGGTCTTGGGTGGCGCCAACGACCGCCTTGGTCGATCGGGCGGGAGCGGGCTCGCCCCGGCTCGAACGCGAGCCGGGGTCCCGGCCGGTTCGGGCCGCGATCGACAACCTTTCGTAGCGCTGGTGGGCTCGGCGGAGTCCGTCCGCCGGCGAGCACTTTTCGGCCCGCGCGATCATCGTGGCCAACGCGCCAAGATCGACGTCCGGGCCGTCCGCGCTCGGCGCGAGATCGGCCGCACGCTCGGCGCGCTCTTGTGCCGACAGCTCGCGCGGCACGGGCCGATCCGCCTGGGCAACCGGAGCGCTCGCCGCACGCGCGGCCGGCGGGGCGGTCGGCCGCGCTGGCAAGGACACCGGCGAAGGATGCCCGGCTCGCAACGCGGCCGCCTCTGCACGCCGAATCGTCTGACCAATCGCCCAATCCGACAACGTCGTCATTGTGAACTCCTAGCGCCGAGCCGTGTCGGTGACCCGTGTCTCACCGAGCAGCGTCGACAAGTTTCGCATTGTCACCAGAACCGTCCGATGCCCGAGACGAGTAACTTTCAGCTCGCCGCGGGAAACAAGCCGCGAGACTTCGCGGCGAGAAACTCCGAGCAGTTCCGGCACGTCACGCAACGGAACTGCGAGACGTTCAAGCCCACGGCCACAGTGCGCGCACCGATCCCCCCGCTGGCGGCGGGTCGTCGCGGGCTTGGGCCTATTCCGGGACACGTTCTGAAACTACTGGAGCTGCGCCCGCGGCCTCATGCGGTAAGGATCGGGGCCGGGATCGCGGGAACCGGCACACCCTGGATCGCGGCCTCGCCACGGACGAGACGCTCTACTTCATCGGCACGCCAGCGTCGAATCCCGCCGATCAAAACCGGGGACAAAACGCCACGCGCGGCCAGGCTCCGAAGTGTCGACCGGTGAATTCCGAGCACGAGCGCCGCCTCGACCGACCGCAACAGCCGCCGCTCGAAAACCAATTTTCCACCCATAAAGACCTCCAGAATTCTTGAAATGCGATGAGCCCGGCCTGTCCGCTTTCAGCCCGTGGATCGCGTCTCTTTGGTGTCGACGGAAAACCGCCCGCGAGGCAGAAGAGTGCAAAACCTCTCCCCCTCTATAAATATGGATAAGACTGAAACCAACTCCAGAGAACGCCAGATCGCACCAGATTCAGCGCGTTCCTGGTCGCAGCAGCGGCGACAAGTCCAATACCTCGCGCCGCTTGGGCGTGAACATCTCATCCAAGAACCCGCGGAATCGCCTACACCAATTCGTCACGTTCCGCTGATCGCTCACGCCGATGCCCCGCGCCACCGCGTGCGCCGAATGGCCCGAACGGAACAGGCAACCATGCGCCAGCGCGATCGCGATCTGGATGGGTGAATTGCCCTGCCGACTAATCCCCGATGCGAATGCCAACACCACCACGAGGCCGAGCTGCGAGAGCCGGTCCAGCACGACCGGCCCGAACTCGGCGGGCGCGATCGTCAACGGCACGTTTGCGCCCGTCGCCCTTCCGCCGACGATCGGATGATCGAGCCGTATGCAGGGGCCAGGGCGGAGTTCGGGCTCCGAGGGGTCAGAGACAAGCATCGAAGCGGTTAGCTTCCCCTCGTCAAGCATCCCGCGCAGGAAGGTGTGGAACCGCTCACGCCAGCGACGCAGATTCCCCTGGTGGGTGATCCGCAAACCGCCCGCCAGGGTTCCATCGAGATACTCGGGGTTGAAGAGGCTGTGCACCAGCGCGATCGCGATCTGGATGGGCAAGACACCCCGCTGGCTGAGCCCGACCGCGAACGCCAGCACTACCAGGCGCCCGAAATCGCTGATAAGACAGAGCGTGTCTGGCTCAAACTCGTACGATTCCAACGTCCGCGAGTCGGTGGATCGTGTCGCCTTCGATCTCCCGACCGACGCGGGCTGTCCCTTGTAGATGGAACGGCCACAAGTGCGATTGTTCGCAGGCATTCAGCCTTTCTAGCGAAACCCGCTAGAAGTGTACGCCAAGCTCTGAACAATTCAATAGCGGCACTTCCTCAGCCGCGCCCGCGCGCGCACATCGCCGCACCCGCTCGCGCGTGACGCCAAGACCGCCTTGGGGCCGACGTGTCGATCATTTCCCTCTTGACGATCGGCTTCTCAGCCCAGGGCCCGCGTGAGGACCACTTCTCGCCGACGCGGGCCCGGGACGCATCGCGGCCATCCACCGCGTCGCGGGCGTTGACCAGCCGCGGTCCCGCGGCGCCGTAGGGGGAGCTGAGCCGCCTCGCCACACCCGCTCGCCCGTGACGCCAAGACCGCCTTGGGGCCGGCGTGAGGACCACCTCGCCGCCGCGGGCCAGCCCTTCTTGTACGAGCACCTCGCCGTCGCGGGCAAGCTCGTCACCTGCAGCATCAAGACCTCCCTGGCCCGCCAAGCTCGCTCGTGACGCCCAACGCCTCGCGCGGGCGTTGACCTGGAGCGGGATCGCGGCGCCGTAGGGGGAGCTGGGCCGCGACGGACGTGCGCACCTCGCCGCACCCGTGACGCCAAGACCGCCTTGGGCCGGTGTGAGGACCACCTCGCCGCCGCGGGCTCAGGACGCATCGCGGCCATCCACCGCGACGCGGGCGTTGACCTGGAGCGGGATCGCGGCGCCGTAGGGGGAGCTGGGCCGCGACGAGCTGCGGCGCCTGCTGGCGCCCGCCGGCCGAAGATCGGGAAAAAAGACGCGCCGCGCGACACGACATTGACCGGCCGAATCTTCGGCATCGATTGAACATCCACGCTCCACCAGACACGCCGGTCTTGCGACCGGCGTTTTCGTTTGGCGTGCGGTGCTTGAACGCATCATGTTTGGTTTGTTGAAGATCCCGGCGAAGCGCGTCACCGCGCGTCACCGTGACATAATTCTTTGCGCCGACTTTTGAGAGTAGCGCGGAGAAACACTGTGGTTGAGGTTTGCGAGATTGCTGGTCACGAGTGGGGAACATAGGACCGGTCACGGTGACGCGCGGTGACGCGCTGAATGGCTGTGGTTGACGTGATCGGCGTGATTCTGGCGTGCCGGGACACTGGCCCGCTCACCTCGCCGCCGCGGGCCCGGGACGCATCGCGGCCATCCACCGCGTCGCGGGCGTTGACCTGGAGCGGGATCGCGGCGCCGTAGGGGGAGCTGGGCCGCGACGAGCTGCGGCGCCTGCTGGCCCCCGTCGGCCGAATGGCGGGAAAAAGGACACGCCGCGCGACGTGACACTGACCGGTCGAATCTTCGGCCTCGCTTGAACATCCACGCTCCACCAGACACGCCGGTCTTGCGACCGGCGTTTTCGTTTGGTGTGAGGGTGCCGCACGCCTGGCGTTTGGTTCTGGAACGATCGTGTCACTTCGGGTCACCGTGGGTCACCGTGACCAACCACTTTGCGCCGACTTTTGAGAGTAGCGCGTAGAAATACTGTGGTTGAGGTTTGCGAGATTGCTGGTCACGAGTTGGGAACATATGGCCGGTCACGGTGGACAACGGTGACCCTTGGATCGCTGTGGTTGATGTGATCGGCTTGATTCTGGCGTGCCGGGACACTGGCCCGCTCACCTCGCCGCCGCGGGCCCGGGACGCATCGCGGCCATCCACCGCGTCGCGGGCGTTGACCTGGAGCGGGATCGCGGAGCCGTAGGGGGAGCAGGGCCGCGACGAGCTGCGGCGCCTGCTGGCCCCCGCCGGCCGAATGGCGGGAAAAAGGACACGCCGCGCGACGTGACACTGACCGGTCGAATCTTCGGCCTCGCTTGAACATCCACGCTCCACCAGACACGCCGGTCTTGCGACCGGCGTTTTCGTTTGGTGTGCGGTTCTTGAACGCATCGAGTTTGGTTTGTTGACGACCTCGGAGAAGCGCGTCCCCGCGCGTCCCTGGGACATACTCCTTTGCGCCGACTTTTTGGAGTAGCGCGTAGAAATACTGTGGTTGAGGTTTGCGAGATTGCTGGTCACGAGTGGGGAACATATGTCTGGTCCCGGGGACGCGCGGGGGCGCGCTGAATGGCTGTGGTTGACGTGATCGGCGTGATTCTGGCGCGCCCGGACACTGGCCCGCCCAGCTCGCCGACGCGGATCACGCCCCGAGAATGTCGGAAGGATCAACGAGGCCGCGAATCATCGCCTCACGCGCGAATTCCTGGAAGCGTGCGGCACAGCGAACAACCACGCCATGATCCGCGATCCCGACAGCCTGGGCCACCGACCGAAACGACTCGCGCGAGCCGAGCAGCACGCGCCGCGCGATCGCGGCCGCGACCTGGTCTGTCGTGGCGCCGCGGCGGGCCTGGCCGTGCGCGTGAGCCATTACCAGCGCGTGCCCGAAACGCGAGAGCCGCCCAATGCCAAAGTCGACCCCCCCGAGATCGGCCGGATTGAGAAGACGCACCGACGCCTCGGACTCTACCGCCGACACGTCACCGCCCGCGATCAACATTGGTTCCCCCTGACGTTCTAAATGTGCCCGACATTATGTCGCTACGTCGCGGAAAATGCGACAGAAAAACTATCCGCCGACGCGACCACTCCGAGATCGAAAACACCCCCGCACCCCTCCGCGATCAACCACCTCGCCGCCGCGGGCTCAGGACGCATCGCGGCCATCCACCGCGACGCGGGCGTTGACCTGGAGCGGGATCGCGGCGCCGTAGGGGGAGCTGGGCCGCGACGGACGTGCGCACCTCGCCGCACCCGTGACGCCAAGACCGCCTTGGGCCGGTGTGAGGACCACCTCGCCGTCGCGTTCATGGTGTTCGACGCGCCCGACGCGGCCGGCGGCCTGGGCCTGCGTCTTGCCTTCGCGCGGCGAGCGATCGGCCTCGCCACCCATGCCCGCGTCATCGATCACGCGGACTGCTCCGGCCCGGACCACCTCCGCCGCCAGCTCGCCCGGGTCATCTCCGCCGGCGGCGAGGGGATCATGCTGCGATCAGCGTCGGCGTCGTGGCGTCCTGGTCGGAGCGCGGCATGGCTCAAGGTGTCACAGCACTTGTAAATCAAAGCAGAAACGCCGCTCGCCACGCAAAACCGCGACATACCAAGGTGCGGACGGAATGTTAGGTAAAAAAGTACCTAACGGGGTGGGGTCGCGCCTCTCACCCGGCCTGGTCCTTTGGTGGGGGGGCGGGGGGTGCCACGATCGCCGCCGTATTTGGCGCGACAGTGTAGCAGCGATCAACGCGAGACGCACTGAGCCCGCCTGGCGAGTCAAAGCACGAATACAGCGCACCGCCCCGGAGCCGCACAGCCACGCAATGCACCACCACTCCACCCCCAGGCATCGACGAGCACCCGCCGACGTGGGCTAGCCCGTCATGCACGAGCACCCGCCGACGTGGGCCCGGGACGCATCGCGGCCATTCACCGCGTCGCGGGCGTTGGCCTGGAGCGGGCGTGGACCTGGAGCGGGCGCGGGAGCCGAGCCGCCTCGCCGCCCTGGGCGTGGGATCATCGACACCGTCCACCGCGTCGGCCACGACGCCCGACGCGGGCCCGCGGCGCCGCACAGGGAGCTGAGCCGCCCGGACTGCGCAGCGCAGCACAATCGCGGCTACACTCCGCCCATGCCCAGGGTTTGGAAACGCCCGTCCGCCCGTGCCGTCGCTGGCTCACGCTGGCAGGTCACCTACACCGACTACCGACTCGCCGCCGGCGAGTGGGTGAAGTGGCCGCGGACGCGGACGGGATACCCCGACAAGGCCGAGAGTCTGCGCCTCGGCTTCAAGCTTGAGCTCGACGCCGCCCGTCGGCGCGACGGCCTTCTCAACGACGCCGACGAACGCCGAAAGCTCAACGCCAAGGCCCCGATCGACGCCGCGCTCAAAGACTTCTCCGCGATGCTGGCCGCGAAGGGAAACACCGCGCGTCACGTTCAAGAGACGACGCGCGACGTAGAGAGAATCGCGGCCGCCGCCGGGTGGTCAACGCTCGGGGCGATCGACTTGGCCGGAGCCTCGCGCGTTCTCGCCACGCTCCGCGCACGGGATCAGCTCGGGGCACGCACCCTCAATCGCATCCGCGCCGCCGTTCGATGCTTCACGAAGTGGAACGTTCTCGCAGGCAAGATCGCCTCCGATCCGCTGGTCGCGCTCTGTCCCTTCAAGGACAGCGAGGGCGCCCGCGTCGCCCGACGCGCCGCCAGTGACGCCGAACTTGCCGCGATGCTCCGCTCAACCGCCAAGGCCGCGCCGATGGGCAAGATGTCGGGCCGACTCCGCGCCTTGCTCTACCACGTCGCCGCCGAAACCGGACTACGCCGCCGCGAGTTGCGATCGCTGACGCCCTCGAGTTTTTCGCTTGGCGCAGAACCCTATGTGAAGATCACGGCCGCCTACTCCAAGCGCCGGCGCGAGGACATCATCCCGCTCCGCATGGACTTCGCCGCGACACTTCGCCAGGCACTCCGAGGCCTCGATCCCGTGCGGCCGATCTTCCACATGGGACAGAACCCGGCCGATCTGCTCCGCCGCGACATCAAGCGGGCGAGGGACGAGTGGATCAAGGCGGGCTCTTCGCCCGCCGAGCGTGCGGCCCGCATCCGCTCCGACTTCCTCACGTTCATCGACCGCGACGGCCGCCGCCTAGACCTGCACGCGCTTCGCCATTCGTTTGTGACGAGGCTCGCCCGGGCCAACGTGCCCCCGAAAGTCGCCCAGAAGCTCGCCAGGCACAGTACCATTACCTTGACGATGAACGTCTATGCCCACCTCGACGCCGGGGCGCCGCGAGACGCGGTGGAGTCGCTGCCTCGCATCAAGGCACCGGCGACAGGCGGGAGGGGGCCAATTCTGGGACCAAAGCGCGCAGCGCTCGGCGCAGCGCACCACCGGCCCGCACTGGCTACAATGGACCAGAATAATGGGCTCAAGTCTGGTGGTCGAAAACGCCGAAAGAACTTGAAATAATGGGAAGTTTCGGCAAATCACGGTCGTTTGGTGGGGTGGCAGAGCGGTTGAACGCGCCGGACTTGAAATCCGGTTTGCCCGTCAGGGCAACAGGGGTTCGAATCCCCTCCCCACCGTTGTCCTAAGCAGAGACGAAGAGAGAAAGAGACGGAGAGACGAAGTGAAAGACGGCGCGCGTGGGCCGGTCCTACTTCGCGGGTGGTGGCGGCGTTGGGGATTCGGGGGCGGGCGTCGAGTTAGGCGACGGGTTGGTCGAGGGCTCTGTGGAACTTGGTGCGGTGGACGGCGCGGGCTCGGGGTCGCCCGGACCTGGGACGCGGTTGACCCAGTCGAGCCATTCGGGGAGTTTGGAGTCGAGGCCCTGGGTTGGCGTGGGGGCGGGGGCCCAATCGACCTTGCCGGCGCCGAGCAGCGTGCCGGTGGCGAAGGCCAGGTCGACCTGCGCGACCTGATAATCGGTGAGGGCGCGGGCCTCGGCGACCTGGGCCTCGGCGAGGCGGGCCGCGGCGTCGAGCACGTTGGTGCTGGTGCTGTTGCCGACGTCGAACTGTCGTTGTTCGGCCTGGAAGGCGCGGGTGTTGAGGATGACGCTCTGGCGCGAGGCCAGGACGCGTTGCCAGCCGGAGTTGATGGTGTCGATGGCGTCGAGGACTTCGCGGCGGATGGATTGCTCGCGGGCGTCCTTGGTGGAGAGGCGCTGGAGGCGTTGGAGAATGGACTGGCGGATGCGCGAGCGGGCTTCCTCGTTGCCGATGGGGACCTGGGCGGTGAGGCCGACGGACCAGTCCTCGAAGCGGTTGTCGCGGAGGGTGCGGAAGCTTTTGTTGGCGGTGCCGCCCAGGCCGTTGACGCGGTAGGTGTAGTCCATGGTGACCAGGGGGAGGGCCTGGGAGCGGTTGAAATCGACGGTGAGTGCGTCGGCGGCGAGGCGGAGCTCGAGGTCGAGCATTTCCATGCGGTCGCGGAGGGCGGAGTCGATGAGGGTGGGGGCGTCGAAGACGAACTCGGCGGGGTCGGGGGGCGTGGCGGTGACGAGCTGGGTGTCGGCGTCGACGGGGAGGTCGGCGCGGTTGATGATGCGTTTGAGTTCGCGTTGCTGGGTGAGGGCGCTGCTCGCGGCGACGATGATGGCTTCGAGGCGGTCGGCGACGCCGGCCTGGGCGCGGACGACCTCGATCTCGGGCGCGCCGCCGGCGTTGACGCGGCGCTGGGCGCGCTCGAGCTGGGCGACGGCGAGCTCGTACTGCTGCTGGGCGACCTCGAGCTCGCGGCGGACGCGGAAGAGGCGCCAGTAGGCGCGGTCGACGGCGGCGAGCTGGCGGATGGCTTCGAGCTTGGTGGAGGCCTCGGCGGCCTGGGCGTTGAGCGAGGCGATCTTGATGGAGTAGGTGTTGGCGCGGCGGCCGGCGCCGCGGAGGAGGGGCTGGCTGAGGGAGAACTGCAGGTCGCTGGTGTAGCTCGGGTTGAGGGTGGAGAAAGAGTTGTTGGTCTCGGTGCGCGAGACGGGGAGCGAGACCTCGACGGTCTCGCCGGTGCGGAGGGGGATGCGCACGCCGGGCTCGATGCTCTTGTTTCGGAACTGCGAGCTGTCGAGGTCGGAGGCGGTGGGGGAGTCGTTTTCCTGCCAGATGGCGCGGGTGGTGAAGAGGGACTCGAAGCGGGCTTCCTCGCGGCTGATGTTTTCCCTCGCGATGGTCGGGTCCATCATCGCGATCTTGAGGTCGAGGTTGCTGGCGAGGGCGGAGGCGCGGCAGTCCTCGATCGAGAGGGTCATCTTCTCGGCGGTTTCGAGGCGGGCGCGGGCTTGGTCGGGGGTGGGGGCGGCGGCGGGGGAATCGGCGGCGCGGCGCTGGTCGTCGAAGGTGCGGGCGGTGATCTGGCGGAGGCGTTCGGGGGCGATGCGTGCGTAGTCGTCCTCGACGGCGCTGAGCGGGTTTCCGCCGCAGGAGATGAGGAGGGGGGCGCTGGTGAGGGCGGCGAGGGCGAGGAGGGCGCGGGCCGTGCGGATGGGGCGCGGCGTGGGTGTGGTCGTGTGATTCATGGTCTTATTCGTGGCGGAGGGCGACGATGGGGTCGAGCCGCGCGGCCTTGATGGCGGGAAACATGCCGAAGATGAGTCCGGTGGCGGCGGAGAATCCGACGGAGAGAGCGATGGACCACATGGGGATGCCGGCTTCTTCGAGGGGGGACTTGGGGATGAGCTTGAGGCCAGCGACGATGCCGACGCCGATGACGAGGCCGACGGCGCCGCCGATGAGGCAGAGGGTGACGGCCTCGACGAGGAACTGGAGGAGGACGACGCTGGGCTTGGCGCCGACGGCCTTTCGGAGGCCGATCTCGCGGGTGCGCTCGCTGACGGAGACGAGCATGATGTTCATGATGCCGATGCCGCCGACGAGCAGGGAGATGGCGACGATGCCGGCGAGGAAGACGGAGAGCCCGGCGGCGAGTTTCTTGAATTGGGCGATGATCTGTTCGATGGCCTCGACGCCAAAGGTGTTGGGGTCGTCGGGCTTGAGGTTCCTCATGCGGCGCATGAAGAACTCGATCTCGGCCTTGGCGTCTTCGTAGAGCTCGGGGGATTTGGTCTGGGCGACGATGTACATGCGGGGCTCTGGGCGGAGCATGAGCCCGGTCTGGAAGGGGATGTAGACCTCGGTGCGGGCCTCGTCGCCGCCGAACATGGGGCTGACGGTTTTGGTTTCGACGACGCCGACGATGGTGAAGAGGCGGCCGCCGACGGAGATGCGTGTGCCGACGCACTCGCCGGGGAGCTGGAACTCGCCGATGGCCTTGTCGTTGATGATGCAGACCTGGAGGCGCTGGTCTTCGTCGATGGTGGAGAGGGGGCGGCCCTGGACGATGGCGCGGTCCTCGATCTGGTGCCAGGCGGGTCGGACGGCCTGGACGCTGACGGTGGGCTTGGTGACGTCGGCGTATTGGACGCTGGTGGCCATCTCGAGGATGGGGGTGAGGCGCTCGAGGGACGGGCAGCGGTCGAGCATGCCGTTGACTTCTTTGAGCTGGATGCGGAGCTGTCGCCAGCTGAAGCGATCGCGTTGGCCCTCGGGCATGCGGGGGAAGATCCAGACCTTGCTGGCGCCGACGGAGGCGAACTCCTTGAGGACGAACTTCTGCAGGCCGTCGGTGGCGGCGACGACGGAGATGACGGCGGCGACGCCGATGATGATGCCCAGGGTGGTGAGCATGGCGCGGACCTTGTTGGCCCAGATCTGCCCGATGGCGAGGAAGACGGTCTGGAAGATGACGCGGAAGATCATCATGGCTTGACCTCGGCGACGGTTCCGGCCATGGCGTTTTCGCCCAGCTCGCGTTTGGCGACCGAGACGGCGGCGACGGCGGCGCGGCGGAGATAGTCCTGGTGCATGGCGTCTTCGTGGGTGGGGGAGTCGGAGAGGATGCGTCCGTCGCGGAGGCGGACGATGCGTTTGGCGTGCCCGGCGATGTCCTCTTCGTGGGTGACGATGACGATGGTCTGCCCCTCGTCGTGGAGCTGCTTGAAGAGGGCGATGATTTCCTCGCTGGTCTTGGAGTCGAGGTTTCCGGTGGGCTCGTCGGCGAGCAGGATGCTGGGGCTGTTGACCAGGGCGCGGGCGATGGCGACGCGCTGGCGCTGACCGCCGGAGAGCTGCATGGGGCGGTGGTGGACGCGGTCGCCCAGGCCGACGCGTTCGAGGGTTTGCTTGGCGCGTTTGCGGACGCCCCACCAGCGCGAGGAGGAGTAGATCAGGGGGAGGGTGACGTTGTCGAGGGCGGTTTGGCGGTTGAGGAGCTCGAAGGACTGGAAGACGAAGCCGATCTCCTGGTTTCGGACCTGGGCCAGCTGGGTGGCGTTCATGCGGTGGGTGGGCTTGCCGGCGAGTTCATAGACGCCGGCGGTGGGGCGGTCGAGGCAGCCCAGGACGTTCATGAGCGTGCTTTTGCCGGATCCGGAGGCGCCCATGATGGCGACGAACTCGTTTTTGGCGATGTCGAGGTCGATGCCGCGGAGCGCGTGGACGCGCTCGGCGCCGACGCGGTAGACCTTCTCGAGCTTGCGGATGCGGATCGTCATGCGCGCTCAGTTCCCGGCCTTGGCGGTGGTGGTCGGCGTGGGCTTCTTGTCCTTGGGGATGGTCGTTTCGTCGCGGACGGCCTGGCCTTCCTTGATGCCGGTGAGCGCCTTGAAGGGTCCGGTGATGATGGTCTCGTCGGCGGCCAGGCCGCCCAGCACGATGGTGTGGGTGAGGTCGCTGGGCCCGATGCTGACCGGGACGGTGACGGCCTTGCCGTTGACGACCTTGTAGACGACGCGCGCGAATTTCTTGGCCTTGTCGATGTACTGGCTGGAATCGACGATGGCCTTGGGGAGTTCGTCGATCGGGCGGTCGAGGACGGCCTGGCTGGGGACTTTGACGACGTCGCGGATGGTCTCGACCTCGATGTCGGCGTTTCCGGTCATGCCCCAGAAGACCTGGTCGCCCTTGGGGATGTCGACGAGGAGTTCGGTCTCGAAATAGGCCGTGCCGTCGCGGTCGACCTGGCGCTGCATCATGACGCGCTGGACGGTGGCGTCGAAGGCCTTGTCGCGGTAGGCGTTGAAGAAGACCTTGGCCTTCTGGCCGGCGCGGACGGGGGCGACGTTGGCCTCGTCGACCTTGGCCTGCAAGAGCATTTTGGCCAGGTCGGCGATCTCCATGATGACGGTGCCGGCGTTGTTGAACGTGCCGACGACGACGAGCTCGCCGACCTCGGCGTTGCGCTTCACGAGCACGCCGTCGATGGGCGACTTGATGATGGCGTTGTCGAGGTCTTTCTCGGCGCGGCTGATGTTGGCCTTGGCGATCTCGATGGAGAACTCGGCGGCGCGGAGGTTTGATTCGGCGCGCTGGAAGTCGGCCTCGGACTGGTCGAGTTCGGCCTTGGAGACGTCCTTGGTGGAGAAGAGCTCGCGTCGGCGGCCGAGCTCTTGTTCCATGTTCTTGTAGGTGGCCTTGGCGCCGTCGAGGCGGGCCTTTTCGCCGTCGAGCTGGGCCCGGGCCGAATCGAGGTTGGCGACCAGGTCGCGGTCATCGAGTCGAACGACGACATCGCCGGCCTTGACCTCTTCGCCCTCGTCGAAGGGGAGGGCGGTGATGCGGGCCGAGACCTGGGCGCTGATGAGCACCTTGCTTTTGGGCTCGGAGAGGCCGGGGGCGGAGACGGTTCGGATCAGGTCGCCCTTGGCGGCCTTGTCGAGGCGCACGGTGGTGGCCTGAAGCTCCGGGCTGAACTGCTCGCGCAGCTTCTGGAGCTGCCCGGAGCTATAGAGCCAGTACGACCCGCCGGCGCACCCGAGCACCAGCACGACGAAAATCCCAAGCAGCCATTTCCACACGAGATTCACACTCCATCCCGATCGCGCCGGGCTCGCGGCCCGTCGCCCGCCGGTAGGGCCTCATTCGGGAAACCGAGCTCCGGTTTTCTTGACACCCGCGTCGCCCGTGCACCCGTACGGCTGAGCGTACCCCCGCTCCGCCGGCATCAGGTTCACCCCACTCAACTCCGGGCCACCCCTTTTCCCCGCAGCGGCGTTCTTGATACCGGGTGGCCGAGCCCGGGATGCCAGGTTCCCGCCGAACAATTCTAGAAACTTCGGCGACGCCGGGGCGGAAGTTCGCGCGGTGACTTCCGAATCACACGATGGGCGGCCCCGCGGCCGGCTCTATCCCTCGCCTCCCACGGGGACACCTCCTATGGATCATGCGATGCCCAATGCCGCCCGATTCCGCGATCCCGACGCGACCTCATCCGACCGGAAGAAGGCGATCGCCCTGCACCTGCTGGGGTTGTCCGCGGTCATCTGGATCCCGGTGGTGCCAAGTTTGATCCTCTGGCTCATCACCAGGGACGATTCGCCCTTCGTCGCGGACCATGGGAAAGAGGCGGTCAACTTCCAGATTTCGATCTTCATTTACGCGATGGTGGCGGGTGTCTTGGCGTTTGTTTTGGTCGGATTCCCGTTGCTGGTTTCCGTTGGCATCCTGGGATTGGTGGGGATGATCATGGCGTGCATGGCCGCCAAGGACTCGGAGTATTTCCGATACCCCATGTGCCTGCGATTCATCAAGTAGTTGAGGGGGCCCAACGAACACCGATCGACCCTTCGCGGCGGCATGGGTGTTGCGATACACTCACCGCACGTGTCGTTGCTCCAGGCGATCAAACTCCGAAAGACGTTCTCCGGGCGGCTTGTCGTCAACGACGTGTCGTTTGTGGTCAATCCCAGCGAGATCGTGGGGCTGCTCGGCCGCAACGGCGCGGGCAAGACCACCAGCTTCCGCATGACCATCGGGATGATCGATCCCGATCCGGGGCAGGACTCCGGGCGTGTGCTGTTCAATGACAACGACGTCTCCACCCTGCCCATGTATCGGCGGGCGCGGCTGGGCATGGGCTATCTCTC
>JAEUJA010000316.1 GCA_016793195.1 Phycisphaerae bacterium
GGATTGAGCGGCTCGCCCCGGTTCATCGTGCGCTGCAGCGCCTTGAAGACGTCCTTGGGGAGGCGCTGGCGCATGACGCGCTCGGTGAACACGTCCTCGGCGAAGAGTTCCTCGTTCGAGGCGTACGGGGTGGTGGAAGCGTTCATGGTTCGGGCCCGGATTTCTGGGAAGCTTGCCAGACTCATGGAAAGAACTCCGTCGTGATGATTCGCACGCCGATCCTCGGCACGCGGAAAAAACGGGAAATGCTCGCGGTCGCGGAGCGTTTGCGCCGCACCTGTGTTTCAGTCGCTGGATGCCCGGGACGCCGGGCGGGAACAGGAAAGCGGCCGGTCGCCGAACGGCGATCGCGCGCGCCGGGGTGTCTACGCACCCGACACGGCGGGCTGACCGGCCGACGGTTGTCGTTGCTGCAGTCCCTCGCACAACTCGCGAACAAAGCTCGCCGCCTCCGAGATCGGATCGCGGCCGGGCGTGTCCGCCTCGCTCATGCGCCGCACCAGCGCGCTGCCGACGATCGCCGCGTCGGCGGATTCCGTGACGGCCCGCACATGGGCGGCGCTGGAAATCCCGAAACCGACGGCGATCGGAAGCTCGCCCACCTCGCGCAGCTTGTGGACCCGCCCGGCGATGTCCGGGGCCTCGGCACGCTCTCCCGTAATGCCCGCACGGGCCAGGAGATACACGAAGCCCGTGGAGGCCGCCACGATCTCCTTGGCGCGAGCGAACGGCGTTGACGGCGAGATGAGCAGGCTGGCGGAGACGCCGCGCTGGCGGCAGGCGTCGAGCAGCGCCCCGGACTCCTCGAGCGGCGCGTCGGGGAAGATGAATCCATCGAACCCGGCGTCGGCGGCCCTGGCGACAAACTCCGCCGGCCCGCCCATGCGATGCACGATCGACACGCTCACCATCGCCACCAGCCCGATCGACACCTGATCGCGAACCGAGCGGACCTCGTCAAGCACCGACTGGGGCGTCGAGCCGCGCTGCAACGCCTCGTGCATGGCGGCGGCGATCACCGGCCCGTCGGCGATCGGGTCCGAGAACGGGATCCCGATTTCGACGATGCTGGCGCCGGCGGCCTGCAGGGCGGGCAGAACCTGAGCGGTGGCACCCGGTCGCGGGTGTCCGCCGCAGATAAACGGCATCAGGGCCCGTTTCCGCTCCTGCCTGAGCGACGTGAAAATCTGCTCAACGCGGTTCACGGGTTTGAGTATTGGCGGGGAATTCTGAAGAGTCCACTGTGGCTAGGCTAGAGCACTTAGACGATGACGTCGCGCACCTGCTCCAGACCTTCGGTCAGCACCTTCGGGCCGTTGTCCGTGATGTAGACGTCGTGCTCGTAGTGGACCGTCAGCGAGCCGTCCTTGGAATAGACGGGCCACTCCTTGGGGCGTTCCAGCGTCTGGCCCGTGCCGACGGCGATCATGGGCTCGACCGCGACCAGCGTGCCGGGGCGACAGGGCTCAAAGGCCTCGGGCCACTCGCCGGGGTAGGTCGGCACGACGTTGGACACAAAGGGGCGATCGTGGAGCTCGCGCCCGTAGCCGTGCCCGCCCAGGCCGCGGACGAGGTGGAAGCCGTACTTGGCCTCGACGATGTCCTGGACGGCCTTGGCCCACGCGAGGAACGTGTTGCCCGGTCGGAGTTCCTGCACGCCCCGCGCCAGCGATTCCTTGCCGCAGTCCGTGAGCTTCTTGACCAGTGGTGACGGTTGTCCGAACACATAGGTCCACGCGGCGTCGCCGATCCAGCCGCGGTAGCGAACGCCGATGTCGATCTTCAGCACGTCGCCGTCCTTGACCGGATGCGGGTAGTACCCGGCTGTGCCGTGGACCACGCACTCGTTGAGCGAGAGGCACGCGTACGACGGGAACGGCACGCGTTTGGCGCCCTTGTAGTGCAGAAAGCACGAGGCACACCGCAGATCGTCGAGCACCTTGGCGACCTGCTGATCGACCTGCGCGAGCGTCACGCCCGGGCGCAGCCACGCCGCCAGCTTGTGGTGCGTCTCGACCACTTTCCGGGCGGCGGCCAGGGCGCCCTCGGCCTCGAGCGCGGAGATCTTCGGCACATGAACGGACGGTGCGGCCATGAGTCGGCAATCGTAGGTGTGGACCCGTGCTTTGTCAGCGTGCCAGCAGCCTGCCGCCGACGAAGACCCGCGAAACCGGAGAGCCGCCGAGTTCATACACGATCGCTCGCTCGTCGGTGTCGTCGAGCAGCACCAAGTCCGCGCGCTGCCCCGGCGCGACCTGGCCTCGATCGGCCAGCCCCAGCACGCAGGCGGCGTTGAGTGTCGCCGCGACGATCGCTTCCGCCGGCGTCAGGCCGCACCCGCGCACGCCCACCGCCATCGCCAGGGGCAGAGACTCGGTCGGCGCCGACCCGGGGTTGCAGTTCGTGGCCAGGGCGATCGCGGCGCCGGCGTCAATCATCGACCGCGCCTTGGCGAAGGGCGAGCCCAGGTGCAGGCACGCGGCGGGGAGCACCACGCCGATCGATGGGGAAGCTGCGAGGGCACGGGTCTCCGCATCGGTCATGGCTTCGAGATGGTCGCAGCTCAGCGCACCGATCGCGGCCGCGTGCTCGACCATCCCGAGGCCGTTGAACTGGTTGGTGTGAACGCGGACCGGGTGCCCGAGCGAGCGGGCGCGATCGAACAGGCGCGAGCAATCTTCCAGGCTCCACGCGCCCTTCTCGCAGTACGCGTCGATGGCGGTCCCCGGAAACTCCGCGTGGACCGCGTCGAGCGTTTCGTGGATCGTCCTCTCCACGAAATCCGATTGATCCGGGTCGATCGCGTGGGCGATGAGCGCGGTGGGGACGATCGTGCCGGGGAAGCTCGCCGCGGCACGCCCGATCGCGCGGAGCATCTTTAGCTCGTGCTCGGTCGACAGGCCATAACCGGATTTCACCTCGATGGTCGTCGTGCCGAAGGCGTGCATGCGCGAGAGGCGGGCCGAGAGCGACGCGGCGAGTTCTTCCTCGCTCGCCGCTCGAGTGGCACGCACCGTCGACATGATCCCGCCGCCCGAGCGCAGGATCTCCAGGTAGGTCGCGCCCGCGAGTTTTTGCTCCCATTCGTCGATCCGAGAACCCGCCCAGCACGCGTGGGTGTGGCAATCGACGAGCGCGGGCATCAGCACTCGACCCTTGGCGTCGATCTCCACCTCGGCCGACCGAAGCAAGCGAATCCCCGGATCGCTCGGCGCGACGGCCGAGATCGAGTCGCCCTCAACCAGCACGTCCGCGCGGTCCATGACCCCAAGGTCGCGCATGGCGCCGCCGCGCCGCGGGCGGGCGCCCGCGAGGGTCAGGACTCGGGCGTTGCGAATCAGCGTGGTCATGCGGTTGGCGTTCGTTCAATCAAGCGGAGCACCCTGCGAAGTTGATGTTGGTCATGTCAGCACCTGCCCCGGCGGCAATGCCCGGAGAAATGTCAGGAACAGATACGCCGCCAGCCGCGCCGTGCGCCCGTCCGGGTCGTTCGCCGGGCTCAGTTCCATGATGTCAAAGCACGCCAATCGCGGGTGCGCCGCCGCGGCCTCGATCCACAGCACAAGCTGCGAGGGCGAGAGTCCGCACGGGTTCATGGCGCTCACACCCGGCGCACACGATGCATCGATCGAATCCAGATCGACACTGACAAATAACGGCCTGCCCTGCGGCAATTGGAGCGGCCCGGTGGGATCGAGCACCTGCCCGGCGTGCTCGCGGAACCATGCCGCGTGCTCGCGCGAGTTCACGAACGGATCGAAGCCGACAATTGAAAGCGACTCGGCCGCGCCGACCTCAACCAGGCGGCGGAAGCCCATGCCGCTCCCGGGCGTCTCGCGGACATCAAGGTGCGGGTCGAAGTACAGCCCCGCCAAGGGCGAACGAAGATGTTGATGCACGCCGCGGACGAACGCGAAGGTAGAGTCGTGCCCGCCGCCGATGGCGAAGGGGAGCAGGCCCGCGTCGGCGATGGCCAGTGATGCTTCGCTGATGCGTCGGTGGGTTTCGTGCAGGGCGGCGATCGCGTCGGAGTTGTCGAGCGACGCCGGTCCCTCGAACGTGGCGGGGACGACATCGCCCGCGTCAAACACCCGGGGCCAGTCGTGCCCGTCGGGGTGGGCGACCCCGAGGCGAGCCAGGGCCCGCCGGAACTCGCGAGGACCTTCCGACGCGCCGGGCCGGCCGTTGTTCAGCCGCACGCCGAGGTCCTGCGGGATGCCAAGGAGGGCGACGCGGCAGGTATCCGGGCGATCACGCTGGACCTGGGAGGCGAAACGTGCCGCGGGGATGTCGGCGGGCCACGCGCCCGGCGTGGTGTGCGGGATCATGCGCCCACTGTATCGCGGGCGGGGAGCCCCGCGAGTCCGGGGGGTGGCGCTGGGCCCGAGGGGGCTGGGTCCGTTCCGGGATGGTGCAACCAAGCCCGGGCGAGATCGCGTGTGGCGCGGAAGTGTTGTTCAATGAAAACACCCCGGCCTTTCGACCGGGGTGCTCGGTGGATTCATTGGATCGATCGTGGATCAGCGGCGGCGACGAAGGCCCGCGAGGCCGACCAGGCCCATGAGCGCCGCGGCGCCCGGGGCGGGGATGGTGGTCGTGACGATGCCGACGTGCATGCCGAACCAGTCGCCGTAGGTCTTGATGTCGATCTGCTCGGACACGCCGTTGTTGACGACGGGCGAGCTGATGAACGAGGCGAACGCCCCGAGGTTGTTGTCGAGCGGGCCGGCGACGAGCTGGTTGTTGTAGAAAATTTCCTCGCCGGTGGTGTTGGTGTCATCGGCCTGGGTGACCATCTGGAAGTAGGCGGGGCCGGCGGCGGCGTTGGCGAGGTTGAAGGAGTATGTGTCGGTGGTGTGGCCCTCGCCGACGTGCTCAGCGCCCTCGTAGGTGTGGACCGAGCCGACGGGGAGCGACGCGTGGCTGTAGACAACGTGGAGCGACGCCATGTAGATGATGTTGGCGCCGCGAAGGTCGAACGTGTAGTTACCGTTGCCGGTGATCATGCTGGTCACGTCCCAGCGGTAGTCGAAGAGGTCGCCCGAGCCGGAGAGGGCCGACTCGTAGGCGTTCTGCGACACGCCCGCGCCGCCGTTGAAGCTGAGCGTCAGGGGGGCGCCGCCCGTGAACCAATCGTTCGAGTGGACGTACGCGGCCTCGATCGTGGCGCCGGCGGGAATCCCGCCGAGGTTCCAGCTCCCGGAGGCGGACGACACGCCGCTGAACGCGACGGCGTGCATCTGCGCGCCGACGTTGCCGTACCAGTTGCCGGTGTTGTTGATAGCGGCGTGCGCCATGCCAGCGGCCGCGACGAGCGCGGCCCCGAACACAATCTTCTTCATCCTGTCTCTCCTCAATCGAAACGGACATACTGGCTCGGGAGCACGTCCACGAGGACCCACCGCCCGGCCACGGAAACAACCGCGTGCACTCGAACTTTGCTTTGTCGGTCTCTGTCTTGGTCTCTGGGTTTCTCAGGCCCCGGTCTCTCAAACCGTCGATTCTCGGCCGGATTACGATCAATCGCATCCGGCCACAAATACTATAGGCATTTCGAGGCCCCATGCAATCCCAATCACACACCGACCCGCGATTCTTCGGGATTTTCATGGTGTAATACGCCACCCCTTCGCGTGCGTGACGTTCTCAACCCACCCGGCCTTTGGGAGACACTATTGTCTGCTATTGCCCAGTCGCCCGTTCGCCGCCGCGGGGAGTCGTTCCACAGCCGGGAGGATGCATGTCCCAGTCAACCCACGCGAATCACGCTGAGCCCGATTCACCGACGCCCTGCTGTTCATCGCGAGCTCGCGCGTCGAATCCCTTCAGTTGCCCGGGGCCGGAGTGGGGCAAGCTGGATGCTCTGGCCGCCATGGTCGGGCGCACGCCGCTGATCGAGATTCGTTATCGGTCGCGGGGGCGTGAGCGGCGCGTGTTCGCCAAGTATGAGCAGAAGAACATGACCGGCTCTGTGAAGGACCGCATGGCGCTGTGGATTCTTCGTGCGGCGTACCAGCGCGGCGAGCTGCGCGCCGGGGACACGATCGCCGAGGCGACCAGCGGCAACACGGGCATCTCGTTCTCGGCGATGGGGCGAGCGCTGGGGCACCCGGTGCGGATCTACATGCCGGATTGGATGAGCCGCGAGCGCGTGATGCTGATCCAGTCCATGGGCGCGGAGGTGGTGCCGGTGTCGCACGAGCAGGGGGGCTTCAAGGGGAGCATCGCGCTGGCGGACGAGTTTGCCCGGGGCGAGGCGGCGCGCGGGCGCCGAGCTTTTCTCCCGCACCAGTTCGACAACCCCGCCAACGTCCAGGCGCACGAGCGAACGACGGCGCCGGAGATCATCGCGCAGCTGGAGAGCCAGGGATTGAAGGCCTCGGCGTTTGTCGCGGGAGTCGGCACGGGCGGCACGGTGATGGGCGTTGGGCGCGGGCTGCGGGCGCGATGGCCGGGCGTGCGGGTTCATCCGCTGGAGCCGGCCAACTCACCGACGCTGCGCACCGGGAACAAGGTGGGAACCCACCGCATCCAGGGCATCAGCGACGAGTTCGTGCCGAGCATCGTGAAGCTCGACGAGCTCGACGCGATCGTCGACGTGTGGGACGGGGACGCGATCATCGCGACCCAGCTCCTGGGCCGCTCGGGGCTGGCGGTGGGGATCTCGTCGGGCGCGAATTTCCTGGGCGCGGACCGGCTGCTGAATGAGCTGGGCGACGACGCGGTCGTCGTGACGATCCTGTGCGACAGCAACAAGAAATACCTGAGCACGGACCTGTACCGAAGCGAACCGGTGCGCGACGACTATTCGTCGCCGCACATGGAGATCGTGGGCTGGCGGGCGATCGGATGTGAAGCGTGCTGCGATCGTCGCGCGTGAGACCGCGTCAGGCGGACGCGATGGTCGCGGCGGCCGGGGCGCCCGCGGCGGATGGGCACACGACGATCCGGTACTCCGGCGGGAGCAACGCCTCGATCACGTCGCGCGCGTGGTAACTGAGTTTCTCGGGCGTGATGTACGGACGGATGCAATCGAGGTCGTTGCCCGCGGTCAGGAGCGGCGGCTCCACATACTCATCGGGGCGACGCTGGCTCAGGCCTAGGTTGGCCACCAGCGCGTTGCACAGGCACTTGCGCCCGACAGTGTCCTCGAGCGCGCCGCCCTTGGCGACGTAGTCCTCGACAGGCTCGGCGGGGCAGCGGTACTCGAGCGTGCCGTCGGGCTTGCGCCGGGCCCGGCGCAGGTAGCCCAGATCGCAGAGGCGCGGGCGATCTTCGTAAACGCGATGTTCCGACAGCGAGTCCTCCATCGACGCAAGCTTGAACGGGAAGTTGGTGGGTGACGCCAGCGGATCGGTGAAGACGTCGGCCTCGCCGCGGAGAATCCTTGCCAGGAAGCCGCGCCGGAGCCCGGGCTCGAGCCCCGATTCATCGCAGAATGCGAAGGCGGTGCCGACCTGGATGCCGCGTGCCCCGCCCGCGATCGCGGACTCAAACCCCTCGCGCGATGCGCACCCGCCCGCCATCCAGAACGGCGTGCCCAGCGCGACCATCTGCGTCATGTCGACGACATCACGCTCGCCATACACCGGTTCGCCGCGCACCGAAAGCTGCTGCACGCCGCGGGGTGGGGCGTTGTGCCCGCCCGCGATGGGGGCCTCGACCACGAACCCGTCGATCCCGCCCGGCGCCTTCTTCAGGAGGGCCCGCGCCAGCGTCGACGACGACACGATGGCAAGAAACTTGGGCCTTCTCAGCGTGGGAGGCACGCGCGCCGGGCATCCCATCACCCGACCCGACCACACCGCCCCGGGGTCAAACGTGAGGGCAAACTTCTGCTCGCCCGCCTCCAGCACGTCAAGCCACA
>JAEUJA010000277.1 GCA_016793195.1 Phycisphaerae bacterium
GCCCGTCACCTGCGCGCCCGCAACCGAGGCCAGCGACATCGCGGCGCCCGCGGCCAGAACCAGACTACCCGAGAGCTTGAAAAACCGACTCATTTCAGACTCCTTCACGCGATCCATCGCCCGGCCCGAAGGCCTCCCGCCAACTCGGCCAGAAAAGGCCGGGCGGGCATGTGGTGAGATGCCCTTGCACGCGGAAAGTTCGCGCGGGGACTCCCACATCCCGATAGTCGACCAAACCCGGGGTCGAAAATCAAGTCGAATCGGAAGATTTGAGTGGGAAATGTACGGTGATCGGCTCACGAGAGTCGCCCGCCCGTAAATGAAAAACTTGAATTTTTTTCTCGCGAGGTTTCGCGACGGGGCCGCCAATGGCCCCGGGCCCGATCGCCGATACATCGCACGCCGGGGGGCCGATCGTCGGGTGATTCCCCACGTTGGCCCGCGTCTTGCGTGATCCAGACGAGCGGCAAGGAAGCCTCGAACGGCCGAAGGGCCGGTCGTGATCGCATTGTCCCAATCCGGGAGCGCGAACTCCCGTTTCGGGTGATTGAGAGTTCCAAGAGAAAGGATTTCTGATGACGACTTCGACTCCCTCGTGCCCGACCACCAACAACGGCGTGCCCTTCGGCTCGCAGCCCGGCTTTGCCCACGGCTTTGTCCCGACCGGCACCCCCGGCTATGTGCCCGGGCCGTACAACACCGCCCAGAACTGCCCGACCGGCGCTCCCGTGAGCACCCCCAACAACACCTTTGAGACGCCGCCCTCGTCGTTCGTGCCGGGCTTCAACCCCAACACATATCCGACCAACTTCTACCCGACCAACTTCACTCCGACCAGCTTCTACCCGACGAACTTCAATCCGACCGGCTTCTTCAACACCTGGTCGTTCAACACGCCGTTTGCGTCGAATTGGAACACGCCGTTCGCGTACCAGAACTCGTTCCAGAACGGGCCGACCGGCTACGCCTGGAACACGCCGTTCACTTCCCCGAATTTCAACCAGTTCTCGAATTACAGCAGCGGGTTCAACTCGCCATTCAACTCGTTCCAGACGCCATGGAACACCCCGTTCAACTCCGGCTACGGCATGCCGTGCAACCAGTTCAGCAGCCAGTTGTCGCCCTCGAACAACTGGTTCAACACGCCGTTCAACTCCACCTGGAACACGGCCTGGAACACCCCGTTCAACTACGGCTACAACACCCCGTTCAACGCCAACCAGTCCACGCCCTTTGGCCAGCTCACCAGCCAGACCTGCCCGGTGACCGGCGCGTGGTACACCCCCAGCCAGTTCTCGAACTACTACGCCCAGCAGTTTGGCCAGAACTGGAACGCGCTCAACCAGACCCAGCTCTTCGGGCACCGTTGTCCCGTTACCGGCGTCCAGTACACCCCCAGCACCTTCGCCAACTTCTGCGGCCAGCCCTTCGGCTATGGCTCGACGCCCATGAATAGCTGGAGCAATACGTTCACCACGCCGTTCAACCAGGCGTTCAATGGCCAGTGCTCGGCGTTCAACAGCTGGAACACTTCGCCGTTCAACTCGTTCCAGACGCCTTGGAATACCACGCCGAGCACCCCGTGGAACTTCCAGAATTGCACGGGCAACTGCGGCACGCCGTGGTCGAGCACCGGCGGCCAGAACTTCGTCGGCACGACCAACCCCTTCGCCTACGGGCCGTACAACTCGTACACCCCGTTCGGATCGAACTGGAGCACGCCATTCGGCTTCCAGAACTCGTTCCAGACCACGCCCTTCAACTACGGCTTCACGCCGCTTGCCGGCACGTTTAACCCCACCTTCAACACGCCGTTCAACTACGCCCAGACGCCGTTCGGTTATGGCCCGACGGCGTTCGGCTATCCGACCAACACCTTCGCGGGTGTGGACCTCAAGGACAAGTGCTCGCCCCGTGGGTTCGGCCTGAGCCGCGACGCGGCGTAATCGTCATCCCGCCTTTCTCATTCTCACGACGCGGCCCCGTGCGGGCCGCGTTGTGGTTTTTGGAGCCATGGCTGCCGCGCGAACCGACGGGCGCAATTGCTTGTCAGCGACGGGACGTTCCGCCGGCTGAAGCCGGCGGCTCTGAGAACGGGCGGAGCGTGATCGCCTTCCGCAGCGCGGCGTCGCTGAGCGCGTGAAGCGCCAAGAATCCCCCCCGTGCCCGGCGATTGGATGCTCACCCCCGCGCTGCTCTCCGAAGCGATGATCGCCGATCGTCGCCGCCTGGCCTCGCGCTGGGGGCACCTCCAGAAGCAGTGGCAGTCGGGGCGTGCGCCCGACGCCCGCGCGATCGACCAGGTCCGCGACGAGTGGGAGCGATCCGCCGCGATTGCACGAAATCGGGCCGACAACAGGCCCAAGCCAGACTTCTCGAAACGCAACCTCCCCATCCTCGATCATCGCGACACCATCGCCAAGACCATCCGCGAGCATCAGGTCTGCGTGATCTGCGGCGAAACCGGCTCGGGCAAGACCACGCAGCTCCCGCAGATCTGCCTCGAGCTGGGGCTTGGTTCGCGCGGCATCATCGGGCACACCCAGCCGCGGCGCATCGCGGCCCGCACGCTCGCCGCGCGCATCGGCGAAGAACTCGACATCCCTCGCGATTCGCGCGCCGTCGGATACAAAGTCCGCTTCGGCGATCAGACCGATCGCTCGACCTATGTCAAGGTGATGACCGATGGCATTCTGCTCGCCGAGACGCAGGGCGACCGCCTGCTTGAACAGTACGACACGATCATCATCGACGAGGCCCACGAGCGCAGCCTCAACATCGATTTCCTGATGGGTTACCTGCGCCAGATGCTCCCCAAGCGCCCGGACCTGAAGGTCATCATCACATCGGCGACGATCGACCCCGAGCGATTCAGCCGCCATTTCGGCAACGCCCCGATCGTCAGCGTGTCGGGGCGGACCTATCCGGTCGAGATCGTCTATCGCCCTCTGGACGAATCGCCCGACGGCGAGGTCGCCGACGCCCGAGACCAGGAACGCGGCATCATCGACGCGATCGATGAGCTGACGCTCGGCGACGGCGGGCGCGGCGACGTGCTGGTGTTTCTGTCGGGCGAGCGCGAGATCCGCGAGGCCGCCGAGGCGTTGCGCAAGCACCACCCGCCCGGGACGGAAATCCTCCCGCTCTACGCGCGCCTGAGCCCGGCGGAGCAGCAGCGTATCTTCCAGGCCCACGCGGCGCGGCGCATCGTGCTCGCGACCAACGTCGCGGAAACCTCGCTGACCGTGCCGGGGATTCGCTACGTCGTCGACACGGGGTACGCGCGCATCAGCCGCTATTCGCCGCGTCAGAAGATCCAGCGTCTTCCGATCGAGGCGATCTCGCAGGCGTCGGCGAATCAGCGGGCCGGGCGATGCGGTCGCGTCGAGGCGGGGGTGTGCGTGCGCCTGTATGGCGAGCAGGACTTCAAGAGCCGGGCGGCGTTCACCGAGCCCGAAATCCTGCGCACCAACCTCGCCAGTGTGATCCTGCAGATGAAGGCGCTGCGCCTAGGCGCGGTCGAGGAGTTCCCGTTCGTCGAATCGCCCGACTCTCGCCTCATCAAGGACGGCTACGAGACGCTGCACGAGCTGAGCGCCATCGACGAACGCGGCGAACTCACGCCGATCGGTCATTCGCTCGCCAAGCTCCCTGTCGATCCGCGCCTCGGGCGGATGCTCTTGGCCAGCGACGCCGAGGGATGCCTGACGGAAATGCTCATCCTCGCGGCGGCCCTGTCGGTGCAGGACCCGCGCGAGCGCCCCGTCGAGAGGCAGGACCAGGCCGACCTCACGCACAAGCGATTCGCCGACGAACGCTCGGATTTCCTCGCGTATCTCAACCTCTGGCGATACCTCCGCGAGCAGGAACGGCATCTTTCCGGGAGCAAGTTGCGCCAGCTCTGCCGCGAGAATTTTCTCTCGTTCATGCGCGTGCGCGAATGGGAGGAGGTCTACTCGCAGCTGCGCGAGCTGGCGGGCGAGCTCGGTCTGCGCGCCCAGGCCAAGCCCGCGAGCTACGAGCAGATCCATCGCGCCCTCCTCACCGGCCTGCTCTCAAACGTCGGGAGCAAGACCGACACCAACGAGTACCAGGGCGCGCGCAACAGCAAGTTCCTCGTCTGGCCCGGCTCGACGCTCTTCCGGAAGAGCCCCAAGTGGATCGCGGCGGCGGAGATCGTGCAGACCTCGAAGCTCTACGCACGCTGCTGCTGCCGGATCATGCCGGAGTGGATCGAGGAGTTCGGCGGGCATGTGCTGCGCCGCTCGCACTCCGATGTTCACTGGCTCCGCGAAGAGGGTCAGGTGTGCGCCTTTGAGCGCGTCACGCTCTATGGGCTGGTGCTCGTGCCGCGCCGGCGCGTGCAGTACGGCCCGATCGACCCCGCCGACGCGCGCGACGTCTTCATCCAGCACGCCATGGTGCAGGACGAGTGGGACTGCGAGGCGCCCTTCGCCCAGCACAACCGCGCGCTGGTCGAACAGGTGCAAGAGATGGAGGCCAAGATTCGCGTCCGTGACATCCTCGCGGAACAGAAGGCGATCTACGAGTTCTACGACAAGCGCGTTCCCGCCGGCGTGTACTCCGTGCCGACCTTCGAGCGCTGGCGGCGCGACGCGGAGCGAACCAACCCGCGCTCGCTCTACATGACCGCGGGCGACGTGATGCGTCGAGACCCCTACGAGATCACGCCCGAGCGATTCCCAGATCGCGTCCACGCCGCCGGGACGTCGCTGAATATCAGCTACAAACTCGAGCCCGGCGCGGAGGACGACGGCCTGTCAATGGACGTGCCCATCGAGAACCTCCCGCAGCTCAGCGCCGAACGCTGCGAGTGGCTCGTGCCGGGGATGCTGCGCGAAAAAATCGCGGCCCTCATCAAGAGCCTGCCCAAGCCGCTGCGCGTGCAGATCGAGGCCGCCCCGGTCGCCGAGTCGCTCGCGGCCGCGCTGAAGTTCGGCGAGGGCCCGCTCGCCGACGCGCTCTCGCGCGAGCTCTCGAAGCAGAAGGGGATCGACATCCCCGCGGGCGCCTGGCAATTCAAGGGCATCCCCGATCACCTCCGCATGCTCATCCGCGTCATCGACGACCGCGGGCAAGTCGCGGCGTCGGGGCGCGACATCGCGGAATTGCAGACGCGATTCGCGCATCGCGCCAAACGCCAGCTCGAAACGCTTGCCCGCCGATCGCTCGGGCGCGAGGGACTCACGGCCTGGGAGTTCGACGCGCTCCCCGACACCTTCCAGACCACCCGCAACGGCGTGACCATCGTCGGCTGCCCGGCCCTGGTCGACCGCACTGACTCGATCGCCCTCACGCTGGTCGACACGCCCGCCCACGCAAGGTTTGCGACGTACCGCGGCCTGCGCCGGCTCTTTGCGCTCCAGGCCGTCAACGAGATCGAGGCCCACCTCTACGCCCAGAAGAACCGCGACCGCCTCGCGATTCTTTATGGTCCGCTTGGCACACCGGCGCAGCTTCAGGCCGACCTGGCGTGCCTGATCGCCGAGCGCGCGTTTCTGTCGGGTCCCGGCGGGCACGACGCGATCGTGCAGCAGGTCCGCACGCGCGACGCGTTCGAGGAGCGGCTCGCCGATCGCTGGGGCAAGGTCGGGCTCGTCACGCGTGAGACCTGCGAGTTCGTCCAGACGCTCCTGTCGCTGAGGCAGGCCGTCGCGCTCCGGCTGGAGAAGCAAGTGCCAGATACCTGGGGCGAGAACGCCAAGGACATCAGGGACCAGCTCGCGCGGCTCGCGCCGCCGGGGTTCCTGGGGCGGGCGGCCGACGAGCGCCTGCGTGAGATGCCGAGGTATTTCGACGCCATGGCGCTGCGCCTGCGCAAGCTGGAGAACGGCAATGCCGGGCGCGACCTGCGCGAGCTCAACGCGCTTCGCCCGTTGTGGAATCGCTACTTCAACGCGCTGGCCGGCGGCGAGGCGGGCTCTGGCGGCGCTTCCGGTGCGGGCGGCACGACGAGCACCGCGAGTCCGGCCGGCACACCCAGCATGTCATGGCCCGATCCTCGCATCGATCCGGCCGAGGTCGAGCAGCACCGCTGGCTCCTGGAAGAGCTGCGCGTGTCGATGTTCGCCGAGCGACTTGGCACGCGCGAGCCCGTGAGCGCCAAGCGGATCAACGAGCACTGGGAGACGATCAAGCCCGCGCCGGGAGCCGAGCCAGGGGCGCAGGACTCCAAGCACGCCAAGCACGAAAAGAACAAGCACGACGCCCGCCACGAGGCCAAGCACGGGCTTTCGACGCATGACGCGAAGAAAGACGCCGGTGCGCCGCCTTCTTCGAGCCCGGGCGGGAAACAGGCTGGCGAAGCGCCGGTGCCGCCGCGATCGACGCCGATCGATCCCGCGTCGATCGCCAGCGCGCTGACCCTGGGCAAGTCTTCGATCCAGGCTCCGGGCAAGCCCAAGGCGGGGAAGTAGCGAGACAGCGAGACAGCGAGACAGCGAGACAGCGAGACAGCGAGACAGAATCGAACCGCGCGATCGGGTCGGTCAAGTACCGCGCGTGGACCTTTCGAGAATCCGCAAGGCAGACATGGGCCTTTCTCGTTGGCGGGCCGGGCCGTTCGCACCCGTTCCCCGCCCTCACGCTTCATTGCCAGGTCGCTGACTCGCGTCCCTCCGCGCATGGAGCCACCTCAGGGATTTGAACCCTGGACCTATGCTTTACGAAAGCATCGCTCTACCGCTGAGCTAAGGTGGCCAACGCCATTCGAGCCCGCGAAACAGGCCCGGCGACCGACGGACGCGGCATCCGATCGGGAGTCAAAGGTATGCGCGCGACCCCCGGATTTCAACGCATCCATGACGCCAGCGGCCCGGCGTGAATCGCACGCGGGCGTGGCACGGTCAGTGAACGGTGACCATGTACCCGCGGGGGCCGCCGGGCCATCCAAGAGTTCGCGCCGGGCCTACGCCGCGCGCCGCAGCGCCCGACGCGACATGTGCCGGAGAAGGCGCTCGCGGTCGCCCGCGCGTGCGAAGTTTGTGAACGCGACGGCCAGCCGCACCGGACCCGCGTCGCTGTCGTCCATCCACACGACGTTGGCGAAGACAAACAGGGCGCGACCCGGGCCGGTATCACCCGATTGCTCGGGGCGCTGGTCGGGCAGGTCGATGCGGACGACGACGCGCGAGCCGGGCTCGAAGCCGCGGTCGAGCTCGAACTGCATGCCGCCCTCGCTGATGTCGTAGGCGTGCCCCTCGTGCTCGAAGGTTTCCTCGTCGAGCGTGCGCAGCGCGATGCTGGTGTACATCGGCGTCATGGCGAATCGCTCGAACTGGCGGCGGTTGATGAAGAGCGGCTGGGCGGGGGTGTTCGGCACGGCTGATCTCCGGGATGGGACGCGCGTCTCGCGCCATCGGAGTATCGGACGCCCCGGCGTCGCCTTTGAGTCCGCGCCGAAGTTATCGGAAAGATCAGGAGGTTTTGCCGGTCGACCGGGGTGGCTACTCGTCGTCCTCTTCGGGGATCGGGTTCTTGGGAACGCCGAAAATCGCTGTCCCGATCCGCACGATGTTGGCGCCCTCGCCGATCGCCGCCTCGAAGTCGTTGGTCATCCCCATCGACAAGAGATCGAATCGCCCCTCGCCGATCCCGAGCTTCTTCATCTCCTCAAACAGCTCGCGGCACCGGGCGAAGGTCGCCCGGGTTTCGGCGGCGTCGGCGTCGATGGCGGCCATGGTCATCAGGCCGCGCACCCGCACATTGAGCATGGTGTCGATCTGCTCGGCCAGCGCGATCGCGGCGGGCACGGGGCACCCGAACTTGCTCGACTCGCCCGAACAGTTCACCTGCAGCAGCACCTCGATCGGATGCTCGCGCCGCAGCGCGATCTGCTGGAGTTCCTCGGCCAGGCGCAGCGAGTCGACCGAGTGGA
>JAEUJA010000339.1 GCA_016793195.1 Phycisphaerae bacterium
CCGGTCTCGCGGTCCATCACGATGGTCGCCGAGGACACGTCCCCGTGCTGGGCGAAGAGATCGCGCAGGGCGTTCTCGGTGGTGCTGAACGGGAGGTTACCAACATAGAGCTTCATGTGAATCTACCGTGCCCGAGAGGAACAGTCGGACTGGAACCAGAACTCGGGCTAAGCCCCGTCCGCGATCTCATTGCTCGGCCGCAAACGCGCGGGGGGCTGTGAGAACAGCGGTCAGTATAGGCATTTCCTCCAATCTCCGCACGCCCCAATCCACTCCCCGTGTGTCGATGTCCGACCACCACCCCGTGGTTTCCCGGGGTGATATCCACAACCCATTGAGTCTAAATAACTTAGTGAATGGTGCCGCTCGCCCTACGCCGCCCGCTGCAGGTCCCCGTCGATCGGCCGTCCCGTCACCACCCGGTCCACCAGACGCACCATCTCGGCCAGCTCGGGCTTGCTTACCTGCGCGTCCGCACCCACCTGCCGACCCTTCTTCAGGTTGTCCGGCGTGATCAGCGAGCTGAACAGCACCACCCGCGTCCCGGCCAACGCCGGCGTCGCCTTGATCCGCTTGGTCAGGTGCAGACCGTCCATCCGCGGCATCTCGATGTCGCTCACGATCGCGTCGATCGGCGCCCCGCCCTTCTGGATCGCGTTCCACGCCTGCTCGCCGTCGGCGTACACCTCCACCCTCGTGTACCCCGACGCCACGAAGATATCCTGCAACAGCTGGCGCATGAACGGCGAGTCCTCCGCGATGACGACGCGCTTGCTCTCGCGCTCGACCCCATCCGGGTTCTCAACCTTCTCGATGTGCAGACGCTTCTCCACCAAAATCGCGTCCGCCACCGACTCAAAGTCGATCATCTGCACCAGCCGATCGTTCATCTCGATCATGCCCGTCGTCGTCCCGATCGCCCCCCCGCCACCGCCCGCGATCGCCACCGACAGGTCCGGCGCCGGCTTCACCCGCGACCAGCTCATGCGGTGGATCTGCTCCACCGTGTCGACCAGGAACCCCGTCCGAAGACTGTTGAACTCCGTGATGATCACCCGCCCCTCGCCCACGCGCCCGCCCTCCGGCCTCGACAGGCCAAGGTGCTTCGCCAGATCGACCACAGGCACCACGTGCCCGCGGATGTTGAACATCCCCACCACCGAAGGGTGCTGGTGCGGCGTCGCCACCGTCGACACCGGACGGATCACCTCGCGCACCTTCGCCACGTTCACCCCGAACCATCCGCCGCAGAGACTGAACACCAGCACCTCAAGCTCGTTGGTGCCCGCGTCCAGGAGGATGTCGCCGGTGATGCTCTTGATCTCGTTCATGGCCGAAGCTCCCGCGCGATTCGCGCCGGTGCTTATCGACCAGCCCCCGCCCCGGTTGAAGCGATGTCCACACGTCGCCCCCGTCCCGCGACGGTTACACGCGTCCGGCCCCCCGGGCACCCCTGAATCCGCCCACACAATCGCGGAAAATCACGCCCCCGGCGCCTCTTCCGCGAACAACGCCTCCACGAACGCCCCCGGGTCAAACGCCTGCACGTCCTCCGGGGTTTCACCGGTTCCGACAAACTTCACCGGAACGTTGGTCGCTTCCTTGATCGCGATCACGATCCCGCCCTTGGCCGTCCCGTCCAGCTTGCTCAGGAAAATCCCCGTCAACCCCGTCGCCCCGCCCTCCGCCGGACGCAGCGCCCGATCAAACTCCTCCGCCTGACGCAGCGCGTTCTGACCCGTCGTCGCGTCCAGCACCAGCAGCGTCTCGTGCGGCCCGCCCGAAACCTGTTTGGCGACCACCGATCGCAATTTCGTCAATTGCCGCATCAGCGGGTCCTGCGTCTGCAAGCGCCCCGCCGTATCCAGGATCAGCACATCCACGCCCCGCGCCTTGGCCGCCGCGCACGCGTCGAACGCCACCGCCGCGGGGTCGCCCCCCTGCTGGCCCTTCACGACCTCCACGCCCAATCGCTCCGCCCAGACCTCAAGCTGCCGCACCGCGCCAGCCCGGAACGTGTCGCACGCGCCCAAGAGCACGCTCTTCCCCTCGTGCCGCAGGTGCGCGCACAGCTTGGCGATGCTCGTCGTCTTGCCCACGCCGTTGACGCCCGTCACCAGGATCACCGTCGGCCCGCTCCCCGCGGGCGCCATCCGAAGCCGCCGATCCTCCTCCGGCCAGAGCTTCTTCAGCTCCTCCTTCAGGTACGCCAGCACCTCATCACCCGTCGAGATCTTCCCGGCCCGAAAGTCCGCCCGAACCTGCGCCACCAGCCGCGCCGTCGTCCCGGTCCCCACGTCCGCCGCGATCAGCCTTGACTCCAGCTCGTTGATCAGCGCCTCGTCCAGCCTCCGACCGAGCAACAGCGACCGCAGCCCGACCGACAGCACCTCGCGCGTCTTGGCCAGGCCCTGCCTGAGTTTCCCCAGAATGGACTTGAAGAACGCCATGCGTCACGCCTGCCCCGGCGCAAGGCCCCCCGGCCCCTCACCGTCCGTCGCCGATTCCTCGCGTCCCGGCAACACCCGCTTCAGCACCTTGTCGAGCAGCGCGTTCACGAACGACGGCGAGCGCTCCGTGCTGAACTCCTTGGCCAGCTCCACCGCCTCGTTCACCGCCACCTTCGGCGGCGTCCGCCCCGACGCGATCTCAAAGTGCGCCAGCCGCAGAATCGCCCGGTCCACCGCCGCCTGGCGATGCACCGGCCACTGCGGCGACAACTCCGAAATCTCGCGATCCGACTCCGCCCGCGCCTCGAACGCCCCGTGCGCCAGCTCCGCCGCCTTCATCTGGTCCTTGGGCGACAGCCCCTCGCCCTCGGGCGCCGACGCCATCATCGCCTCCGCCGTCGCGCCCGCGTCAAGCTGAAACAGCAACTGAAACGCCAGGCGTCGAACTTCCCGCGGCGTGGCCATCAGCGTTTCCCCTTCACGCCACGACCGACCGCACGCCCACCCCCGCCCCTCGCTTTGTCAGGGATCGCGCGCCCGCCCGATGTTGCGACGCCCTCGTCCTCGCCCGCCTCGATCGCCCGCACCAACTCGATCGTGTCCAGCAGCGCCTCCATCGCCTCGCGCCCCTTGTTCCCCTTTTTCCCGCCCGCGCGGGCCCGCGCCTGCGCCGCGATGTTCACCGTCAGCACACCCAGCCCGATCGGCATCCCCGTGCTCACCGTGATCGCCGTCAACCCCTGCGCCACCGCGTGCGCGATGTACTCATCGTGCGACGTCTCGCCCTTGATGATGCACCCAAGCGCCGCCACGCCGTCGAACCGCCCGCACACCGCGCCGGCCCGCGCCGCCGCCGTCAGCTCAAACGCCCCCGGAACCCCCACGATCTCCAGCTCCCCCGAACGACCCACGCGATCCGTGTACGCCTCCACCGCGCCCTCCAGCAGCGCGTCGGTCACGCTCGCGTTGTAGCGGCTCACCGCCACCAGCACCCGGGGTGCGCCCCCACCCGATCCCCCGCGCGATCCCGCGTCCGTCCCGCTCTGCTTCGCTTTGTGTGGCATGGGCCACGATGGTAGTCCCCCACCCACGCCGAATCGCCCGCCCGCACGCCCATCCACCGTACCATCACGCCGTGACACGCTTCCTCGAACGCATCGCCCCGGTGCTCCGCCTCACCCGCGTGTCGTCGGCGTTCGCCGTCGTCGCCAACGTCTGGTTCGTCGTCCTGTGGGTCCGCGCCGCCCCCACCGAGCCCCACCACCTCGACCTCGCCACGCGTCCACTCTGGCTCCTGCTCCTGGCCAGCGGCCTCAACGCCGTCTCCCTCTTTGCCTTCGGCGCCACACTCAACGACCTGCTCGACCGCCGACGCGATCGACTCCTCCGCCCCGACCGCCCCCTGGCCCGCGGCCTGCTCACCGAGCAAACCGCCGTCGCCAGCGCCACCGGCACCCTCCTGGCCAGCTTCGTCGGCGCCGCCCTCCTCGACAACCACGCCGTCCTCCTCAACGCCGTCCTCGCCGCCGCCATCCTCGTCTTCAACGGCGCCGCCAAGTTCGTCCCCGCGTTCGGCTTCGTCGCGCTGGGCTCGATCTTCGCCGCCCACATGTTCCTCCCCGCCGTCGACCTCGCCTTCGTCGTCCCCGCATGGCTCATCCTGACGCAGGCAACGCTCGTCGCGGCGCTCACGCACCTCTGGTCGCGCAAACCGCCGCGAGCCTCCCCCCGCGCGCTCGTCGCCACCGCCCTCGCGTGGGTCGGCGTCTCCGGCGCGCTGGCGTGGCTCGGCCTCCGAAAGAGCGCCACGCTCTGGCCGACCATCCTCGAATCATGGACCCCCGCCGTCGTCGCGCTGCTCGTCCTGCTCATGGGCGCCCTGATCGCGCGACGCGCCGTGTCGCTCGGCGTCGGCCCGCGCATGGCCGAGAAACTCCCACGATACTCCTCGCTCTGGATGCCCCTCTACGCCGTCGCCTGGCTCCTGGGCGCCGGCCTGCGAACCGAGGCCATCATCATCGGCGCCGTCGCCCTCGCCGGGTACCTCTCCATGAGCATCCTCCGCGAGGCCTACTCACTCATCGAACACCCGCTCGGCTATCGCCGCTGAGACTCCGCTCTGCTCGGGGTGGCGTGGTCAAGGCCCGCCTTGGTGCCTTGACCACGTTCTTCGAGTTTCAACACGCCGTGCCATCGATGTCGACCTCGACATCGATGCGCTTCGTACCGGGTGGCCCGCCGTTCCCCGCCGGTCTGTGCATTCTCTTCTCTTCTCCGCTCTTCTCTTCTCCGCTCCGCTCTGCTCTGCTCCGGGTGGCGTGGTCTAGCCCGGGCCTTGCCGGGCTTGACCACGTCTTCGATCCCTTCGATTTCTCTTCTCCCCTCTGCTCTCCTCCTTCTCTCCTCCTCCTCTGTGCTCTCTGTGACCTCTGCGTTCAACTTCTCCTCTGTGCCTCTGCCTTGACCTCTTCTCCCCTCCGCGTTCCTCCGCTCCCCTCTGATTCCTCCGAGTTCTCTTCTCTTCCGCGTCCCTTCGCGCTCTTCGAATCCTTCGAGTTCCCTCTC
>JAEUJA010000040.1 GCA_016793195.1 Phycisphaerae bacterium
TGCCGCGCCGGATCGAGAAACCGCGCCGTCGCCCCCGCGGCATTGGACTTGCCCACGCCCGTGCGCAGCACGTCCACCGCCCCGACCGCCGCCCCGACCGACACAATGCACCATTCGTCCGGCGTCGGCGCATCGGGCGACAGCGCGTCGAGCACCGCCCGCGCCTCGCGCCCCGCCGCCACCGCGATCAGTATCCGATCCGCCATCGCCCACAGCGTACACCGCCCGACACTCCTGGTGCGCGCCGCCGAGCGGCGTTGCCAACGATCGCACCGCCCCGCGCGTCTACAGCCCCACCTGCTTCAAGAGCGGCCGCACCTCCACCGCCACGCCCTCGCGCGACGAACGCCGCACCGCCTCCATGATGCAAAACGTCTCGACCCCCTCCTCCAGCGACGGCGAGGCGTCCGAGTTATCAATGATCGATCGCGCGAAGTGCTCCGCGTAGTTGGCAAACTCGCCGTAGTGCATGCCGTGAACCTCGCTGTTGAAGTAGTAGTGCCGCCCGGCGTACAGGGCATCCTCAACGACCTCCGTGCCGTCCTTGGCCAGGTGCGTGTAGCGCATGTCGTGGTACTGCGCCTGGCTCGTCGAGTCGCTCCCGTAGAGCATGAGTTCGATGCAGTTGCGCGCCCGGGGGAGTTCGTGGCAGCCGTAGTGCCCCATCGCCCGCCCCAGCGCACCGGACTGCGAGAACGCGTTGACGACGTAGATGTCCGGCCCGACCACGCCGCGCTCGCGCCCCAGCGCCGAGGTGCTCGCCATCGCGCTCACGCGCTCGATCGGCCCGAGGTACCAGCGCAAGAGATCGATCGGGTGGGAAAGTCCCAGGAAGACCCAGTCGGTGCCCTTGGCGGCCCACGGGCTCTTGTCGTAGTACCAGTCCATGCGGTGGATGTAGTGCGCGTCGACGAGTTCGAGCGTGCCGAGTTCGCCGCGCTCGAACGCCGCACGCTGCCGGCGGAAGGGTTCAAAGAACCGCGTCGATTGCCCGACCAGCAGTTTGCATCCTGTGCGGCGTCCCGCGTCGAGGATCAGCCGCGCGTCCTCAACACTGTTGACCAGGGGCTTGGTGCAGATGACGTGCTTGCCGGCCTCGAAGGCCTTCACGATGTGCTCGCCGTGCTGCGCGTCGGGCGTGTAGATCGCCACGATGTCGACGTCTCGGCGCTTCAGCATCTGGTCGTAATCGGTCGTGTAGAAGAGATCGGGGAGCTCGCTCTTGGACGCCTCGATCTTCTCGTGCGACAGGTCGCAGCCCGCGACTGGCCTCGCATCGCTGCAGCGCGTCGCAAGCGCGAGCAAAAGCGTGCGCCCCTCGTGCAGTCCCAGCACCCCCACGCCGAGCGTCTTGTCGTGATGGCGCGCGGGCTCGATCGGTTTGGACCCCGGGATGTGTCGGATGAACCCCATGATGGGCTCCTGTTCGGCGTGAGTTTCACAAACGTCCGGCACAATAGCGGGCGGCCCGCGTCCGATTGCGTCGCACACGGACCTCCCGATCCGGTAGAGTAGAAGCTTGCCCAACGGAGCACGATGATGCCGACGAAGACGATTCGATTGATGAAATCCAAGGCCGCGGCCGTGACGTTTCTCGCGCTGACCTCGCTGTCGGGGATTGCCCGCGGCACGACCGACGGCGCGCGCCCCGCGTTCGACGACTCGCCCAAGGCCAACGACTGGTACACCTCAGGCAGCGATTGCTCGCTCTACGCGGGCTCGGATTTCAACGCCGACGGGCTCGACGATCTCTTTACCTACAACGCCGGGCGACAGTTGTTCTACTCGCCCAATGTCCACGGCTGGAAGGCCGCGGGCTGGCAGATGATCCTGGAGAACGGCCCGGAGAACGCGGTGGCGCTCGCGGGCGGCGAGTGGATCGCCGACCTGCCGGGTCAGGAGATCGCGATCATCGGGCCGCACGAGGTGCGCGTCGTCGGCTCGCCCAAGGACGGGAAGTTCGATCAGGTGGTGACGCTGGCGGCGCCGGACGGCGTGACGTTCAAGGGCGCCGATCGCACGAGCGAAGGGCACGGCCGATTGTGGAGCAGCGACAACAAGGCGTTCATTGTCCGAGATCGTGCGATTGTGCCGGAACCTGGAACGCCGGAGGCGCCGAGCGGGGTGGTCGAAAAGACCCTTGGAACATTCCTGAGCGCGACGCTGGGCCGAGCGATTGGAAATGCGGTGAGCGAGGGAATGGAAAGGCTCATTCGCGACTCTGCTCCGCCGTACGAACCGGATGCGAAGGCAGTCGCGATGTTCGAGTTTGGCGCTGCACGACCGCGCATCAGGGGCGAAGCCAGCGAACTGGGCGTCGTCTACGCGTGCCGCCAGCCGCATGATCATCACGTTATCCGTGTTGTCACTCTCGGCGATCCCGCCGGCCTCGATTCCGACGCCGACGGCCTGGCCGACCAGCAGGAACGCGAGCTCGGCACCGATCCCCTCGACCGCGACACCGACGACGATTCGCTCCTCGACGGCTGGGAGGTCAACGGCCTGCCGCGCGGCGTCGACCTTGGGCCCGACATCCCCCTCTATGCCAAGGACCGCCCCGACGCCGAGCGCGACAAGCAGCTCAACCCGCGACGCCAGGACGTCATCTGCAACGCGTCGTATTTCGACGGCGTGGATCCCAAGCAGTTCGCCAACGAAATCCCGCACGTGCAGCGTTTGTATCGTGAATTGAACACACCGAACCCCGACGGCTCGACCGGCATCTGGGTCCACGTCCGCCCGCTCCCCACGCCGGTCGCCAAGGAAGATCAGGCGCTGGCGTGGTGGGATGTCGGCGCCAAGTACTTCGCCAAGAACGAGCGCGGGCTCATGCACTGGATGCAGGTCACGCCTTGGGGCGGTGGGCAGGCGGCCCAGAGCGGCGACATGGGCGGGTGCGGCAACGGATGGGCCGTCTTCGCCCACGAGTTCGGGCATCAGATGTCGCTCGGGCACGAGGGCGACTCGCCCGCCGCGTGGTGCCCGCTCTATCCGTCGCTGATGTCGTACGCGTTCAGCTATTCGTTCGACGGCGACGGGAACAAGATCCACTTCTCCCGCGGGCAGTTCCGCGACACGAGCCTGGACGAGCGGAATCTCAGCGAGAAACTCCCCTATCCCTACGCCGACCTGAAGTACCTGGCCAACCACCCGTACCGCTTCACGCTCAAGGACAACGGCGACGGTACAACGATGATCGACTGGAACCACAACGGCAAGTTCGACGACACGCCGGTTGAGGCCGACATCAACTACGGCGGGTCGACCAATTGCGGCGTGCGCGGCAACGTCGACATCACCGGCACCGGGCCGGCGCTGGCGTATGTCGGCGACGTGTGCTATCTCGCGTCGGTCGATCAGACGCGCGATCACGTGTGGATACGCGCGTACAAGGGCGACAACACGTGGCACGAGCCGCGGAATGTTCCCAGCACCGCGACCGAGCGCGAGCCCCTGCTGGTGGGCGGGCCGGACTACGGCCTGATGATCCACCATCACATCTATGGCTGGCACGTGACGAAGTTCACGGGGACGGAGATCGGGGCGACGGTGAAGATCCCCGACGTGCCGCCGATCGATCTGTCGGTGTGCCGCGTGGGGGATCGCGTGCTGCTGGTGACGCGGAACCAGGACGACACACTGGATGCGCGCTGGATGACGTTCAAGGACAACGATTTCAGCAAGCCGGTGGTCACGCCGCCGACGAAGCTGGAGGTTCGCTCGGTGGTGCCCGCGGGCCTTGGCGTCGAGCCGGGGACGAACAAGTTGATCGTGGCGACGGCGTATCAGAACTCGCGCGGCGTGAACTGGTGCATGCGCGTCACGTGGTGCAACGTCAACGGCGATCGCATCCACGAGCAGGAGACCAAGTGGACGCGCGGCGAGGGTTCGGGCAACGGGACGGTGACGCGTCCGATCGTCGCGTTCAACAACGCTGGGCAGCTGTACCTGTTCCACCAGGGCGGGCCGGGGCTCAACGGGCAGATGATCGCGTATCGCACGTCGCGCGTGGGGAACACGGCGCTGGACGAGGGCTGGCTGACGTGCATGTTGTATGACGTGTGGACGAGCTCGCGTGTGCCGATCGCGTTTGCCAATGGGGCGCAGGGCGCGGTGTTCTCGTATCGCTGGGACCCGACGACGCCGTACAACCAGTTGCAGACGGCGGGGCAGGGTTTCGGGATCGACCCGGTGCCGATGCGGGATTTTGATGATGGCGCGAAGATGAGCAAGTGGGGGATTCGTCATTCGATCATGACGATGCTGACGGACGAGCAGTTGAAGTGAGGACGTGACGGGGTGGGTTGCCGGAGCGAGGGGCGCGAAGAGCTTCGATGTCGCGGGGCGACGTTGATGGCACGCCCGGTGGAAATCGCCAAATGGCCAAATCGCCAAATGGCAAATGAAGAAAAGCCACCGACCGGTGGGGGAGAGCGGGGCGCGGGGATTCATACGAACGTGGTCAAGGCCCGGAGCGGGCTTGACCACGCCACCCGGAGCACCACGCACCGGCGGGGCCCGCCGGGCCGCCCAAAGCAGGCGTATTCACTTGTCAAAGAGCGGCGGGGAACACACGCACTCTCCAACCAGTGGGTGGACGGACACATTGGTGCGCAGAATCGCGGTGATGCGGGGGAGAAATGGCCAAGTAGCAAATGGGCAAATGGCAAAGGAAGACAAGGCCGCGGAGGGGGTTGCGCGCGGGGAGAGGAAGCGCGAAGATTTTTTTCAGGAAAATGGAAAGAGGGAAAAAAGACGGACACATTGGTGCGCTGCGGCGCGGTGGTGAGTGGGTACTAACAGAATGGCGCGGCATTCGGCATTCGGCATTCGGCATTCGGCATTCGGCAATGGGCAATGGGCAATGGGCAATGGGCAATGGGGATCTCTGAACTATTCGCTTTGATGATGGCGGACCCTTGAAATCAGCGGAGAAAACCCGCCTCGGAGAGGCGGGCCACCGAATACGCAGATGCTCCAATGGGCAATAAGGAATGGGGAGTCGAGAGTCGGGAGTGGGGAGTCGGGGAGAGAAGAGTTCAACGGAGCGGAATCTGAGTGGGGCCGCGGAGCGCGGAGGAGAGGGGAGTCAGGCGCGTCGGGCGAGGACGAGGGCGGGGCGGAGGTCGCGCTCGAGCGCGCGCGAGGCGTGGCGCTGGCGGTCCAGGAACTCGGCCAGGGCGGGGCGGAGCGGCGGGCGCTGGCGGGCGAGGGCGCGGGCGTTGCGAGCGAGGTGGGCGAGGATGCGTGCGTTGGAGGCGCGGACGGAGGGGAGGGGCGTGTGCGCCGCGTGGAGCACGTCGTCGCCGCGTGCGCGGATCGCGGCGAGCGCGAGATCGAGGGTGGGGGTGTTGAGGCGTTCGGCGGCGTTTTCGTGGATGGCGAAGGCGTCGTCGATGAGGTAGAGGCCGCGTGGGCGGACGAGGCGCGAGAGGAGCGGCGCGGCGCGATCGGTTGGCCAAAGGCCGATCATGAGGGCGAGGTCGAAGGGCGTGTGGTGGGCGAGCGTGCCGCGGCCGGGGCGGAGGGCGCTTGTGATCTCGGCGGCGCGGAAGTCGCAGAGGTGATCGACGCCGAGGCGGGCGGCCCGGGCTTGCGCGTGCGTGATGAAGTCCGGGCAGGCGTCGATGGCCAGGACGCGCCAGGCGAAGCGGCGTGCGAGGGTGATGGCCAGGTCTCCCTTGCCGCAGGCCAGGTCGAGGACGCGTAGGGGTCGTCGTGGGTGGGGCGGGGCGTGGCGTTGCAGGAGCGACACGATCGCGCGGGGTGAGCTTCCGAGGGATTCCATGGCGTCGAAGACGCGTGCGATGGAGGGGACGAGCGAGGGCGGGAGGTCGACGGAGGCGGCGATGTCCTGGCGGAGGGAGCGGGGGTGGCGGCGGCGTGTCGGCATGGCTACTTGGAGCCGCCCGTGGACGTGTCGGGTTGGGGGTGATCGTTGGCGCCGAGCGTGGCGGCCTTGGCGGCCCAGCCGCGGTTTGGTTCGAGCGTGTCGAGTCGTTCGTAGACCTCTCGGAGCGACGTGCGGATGGCGGCGAGGAGTGGCGTGCTGGGGTCGAGCGAGTCGTTGGCGAGGGCGGAGGTTTCTTCGAGTTCCTTGGCCGATTCGCCGGCGCGGCCGAGGTCGCGGAGGGCCAGGGCGCGGCTCATGCGAGTGGCGAGGGTGTCGGCGTGTGCCTGTCCGAGGACGCGGGCGCGAGCGGAGAGGAGCAGGGCGAACTCGTGCTCGGCCTGGGCGGGGTTTCCGGCGCGGCGCAGGGCCTCGGCGTGGTTGTGCTGGAGCGTGAGGGTTCGCGGATGGTCGGCGCCGAGGAACTCACGGGCGGCGGCGAGGGCCTCGGCGGTGAGCTCGGCGGCTTCGGGGGCGCGCTCGGTGCGGTTGAGGAGGTAGGCGAGGTTGTTGACGGCCAGGAGTGTGGAGGGGTGGGTGGAGCCCAGGAGTTTTTTGCGGCGTTCGAGGGATCGGCGGTACATCTCCTCGGCTTCGTTGGTTTTGCCCTGTGATTCGAGGACGCCGGCGAGGTTGTTCATGGCGGTGAGGGCGTCGATGTTGTCCTGTCCCTGGGTGCGGAGCGTGCCTTCGAGGTAGCGGCGGTAGTGGGCCTCGGCGGCGGGGTTGTCTCCGATGGCTTCGAGGGCGCCGCCGAGGTTGTTCTCAAAGAGGAGCGTGTCGGGGTGATCGGGCCCGGCGGCGCTGGTCTGGATGGCGAGGGCGCGTTGGTAGAGGGGGATGGCGTCCTTGGGCTTGCCCATGTCGGCGCGGAGCATGGCGAGGTTGCTGAGGTGTGGGGCGAGTTCGGGGGCGTCGGGGCCGCGGGCGTTTTCGAGGCGGCCGACGGCCTCGGCGTAGAAGGGTTCGGCCTCGTCGAGTTTTCCGAGGGCGTGCAGGATGTATCCGTAGTTTCCGGTGGCGTTGATGGTTTCGGGGTGGTCGGGGCCGAGGGCTTGTTTTCGGAGGGCGAGGGTTCGTTGGAAGTAGGGGAGCGATTTTTCGAGCTGTCCGAGGCGGGCGTAGGTTTCGCCGAGCGTCTGGCGGAGCATGGAGTCGATAACGGGCTGGTCCTTGAACTGCTGGTCGATCGCGGCGGAGGCCGGGGCGAGGATGGTCTGGTCGATGAAGTCGAGGGCGACGTCGGTGCCGTTGAGCTTTGAGAGGGCGAGGGCGACGAGATCGGAGGCGGGGGCGGTGGCGTCGTCGGGGCGGGGGTTGTCGCCGGCGAGTTTGTGGGCGGTTTCGAGGTCGCGGGCGAGGCGAGCGAGCAGGCGTTTGCCGGCGGATTCGGCGTCGATGCCGGCGATCATGGCGGATTGGAACTGCGTGGCCTGGGTGAGGTCTTTCTCGCGTTGTTCGAGCTCGCGTTTTCTGGCGTTTTCGCGGACGGCGAAGACGGCGGTGCCGGCGACGCCGGCGGCGAAGAGGAGCGCGGCGGTGGCGCCAAAGGCGACGCCGAGGCGATTGCGTTTGACGAATTTGGCGAGCTTGTAGGACGCGCTGGGGGGGCCGGCGGTGACGGGCTCGCTGGCGAGGAAGCGATCGACGTCCTGGGCCAGGGCGCTGGCGGCGTCGTAGCGCCGGGCGCGGTCCTTCTCCATCGCCTTCATGGTGATCCAGTCGAGATCGCCGCGGACGGACTTTCGGAGCGATGCGGCGTCGGTGCCTCGGACCTTGGCGACGTGGTCGAGCGACGAGGCGGCGGTGGAGTCGGACCGGCCCATGGCGTTGATCTGCGAGAGGCGATCGCTTGGGCGGGGCGGATCGACCTCGCGGATGATGCGCTGGATCTCTTCGTAGGCCGCGGTGCGGAGGGTGTTGGCCTCGAAGGGGAGCCAGCCGGTGATGAGCTGGTAGAGGATGACGCCGAGCGAGTAGATGTCGCTGCGGGTGTCGATGTCCTCGGCGCCGGTGCCGGCCTGCTCGGGCGACATGTAGTCGGGCGTGCCCATCATGCGTCCGATGGCGGTGTAGACCGTGGCGTCGGACAATCGCTGCGTGACGGCCTTGGCGATGCCGAAATCGATCACCTTGGGCACGAGCTTTTCGTCGACGCGCGAGACCAGGATGTTCGAGGGCTTGAGGTCGCGGTGGATCACGCCCTTGTGGTGGGCGTGCTGCACGGCGCGGCAGACATCGGCGAAGAGGCGCAGGCGATCTTCGATCGAGAGTCGGTGCTGGTCGCAGAAGTGCGTCATCGGCACGCCGGGCACGTGCTCCATCACAAAGAACGGGCGGCCCAGGTCGGTCATGCCCGCGTCGAAAACCTTGGCGATGTTGGGATGATCCATGAGCGCCAGGGCCTGGCGCTCGCCCTGGAAGCGTGCGACGACCTCGGTGCTGTCCATCCCGGCCTTCAGGACCTTGAGCGCGACGCGCCGGCGCACGGGCTCGCGCTGCTCGGCGAGATAGACCATGCCGAAGCCGCCTTCGCCGATCGTTTCGAGGATGCGGTAGGGCCCGATCATGTCGCCGGCGACGGGGCCGATGGCGCGCGAGGCGGTCGGGCTCATGGCGCCGGCGAAGGGCGTGGAGCCGGGCGTTTGCGGCGAGCTGGCGCTTGAAGACCCGGCGTGCGAGTCTTCGGCGTCCAACGCGATCGAGCGCGTGGGAACGGCGTCGCGTGGCTCGGGCTCGCGGGGTGATGGATGGCCGTGCTGGCTCACGCGGCAAGTCTAAGTCGGGGGCGAAGAGGATGCCGGCGTGTGGATTGTGCAACCCGCGGCGTGAACGCGTGTACAAGGTGGTGCACGCCGGGTTCGAGGAGATTCCACGATGGAAGATCATCCGCGCCGGGTTTTTCTTGGCATCGCGCCCGCGCTGGTGGCGACGGCGTGGTGCCGCGGGCAGCCGGAAGTCGCCGCACGCGTGGTCGGCGCGGCGTTTCCATCGCACGAGCCGGACGTGGTGCGAGAGTTCGTCGGCGTCTGCCACGGGAAGGTGGAGCGGGTGCGGGCGATGCTGGGCGACGTGCCGCAGCTAGCCAACGCGGCGCTGGACTGGGGATTCGGCGATTGGGAGACGGCGCTTGGCGCGGCGTCGCACGTGGGAAACCGCGAGATCGCGACGCTTCTCATCGAGCGGGGAGCGCGCCCGGACATTTTCACGCACGCGATGATGGGTCATCTGGCGATGGTGAAGGGTCTTGTCGAGGCCTTTCCCGGGATCCAGCGCCGCCACGGGCCGCACGGCATCACGCTGCTGGCGCACGCGAGGTCGGGCGGGGGCACGGCGCGCGGGGTGGTTGAGTACCTGGCCGCGCTGGGCGACGCGGACCTTCGCTATGCGGATGAGCCCCTGAGCGAGGAGGAGCGGGCGCGGCTGTGCGGGGAGTATGCGTTTGGTGCTTCGGCGGACGAGCGGCTCAGTGTGTTCGCGCGCGAGGGCGGGCCGCTGGCGGTGCAGCGTCCGGGCGGAGCGCCGCGCAACATCTTTCACCAGGGTTCGTGCGTGTTCATCCCGGCGGGCGGGGCGGACGTGCGGCTCACGTTCCGGGTTGAGTCGGGGCGTGCGACGGAACTGCGCGTGACGAGCCCGGCCACGATGTGCGAGGCCAAGCGGGTGTGAGGCGGGTCCCCGCGGGAATCCGGCCGTCTATGGGCGGACCCCGAGAAGAACCGAGCCTGCCAATTCGGCAGGCGTG
>JAEUJA010000041.1 GCA_016793195.1 Phycisphaerae bacterium
CCGCGGCTGCCGCCGCCGCCGAAGCCGCCGCGACCACCGCCGCCGCCCTCGCGGGGCTTGGCCTCGTTGACCGTGAGGTCGCGACCATCGACGTTCTTCCCGCCCAGGGCCGCCATCGCGGCGCGGGCGTGGTCATCGTTGCTGAACTCGACGAAACCGAAGCCGCGCGGGCGGCCGGTCTCGCGGTCCATGACCAGCGACGCGGAGGTCACCTCGCCGTGGGCGGCGAAGAGCTCGCGGAGCTGGGCCTCGGAGGTGTTGAACGAGAGATTACCAACGTAAAGCTTCATAGCTTTCGATCCTTGCCCGAGAGAACAGATTCAATTTTCCGGTGCTTGGGCTCGGGCAGAGAAAGCGTCGGGAGACCTGGAGACTCGACCGACGTGGCCGGGCCAGAACAGAAATCACGAAGAAGTCTAGGCAGCATGATCGCCCGCGGCCAGTCGAGCACGCCATCGCACGCGGGATTCCCGGTCACCCCGTCGGAACTCGCGGCCCCGGCGCCCACGCCCGCAGGCACCATCCGCGAGGCAACGCGAATTCGGTTCACGCGTCGCGCCCTTCCATTTCCATTGCCCATTGCCCATTGCCGGGGCGTGGCACGCGTCGCGCCCCGAGGTGTCTTCCGCACACCATCGCCCTGATTTCACGCCGATCACTCCAGCGCCGCGCCCCGCCGATCGTGACGCATCACCTTCCACGCCAGCCCCATCTTCTCCATCACGACGATGGTCAGGTACGACACATCGAGCTCGAACCAGCGGTGCCCGTGCGCCGCCGAGCGTGGATCGGCGTGGTGGTTGTTGTGCCAGCCCTCGCCGTTGGAGATGAGCGCGACCAGCCAGTTGTTGCGGCTGTTCTCCCCCGTGTCGTGGCTCTGGTACCCGAAAAGGTGCGACAGCGAGTTGACGCTCCAGGTGATGTGCCACACCAGCACGGTCCGCACCAGCACGCCCCACACCACCATGCTGGCGGCCAGGCGTCCCGCCAACGCCGCGTTGCCCGTCGCCGCCCATGCGATCAGCGCCGTCACCCCCGCCAGCGCCGCCGCGTGCGCGATGTACACCCACATCCACGCCAGCCGGCGCTCGAGCTTCAGGTAGAACGCCTGGCTCATCAGGTCGCGCGAGTATCGCTGGTAGAGGTGCATCGTGTCGGTCGCGCTGTTGTTCACCAGCAGCCAGCCGACGTGCCCCCACAGGAACGCCACCAGCGGCGAGTGGGGGTCGGGCTGTTCATCGGAATGTTGATGATGCTGGCGATGGATCGCGACCCATCGCCCCGGCCCCTCCTCCAGCGAGCACACCCCGAGGATCGCCAGCGTCCGTTCCACCCAGCGCGGGCACGCGAAGCTCCGGTGCGTGAGCAGCCGATGAAACCCGATGTTGATGCCCAGCGTGCCGAACACATACAGCCCCAGCACGCACGCCACGAGACCCGTCCACGAAAAGAACCATCCCCACAGCGCCAGCAGCGACAACGCATGAACACCCACGATGCTCAGCGAGTATCCCCAGCGCACCCGCGCCCGCCCCGTCGATGGCGGCGGCGCCACCACGGTCGCCGGCAACGCCAGCGGCCGAACGACACCGCCGGGCTCACGAGATCGCACGCTCGCCGTCGTCCCCACACGCGTCGGCGAGCCCGCACGCTCTAGCGAGCCCGCACTCCCCGGCGCGCCGGCCTCGATGATGGCTTCTTCGATCGTCCCCGCCCGCGGCTCGGTGTGGATGGATGGTTGCGTGCGCTTCCGATCGAGAATCGTGTGCCGTCATCCGCCCCGACGCCCGGGACGCTCGCTCACAGCATAGCCGATCGAGTCCCGCCGGCGCGCGAAATCCCGGGAGCGAGGCGAGGGAGTCCTTGACGCCCGTCGCCTCGCACTTCAAGCGGAGCAGCGTGTCGAGCCTTCACCCCTTCCCGCACCCATCCCCGCGAAAGACACAGACACTGCGCATCGCCGACTCCGCGCATCGCCGCCTTCGGCCCCAGCAGGGCCGCGGGATGTTGCCACGGGTGGAGCGACGCGGCTCTCGCGCGTCGCGGAACCCGTGGAAGACGTGGTGGAGAAGCGGCCCGCCCCGATAGGGGCGGAGGAACTAAAATGGCTCCTATGGCTGGCACGCATGAGTACTTCACTGATCGCGAGTTTGGGCCGCGGGCGCCCACCCACCACGAAATCAGCGAGACGACGTGGAGGGGATTGACCACGCTTGTTCGGCGCAGCATTTCCAAGGGTAATTTCGGCAACACCTTCCCGGATGGATGCCCAGATTCCCCGTCGACCTGCTGCGGGACCGATGCCAACGCGCTCAACCAGACTCTTCAGGCGGAGGTGCCGTCGTGGCCTGGATGGGACACCGTGCCGGATGTAGCCACCGCGTGCGACTTCCTCGAGTTCTGTCACCGGTACATGGCGCTCGCGTCGATCTCCAGCCACCACGGCTTCTACAAGCACGACCATTTCCGGTTCGATGTTGCGGCCGGTCAGGAGGAGTTCCGTGCGGACGTGAATCTGCTCCTGCAACGAAACGGTATCGCACTCCGCATGACCGACGAAGGTCTTATGCAGCGGATACTGGATGATCCCACCGGAGAAGCGGTCCGCCGGGCGGTGTTCCAAACTTGCGACGACGTTCTGGACCGACTGCTTGGGGAAGCACGCACAAAGTTCATGAGCCCGGACCCTTGCATTCGTCAGGAGGCATTGGAGCGAGCGTGGGACGCATGGGAGCGCCTCAAGACCGTGAAGGACCAGGACAAGAAGCGTGGCTCGACGCTCCTTCTCGACGCTTGTTCCGCCGAGCCACGGATGCGAGCGGTACTTGAAGCAGAAGCGAAGGCGCTCACCGAAATCGGCAACGACTTTCGCATCAGACACTCAGAGACAAGCAAACCGGAAATCGTTGACGCGGAGCACGTTGACTTTGTGTTTCAGCGGATGTTCGCGATGCTGCTTCTCATTCTCCGCAAGAACGGCATGCTCGCGTAGGGCCTCCTCCGCCCCTGCCGGGGCGGGGCCGCCAAATCGCCACGCCTTCCAAGGGTTCCGCGTTGGCGGGCGGTGCCGCTCGCGGCATCAGGCGACCGCGTCGCAACTCAAGCATTCCGCCCCGCAACCAGATACGTGATGTGCGGATTGCCGCAGTGGAACGTGCCGGCCTCGATCGCCGCGATCTCGGCCGCCATCAAGCGCCCCGCCTGCTCCCACAGAACCTCAAACTCCCGCTCGTCGCCGCCGCCCGCGAGGAAATATTGGAGCGTCGTCGCCCGGTCCCACACCCAGTGCTCGCGCGCGTGCCAGTCCTTCCACTGCCGCGCCTCCGCCCGCTGGTGCGGCTTGTCATACGGCGGGTACATCGGCGTCGCACGGTCCGACATGTACGCGCGGATGTCCCGCAGCCCAAGCTCCGCCATCATCCCGGGCACAAGATCACCCAGCGAGTTGAACCCAAGCCCCAGCGCCCGCTTGCCGCGCTGGAGCATGAGTTGAAAGCGAAGGTTGGCCGCGACAACTTCCGTCGGGAGCGAATCGGAAACGCTGCTGAAGACGCCCATGCTCGCCATGTTGCACGGCTCGACCGTCAGCACCAGCCCGCCCGGCCTGGCGACGCGCATCATCTCCCGGATCGCGCCCTTCGGGTCCTTGAGATGGATCAGCACCGTCTGGCACGTCACCAGGTCGAACGACGCATCGGCGAACGCCAGCGACATCGCGTCGCCGCGGACAAACTCGCAGCGATCGCCGAGCCCCGCGTCCTTCATCCGCTGCGCTGCCTTGCTCACCCACTCGTCCTCGCGATCAACGCCGGTGAGCCGCGCGGTCTGCGGCAGCACGCCCGCGAGCGCAAACGTCCAGTGCCCGACGCCGCAGCCCACATCGAGCACGCGCGAAACCTTCGCGAACTCAAGCCGCTCCGCCATCAGGCGCAGAAAGTCCGCGTTCCACCAGTAGTCACGGGTCTCGTTGAAGAACTCCGCGGAGTGCGGCCGCGGCTGCTGTGGCTGCGGTGGCTGCTGCGGTTGCTCATAGCTCATGCCGCGAGCCTACCACAGTGGGGCGGCGAATCAGGGTGACAGGATTTGAACCTGCGGCCTTCTGGACCCAAACCAGACGCTCTACCAAGCTGAGCTACACCCTGGGCGTCCAACTGTAGGAGTCCGTCCGAGCGTCCGTCGCCCGCGACCAAGGCGTTGCGGCCGTCGCGTCGGTTCAACATCCCCGAGCCGCCCGCCGGTATCCTGCACGCGCGTGCCCGGCACGCGGGAGGTGCG
>JAEUJA010000056.1 GCA_016793195.1 Phycisphaerae bacterium
CCGCCGACCTCACCTCCCTGTCGCGCGTCGTCGAATAGCCACGCCCCCCCGGGATACGCCCGCGCGCTACTTCACGCCGAGTTTCGTGAACTCGCGGATGTCGGCGCACGACTCGAGCGACATGACGGCCTTGGCCAGCGCGTCGCACTTGGCGCGCCCGATGACCTCGTCGCCCAGCGCGTGGAACTTCACGCCGATCTCTTCGGCGGTCATGGGGTCGCGCGGGTCGCCCTTGGGCACGTCGACGCGGGTGGCGAACGACTTGCCCGAGGTGGTCGTGATGGTGACGCGCGAGGGCTGGAACTTCGGGAAGAGCGCCTCGAACTCGTCGTTGGCGACGACCTTGACCTTGTCCATCACGGGGATCAGTGATTTGTCGAGGACGCGCGATTCCTTGAACTGCAGGGGCGTGACCATCCCGTCGACAAGGCCGACGGCCATGCAGTAGGGGAGCGAGTGGTCGGCGGTTTCCTTGGAGTCGGGCCGGTACTTATGAGGATCGCCGAGGATGTCGGCGGCGCGGGCGATGACCTCGACCTTGATCTCGCCGACGTCGGCGGGCTTGATGGCGTTCTCCTTCACGCACTTCATCATGGCGGTGAGTGGCGCGTGCGAGAGGGCCTCGATGGGGAAGGACTTCATGCCGCAGTCCTGGATGCGGTAGTGGTCGCCGGCGGCGTGCGGCAGCTTGTCGAGGAGCAAGCTCGTGTCGAACTTGGCGGGCGCGCCCTTGTATTGAACATGACCGAAGACGGCGTAGAGGCCTTCCTTGCCGTCAAAGATGTGCTCAGGGCCGGAGAAGCCGCGCTTGGCCAGGAGGGCGGATTCGACGCCCATGCGGGTGGCCCAGGGGTCGACGGTATTCTTCATGTTGGTGAGTTTTCCGGCGGTGACGGCGCCGGGGGAGAAGGTGCGCGCGGCGCTGATGCCGATGGCCTGGACCATCTGGTCGACGGAGAGGTTGAGGACGCGCCCCGCGGCGATGGGGGAGGCGAAGCAGGTGAGGGTGGCGTGGTGCCAGCCGTATTCGCGCACGCCGGGGATGCCGAACTCGCAGAGGCGCTGCTCGACTTCATAGGCGATGACGCTGGCGAGGATGAGGTCCTTGCCGGAGAGGCCGAGCATTTCGCAGAGAGCGAGCGGGCCGCCGAGGATGTCGGATGGATGGCAGGGGTCGGCCTTCCAGTAGATGTCGTTGTAATCCATCGCGCGGATCATGTGGCAATTGAGAAAAGCGGCGTCGACGGGGTTGGTCTTGAAGCCGGAGACGAAGCAGGTGCAGGGACCCGACGCACCGCCCTGGAGAGCGGCGCCACCAGACATCTCTTTGTGGTGGTCCAGGAGAATGTGGGCGTCTTCCTGCTGCGAGCCCCCGAGGGCGCAGCCGAGGGAGTCGAACCAGAAGAGCTTGGCCTTTTCGATGGCGGCGGGCGAGAGCTGCTCGTAGCGGAGCGAGGTGGCCCATTCGGCGAGGGAGTGAGAGATGTATTTCTTGGACGATGTTGCGGGTGCCGACATGCGTTGAGCCTCCAATTTCGGATGATATGGATGCGATAAGGGGGCGTCCACGAGGCGCTATCGACTCGAGGTGATCGCCTCGACAGCGGGATCGCGAGCGGCGAAGTACGCATCGCTTGTCATAGGCGCGGGCACATCGATGTTCACCGGGATCGGCGCGCTGGGGTCGTCGCGGCGGGTGGTGGCGTAGCTCACGTCGAGGCCGCAATTCGGCAGGCGGAGTCTTCGCACCTCGCCGAAGCTGCCGGTCGCCTGGCCGGGCTCTTCGCCGACGAGAATCGCGCCGGCGTAGGCGCGGAGGTCGAGGGCGTTGGTGACGCCCGAGGAGAACGTCGCCGGCCCGATGATGGCGTAGACGCGGCGCGTCTGGTCGCCCTTCTTCCATGTGCGCAGTAGATTGATCAACGGGTGGAGCAGGCCGGAGTTGCCGCCGGCGTTGCGACGCAGATCGATCGCGATGGCGCGTGGGCTGCGGGCATTGGCGTCGGCGATGACTTCGTCGGCCCACGCCGAAACGCTCTTGCCGTCCATGTCGGCGCAGCGGTCGTAGCGGCAGAGGAGCAGGCGGCCATCATCGACGAACTCGTGCCAGTAGAACGCTTTTCGAGTCTGGCGTCCGGGCGGCAGAGGTGTTGCACGCGGGTCTGGAAGCACCGCGCCGGACCACGATGACTCGTCGGGGATCGGAGTGAACGCGACCCTTCGAGGCGCACTGATGTCGGACGCGGGATTGCCGGTGGTGGAGCGGCCGCCACAAAAGGTGTAGGTAACTGTGCCCGGCGTGCTGAGGATTCCCAGCGCGTGAAGGACGTGGTCGTACTTGAGGTAGGCCGCGGCGACGAGGCGGGCGTCGGCGTCGGTCTCGCTGGCCATGAACGTGCGAAGGCGGCGCGAGACGTCGTCGATCGGGATGTCGTTGATGCCGACCAAGCGAGCGCCGAGGAGATCGAGATGGTCGGTGGGCGCGGCATCAACAAAGAAGCCGTCGGCGAGCGCGGCAAAGCGGATGGTGGAGCTGGTCTGGCAGGGGGATTTTCCGGCCACGAGCACGAGGCGCGTGTGCGCGTCGCCGATCAGGGCCGTGAGCTTGGCGAGCTCGACGATCCAAGCGTCGTCGCTCAGGTCGGCGGCCCTTGACGCGAGCGCGTCGGCGGCGGCGGAAAAGTCGGCCTTCGACGTGCGGAAGAAGGGGTCGGCGTGCTCGCGGGCAAGGCCTTCGCGGAGGGTCTTCAGGTCCTCGAGGCGGGCGATGACGCGTTGATCGTGATCGGAAGGAGACTGGGGCGATGAGGGAAGAGCGGCGGGTGATTGGCTTCCGGCCGAGCACGCGGGCGTGCCGATGGTGACAAGAGATAGGGCCGAGATGACGAGCGCGGTGATGGATGCACGGCCAGCTCGATTCAAGCGGGGCACTCCTGTGAACGCGTGCGTCAGAGGGTATGGCGTTGATAGGTCTCGACGATGGGCGGCTCGGCGAGGAACGCGCGCCAGCGCTCGAGGATTTCCTTCATGGTCGGGTCATTGGCGACGCGCGCCTGATCGCGCTGGTAATCGAGCTCAGTCGCGTAGTGAACGACCTCGATGAAGCGGTGGTCGTCGGCGGCGTCTGCGAGCAGCTCGACGCGGATGCCGCCGGGGCGCTCGTAGAAAGGGATAGCCTCGCGGAGAAAGGCGAAAAAGGGCTCGCGCTGGGCGGGCGCGAGGCGGATGCGGAGGTGGAGGTCGATCCCTATGGGGCCGCGAGATGTACCGCGCGTTGTGGACTGCGGCATGTCATCCTCACGCTGACGGGAGGTGGGTTGAGTCGGAATCGAGGGAATCCGCATGGGGGCGGCGGCCGCACTCCGGGCACGGCGCGTGCGGGGCGAGCCCCGCGAGAGAATAGCCGCAGCGGAGGCACAGGCCGCGGCGGCGGTGGCGGGCGCGGGTGAGAGGGCCGATGACGATGGCGGTGGTGATGGCGCCGCCCCAGAACATCCAGAGGGGTACCAGCGTCTCGCGCCAATTCAGCGCGCCGGAGATGGAGTAGCGGTTGGTGGCGGGGAGCCAGCGGCGCGGCTGGGGTGCGTACCAGCGCCATGAGCCGTCGCGTTGGAAGCCGTCGCCGGTGCGGAGCCAGAGGCAGCCTCTGGTGAGCGCGATGTCGAACCCGCCGCGCCAGTTGGGCGTGTTGGTGGAGGCGTAGAGCGCGCCGAAGATGGTGAGGGTATCGAGCGCGGCGAAGAGGAGGGCAAGAGACGCCGCGACGACCGTAAGCCCTCCGAATCTGGTGCGGTATCGAGGCGACGGCACTCTCATCGCTACCCCGCGTACTTGGCGATCTCCTTGGCGACTTCGAGCGTGGTGCTCTTGCCGCCCATGTCATAGGTGCGGACCTTGCCCTCTTTGATGACGCGGGCGATGGCGGCCTCGAGGCGGGTGGCCATGTCCTTTTCGTTGGCGCCGCCGCCGCCGTGGCCCGCGCCGAGCCAATCGAACATCATCTTGACGGTGAGGAGCATGGCGATGGGGTTGACCTTGTATTGGCCGGCGTACTTGGGGGCGCTGCCGTGGGTCGGTTCGAAGACGGCGTATTTGTCGCCCATGTTGGCGCTGGGGGCGAAGCCCAGGCCGCCGACGAGGCCGGCGCACAGGTCGCTGACGATATCGCCGAACATGTTCTCGGCGACCAGGACCTGGTAGTCCTGCGGGTTCTTGAACATCCACATGCAGATGGCGTCGATGTTCGCCTCGTCGGCCCAGATGCCGAACTGCTTGTACTCCTCGGCCATTGCGCGGAAGACGCGGGTCATCATGCCGCCGGTCTCGCGGAGGACGTTGGGCTTTTCGACAAGGGTGACGCGCTTGCGCCCGGTGGCCTTGGCAAACTCAAAGGCCTGGCGGCAGATGCTGGTGCACCCCTGAATACTGACAATGCGAGTGGAGAGGGCGACGTTCTCAAGGCCCTTGTCTTTCCACGGCTTCATCTTGGGGTTGAGGCAGAGAGCGTCGTAGACGGACTGCGGCACGGGGTGGAACTCGATGCCGCCGTACATGCCCTCGGTGTTCTCGCGGAAGATGACCTGATCGACGAGGACATCCTCGGCGGAGGGGTTGGAGAGGCGCGTGCCGCGGTAGTTGAGCGGGTTGCCCGGGTAGCTCTTGCACGGGCGCATGTTGGTGTGGAGGTTGAACATCTGGCGGAGCTTGACGATGGGGGAGAAGTAGACGAGCTTCTTGTCCTTGAGCTCGGGGGCGAGCTCCAGCTTGGCGTCGTCCTGGGGCTTGCTGGTGATGGCGCCGAACAGGCCGCAGGTCGTGCCTTCGAGTGCCTTGATGGTGCGATCGGGGAGGGCGTTGCCTTCCTTGCACCAGAACTCCCAGCCGATATCGCAGTGGACGTACTCGGCGTCGAACTTCATGGCGTCGAGGACGATGCGTGCGGCCTCCATGACGTCGTTGCCGAT
>JAEUJA010000084.1 GCA_016793195.1 Phycisphaerae bacterium
AGCGCCTTGCCCGCGCTCTCGGCGTGCTCCATCGCGGCGCGCCCGTGCAGGAGCGCCGTCGCCTCTTGCGCCAGACGACGCTGCGCCTCGCGCGCTCCCGGGTTAGCCTTCATCGAGGCTTCCAGCGACTCGATCTCCGCCATCTCCAGCAGGGTGAAGGTCTTGAGGAAGCGGATCACGTCCGCGTCCGCCGCGTTCAGCCAGAACTGGTAGTACGCGTACGGGCTCGTGCGATCCGCCGTCAGCCAGATCGCGCCGCTCTCGGTCTTGCCGAATTTTCCGCCGTCGGCCTTGGTGACCAGCGGCCAGGTCAGGCCGTGCGATGAACGCTCCAGCCTCGTCTTCTCGTTGGCCTTGATCTTGGCGTCGATCGCGCGCGCCTCGGCGGTGTTCTTGTCCTCGAACTTCAAGTATTGCGATACCAGTGAGTCCTCGAGCTCGACGGAGGCCCGGAAGGCCTCATCGCTGCGCCGGATCAGGTCGATGCCGCACACGATGTTGCCGAACTGGTCCGACCCGCCCATCTGGATCGTGACGTTTTCCTTTTCCCACAGGTGCTTGAAGTCGTAGGCCTGAAGGAGCATGTAGCTGAACTCGGTGTAGCTGATGCCCTGGTCGCGGTTGTGCAGGCGTTCCTTCACCGATTCCTTCTGGATCATCATGTTGACCGAGAAGTGCTTGCCGATGTCGCGGAGCGCGTCGAGGAACGAGATCTCCTTGAACCAGTCGTAGTTGTTGCGGATCTCAGGGCGGCCCAGGCCCGCGTTCGCCCAGAGTGCTTCGTAGATTCGGCGTTGCCCTTCGACGTTCACGCGGACGGTTTCCGGCGTGTTGAGCTCGCGTTCCTTGCTTTTGCCCGAGGGGTCGCCGATCAGCCCCGTAGCGCCGCCCACGACCACGATCGCCTGGTGCCCCGCCTTGGCGAAGCGGACGAGGGCCATGATGCCGACCAGGTTGCCGATGGTCAGGCTGGGGGCGGTGGGGTCAAAGCCGACGTAGGCCCGCCGGGTGCCCGTCGAGAGGTGGTGCTTCAGGGCCTCGTCGCCGGTGGTCTGCTGGACCAGGCCGCGGGCGGTCATGTCGGCGAGAAAGTCGGTTTTCGTCTGCATAGGTCCAGACGGTAGCGGCGGTCTTTGGGGGACGCATTGACGACCGAGAAGTCAGCTTGTGGGCCGAGAACAAGCTGAGACGTGCTGCCTGAGCACATGAATCGATCGCCGCAGCGCCAGCTCGAAGCGTGCGGACGGGCCGCGGAACGCGGCGTGAATTCCGATCAGCGTCGCGGGAGAAGGGGTGTGTTCCCGCGACGCGTGGCGTCCCAAGGTTCAGCGTGCGGCCTGGCCGCGGGGCTTGATCCCCCAGTCGGGGCGATCGGCCATGTCGGCCCAGTGGCGCATGTCGTTCAACTGCTCCCAGTTCATGATCTGGCCGTGCCCGTCGATCATGGCGGCGACGGCCTTGCCGCGGTGGCGCAGGGAGACGAAGCCGGAGTTGTTGCCGGGGGCCTCGGCGTCCGCGTTGTAAACATCGTCCCATTGGCGCCCGTTGGCCTGGGTGAGGATTGGCGGCTCGACGCGGCAGTAGCCCTCGGGCCGGCCGAACTCGGGCGCGGCGGGGTACTCGCGGTCGCGTGCCGACACGAAGACCATGAGCTTGGTGGGGCGGATGACCTCGTCGAGGCGATCGATGTGGACGCGGCCGTAGACGGAGCGGAAGGCGTTGTCGAACTGGCCCAATTTATCGTTGCCGCCGACGAACGAGGCGTTGATGCCGACGGAGGGGTAAAGACTGATGACGTAGCGATAGTCCGGGCGTCCGAACATCTGGGAGAGGAGCTTGTCGTCCTTGTAGAGCCCGCGGAAGTCGTAGTTGACGTACGGGGCCAGACGCCACGGATAGCGCATCGCTTCTTCGTTCTGGATGCGCTGGCCTTCCTGGTCGACGACGTGCATCGGGCCATTGACCCATTTCTTGGCGGCGTATCCCGGCAGCACCTTGCCGTGGTTGGCGTCGGCGTAGAGCGTGTAGGCCATGAGCAGATGTTGCGCACCGGCGAGCTCACGGCACTGCTTGCCGTAGGCCCGGGCCGACGAGAGTGCCGGCAGCAGGATCGCGATCAGGATCGCGATGATGGCGATCACGACCAGAAGCTCGATCAAGGTGAACGCGTGTCGGGAATTCGGAAGCTTCATCGAACGGCCTCCTCGCCTAAGCCTAGGTGGAATCTGAATCGAAACTGTCGAATTCACGATCCACAGATAGACTAGTCAACTATACCGTGGTATACTGGAAAGTAAAGGAGCACGGGTTCGGATTCCCGTCTTGGACCCTGAGAACGACTCTCACCCACCACATCGGGCCGCTTCCGGCCCAACATTGGAGAACACCATGAAGACGCAAGTGCTTGCCGCATCGGGCCTTGGCCTCTTTCTGACCGCCGCCGCCACGGCCCAGCCCGTGTCGGTCACCTATCCCGTTCCGACGCTGGATCGGTGGATGTACCCGTTCGGCGGGCAGCCCGGGCGCGAGACCTCGATCCCGATCTTCGGCGCCATCGAAATCCCGGGCTTTGACGACCGCGACGGTCAGGGGCTCTTTGGGTTCACGACGACGGCGGAAGTCCCGGCCGGGCTGCCGGTCGCGCGCTACCGCGTGGTCAGCGCGAGGCTCACGCTGACCGTCTCGGTCGACAACCAGTTCCAGTACGACCCGTCGTTTGATTCGTTCCGCTCGGTGCTCCTGACCAGCGACCCGCTTTATGTGGCGGACACCGACGCGGGCAAGCCGGTCGAGGTGTTCGGCGTGGGGTATCGCAACGGCTGGACGGCCCAGACCTTCGGCGAGTACAACACGTTCGGCGGGGCGCCGATCATCCCGCCCTCGGAGGGCGCGCGGAACTGCTTCAGCGCGATCTTCGATCAGAACGGGGTGGCGACCGATGTGTCGCGCCAGGTGCGCCAGCGTTTCGACGTGACGCCGATGGCGACCGGGCAGATCGCCGCGGTTTCGCCCGGCGGTTGGGTGCCCGTGGGCACGAAGGTCGTCTTTGACCTCGATGTCTGCGAGCCGACCAGCCAGGCGTACCTCCGGAAGAATCTCGCGGACGGGCAGGTTCGGCTGATGGTGTCGTCGCTCTTCCCGGCGCAGGGCGGCCCGGAGGGCGGGAGCGGCAACTACTCCGCCTACTACACCAAGGAATCGCCGCTGGCGAACGGCAACACCGCCATGCTCGAGCTGGAGGCCATCGTCTCCAACGGCGCCGATTTCAACAACGACGGGTTCGTCAACGGCGACGACTATGACCTCTTCGCTTCATTCTTCGACGCGGCCAATCCGCTCGCCGATTTCAACGGCGACTGCTTCGTGAACGGCGACGATTATGACGCCTTCGCCGAGGCGTTCGATCAGGGCTGATCGGTTCGGCGTGATGTCCACTCCTCTGAAGACGCCCCGGACGCCCCCGGGGCGTTTTTCATTGGCGGTGGGCGGAGCGTGGGATGGCTCAGCGTGAGCGGGCGACGACCGTGTCGGCCATGACGCGGAGCAGCGCGCGGGCGGGAGAATCGGCGACGTGGTCGAGCTCGGCGACCGCCTGTGAAACCAGAGTTCCGGCGCGGCGACGCGCGTGCTCGATCGAGCCGGTGGAATCCAGGGCCACGGCGATGCGGTCGGCGACGTCGGGCGTCATCTCGATGGCGGCGTGGTCGAGCAGGTCGAGCATCCGGGAGCGATCGCGCGGGGAGGCGGTCGCCAGGTGGTGGATCACGGGGAGCGTGGGCTTGCCCTTCTCGAGGTCCTTGTGCACGGGCTTGCCGAGCATGGACCGCTCGCCCATGAGGTCGAGCAGGTCGTCCTGGATTTGGAAGGCGACGCCCAGGCGCCGGCCGAAGGCCGCCAGCGAGGAGGCGAGCGGGGGCGAGGCGCCGGCGTGGATCGCGCCCAGTTCGCAGGCGACGGCGATGAGGGCCGCGGTCTTGCGGTTGATGATCTCGAAATAGGTGGGCTCGTCGATCGACCACGAATCGCGGTGGTGGAGCTGGAGGAGTTCGCCCTCGCAGAGTTCGACGCTGGCGCGACCGACGGCCAGGGCGGTGGGGGCGTCGATCGAGGCGCACAGGCGGAAGGCGGAGGCGATGAGCAGGTCGCCGAGCATGACGGCGGTCTCGTTGCCGTGGAGACGATTGACGGTCTGCCCGCTGCGCCGGGTGTCGGACTCGTCGAGGACGTCGTCGTGCACGAGGGTCGCCATGTGGACCATCTCGCAGACCGCGGCGACGGAGACCTGTTGGTTGGTGATCGCGGCGTCGAAATCGGCGGCGCGGGCGTCGGCGGCCAGGCCGCAGAGGAGGGTCAGGGAAGGCCGGAGCATCTTGCCGCGGTAGCGTTCGACGTGGCGGCAGAGGCGGGCTACGGGTGGCAGATCGGAGTCGAGATGGGCGTCGAAGCAGGCTTGGACGCGCTCGATTCCGCGGGTGAGGGCCGCCTGGAGCGGGAGCAGATTCTCGGGGATTTCGAGCGAGCCTCGCATCTCGGGGAGGGTAGGCGAGGGCGTCGAGCTACTTCTCGGCGGAGATCCACACGATGAAGCTGGGGCAGTCCTCGCCGGTGGTGGCGGGGAGGAAGACGCCGTTGCCGCCGCCCTTGCCGTCGTCGCCTTCCCAGTAGATGGTGACGTTTCTGAAGCCGGCTTCGAGGAGCAGCTCGCGGATTTCGGGGAGGCTGTAGATGCGCCAGTTGTACGAGAAGGCGCGCGGCATGGACGAGCCGTCTTTGAACTTGAAGTGGATGTAGCACTGGCACTCGTGGGTGATGGGGTTGAAGGACGCTTGCTGCCAGGTGTAGGTAAAGCCGCGCTCGGGGCGTGACTCGCGGTGGGCCTTGAAGGTTTCCCAGCCGCCGCAGGCGTCGAGGAACATCACGCCGTCTTTGACGAGGGAGCGGTGGACCTCGCGGAAGTAGCGGACCATGGTCTGGCGTTCCTTGAAGATCCAGTAGCTGAAGTTGCACGCGAGCACGACGTCGGCGCGGCGGCCGGCGGCGACCGGGGTGAGCACGTCGCAATTGACGAGCCGCACCCGCTCCCGCGCGGCGGCGGGGATTTTCGGGAGGTTGTGGCGGAGGCCCCAATCGAGCGTGGGCTGGTCGATGTCGAAGCCGACGGCGGAGTTTGCGGGGCGACGCCTGGCGAATTCGCAGGAGGTGTTGCCCGTGCCGCAGAAGTCCTCGCGGAGTCGGGTGGGCAGCCGGCCCGTGATCCGCTTGAACCACTTGTCGATGAAATCGATCTCGGCCTTTACGTCCTGGACGGCGCGTTGGTAGAGGTCGTGGCGGTCGGAGCGCGAGGCGATGGTGGCGCGGCGGGCCTTGGGGTTGCGGGCGGGCTTGCGGGGCTTGGAGGCGGCGGTGGTCGTGGTGGTTGGCATGGGGCGAAGAGGATAGCCGAATCAGCGGGGGCTATGCTGGAAGCGTCGATGTGGACTGTCCGGGCGGGTGCCCGGCGAGGGGGAACTCCCGGCATGAAACTGACGATGGTTGGGACGGGGTATGTCGGGCTTGTGACGGGTGTGTGCCTTGCGAACACGGGCAACCACGTCGTGTGCCTCGACATCGACCCCGAGAAGATCCGGCGGCTTCGCGGCGGCGAATGCCCGATCTATGAGCCGGGATTGACGGAGCTCTTGCAGCGGAACATCGCGGCGGGGCGGCTGACGTTCACGCTCGACAAGGACGACGCCTATCGGGACGCGGAGATGGTCTTCATCTGCGTGGGTACACCCAGCGACGACCGCGGGCACGCGGACTTGCAGTATGTGTACCGGGCGGCCGACGACATTGCGGCGGTGATGAAGACGCTCGGCCCGGGCGCGGTGGCGAAGACCGTGGTCGTGAAGTCGACGGTTCCGGTGGGTACGACGCTCTCGGTCAAGAAGAGAATCCTGGAAGGGACGGGCGGGCGGGTTCCCTTCAATGTCGCCAACAACCCCGAGTTTCTCAAGGAAGGCGACGCGGTCAACGATTTCCTCAGGCCCGACCGGGTGGTGTGCGGCGTGGAGAACGAGGAGGCCGCGCAGCGATTCCGGGACCTCTACGACCCGTTCGTGCGGAATGGACACCCCATCATCGTGATGGACATCCTGTCGTCGGAGATGGTGAAGTACGCGAGCAACAATTTTCTGGCGACCAAGATCTCGTTTATCAATGAGATGGCGATGCTGTGCGAGGTGTACGGCGCGGACATCGGGCGGGTGCGCGAGGGGATGATCGCGGATCGGCGGATCGGGCACGAATTCCTGTACCCGGGCCTGGGCTACGGCGGGTCGTGTTTCCCGAAGGACACGCTGGCGTGCATGATGATGGGCGACAGCACCGGGCACCCGATGCTGCTCTCTCGCGCGGTCCACGAGGTGAACCAGAACCAGCGAGCCCGGTTCTTCTCGAAGATCGAGGAGCACTTTGCGTCGCGGGGCGGGCTGGCGGGGAAGAAGCTGGCGTTCTGGGGGCTGGCGTTCAAGCCGCGCACGGACGACGTCCGCGAGGCGCCGGCGTTGACGCTGGTGCACGCGGCGATCAAGGCCGGGGCGAGCGTGGTCGGGTATGACCCGGTGGCGGGACCGAACGCCGCGGCGGAGGTCGGGGCGGGGCTGGCGTTGGCGTCGGACATGTATTCGGCGGTCGACGGCGCGGACGCGCTGGTGGTGTGCACGGATTGGGACGACTTTAAGAGCCCGGACTTTGCGGAGGTGCGCCGGCGGATGCGTGAGGCGACGGTCTTTGATGGTCGCAATCTGTACCGGGGGCGGATGATGGCGGAGCTGAAGTTTAATTACTATTCGGTGGGCCGCGCGCCGGTGAATGCCTGATCTTTGGTGAGACGACGGGCGATCGAGCAACCGAGACGTATCGGGAGTGCCATGACGCGATCTCGCGAGATTCGATCGTGCGACGGATCGCTGTTTGTGGCGAGCGCGTCGATGGGCCGGTCGGCGGGAATCCGGGACGGAGCGTGGAAAGTCCTGTGCGCCGACTGGCTGGCCGTCGCGGCGGGATTCGCCCGCGGGTCGATCGATTTTCTGTACGTCGATCCGCCTTTCAACACGGGGAAAACGCAGGCCTCGCCCGCGCGGGCGGGCGCGAGGGGTCGCGCCGACGACGCGGCGTATGCCGATGCATGGGCGACGATGGGCGACTACATCGCGTGGCTGCGTGAGCGCCTGGACGCCACACTCCCCGCGATGAAGCGATCGGGCGTGGTCGCGGTCCACTGCGACTTTCGCGCGTGCCACCACATCCGCCTCATGCTCGACGAGCTGCAGGGCGAGGCGAACTTTGTCAACCACCTGATCTGGTCCTACGGCCTGGGCGGCTCGTCGCCCCGGCGGTTCGCGCGAAAGCACGACGACATTCTCGTGTACGCGATCGACGCGGCGCGGTACCACTTCGAGCCGCCGATGGTGCCGGCGACGAGCCAGCGACTGCGCGGCGAGCTCAAGAAGGCGACGGACGTGCTCGACATCCCATCGTTGAACAACATGGCCGCCGAACGCACGGGATACCCGACGCAGAAGCCGCTGGAATTGCTGACGCTCCTGGTCGGCGCGTTCGCGCCGGCGGGAGGCACGGTGTTGGATCCTTGTTGCGGGAGCGGGAGCACGATCGAGGCCGCGGTTCGGCTGGGGCGTGACGCGATCGGTGTTGATCAGAATCCAAGGGCCGTGGAGATTGCGACCGCGCGATTGGCGGCACGCGGAGCGGTTGGCGCCTGCGGGGCGCACGGCTCGGTCGGGGGGCGTCGGGGGCGATCGGGTCCTCGCGTTCGGCCCGCGTAGAGTTCATCGCATGCAATTCCTCTGGCGCCTGTACCAGCGGCGCATCATCAACGTGAACATCAACATCGCCGTCGCGGGCTTTCTGGCGATGGCGCCGACGGTGGGCATCATCCACCTGATGACGACGCTGACGCGCATGCCCGAGCCCGAGGACATGAGCCAGGGCCAGAAGCTCTTCATCAACGCGATGACCTTTATCGTCGACATCTTCTTTGACGTCGTGATCTATTACGGGCTTCACTGGATCGCCAACCATTCTCCCTGGCGGAGCGAGAAGCTGGCCGATGCGTCCAAGCCCCAGTTTCTGAAGGACGCGACGGTGGTGCAGTTCGAGCGGGCGTGTCTGTCGCCACTCTTTTACATCATCGCGCTGGGCGGGCAGAACCTCTTGATGCAGTTCAACGTCAACGCCGCGGCGGCGACGGCGATCTGCTTCACCGCCGCGATTCTGGTCTCGCGGGTGCTGCACACGCTGTGGATGCTGAGGCAGGAGCGGCGGGCCAGCGCCAAGGCAGCGCCGAACTCGGGTGGCACGGACGCCAAGGCCGCGTGAGGCCGCGACGCTTGCCAACGAAAACGCCCCGCGGCGGCGCGGGGCGTGGGACGAGGCGAAGAAGATGGCCGGTCGCGATCAACCGACGATCACTTGATCGTGAGCATGTCGCGATAGGTCGGGATGGGCCACAGGTCCGCGGGGACGCGTTCCTCGATCTGGTCGACGACCTCGCGCAGGTCGCCCATGGCCGCACGCACCTTGTCGCGGATGTGGGCGGCGTGCTTGCGGACGTCCGAGTCGTGGTGGTCCGAGGCCGTTTCGAGCGTGTTGATCGCGTCGCGGAGCGAGTCGATGAGCGTCGAGAACTCATCGAGGGCCTCGCGGGCCTTGGAGGCGTCGATATCGAGGGCCTCCGTCACCGAGATGTTCTCGGCCTGCTCGGTCTGGGCGCGGATCGCGGCCGGGAGCACGAGCGTGCGGGCCATGAGCACGGCGGTCTCGGCCTCGATGAGCACCTGCTTGTTGTACTTCTCGATGAAGATGTGCTCGCGGCTCTCGAGCTCGACCTTGCTCAGCACCTTGAACGCCGCGAAGAGCGCGACGTTCTTCTTGTCGCTGAGGGTTGAAAGGGCGGCGACGGATTCGCGGTGGTTGGGCAGGCCGCGCTTTTTGGCCTCGTCGTGCCAGGACTTGTCGTACCCGTCGCCGTTGAAGATCACCCGCTTGTGCTGCTTGATGATCTTCTGGAGCACGGTCCGTACGCCGGCCCGGAGCTTGGCCTCGTCGCCGGGGTTCTTGCCGACGGCCTTTTCGAGCTGGTCGCAGAGGAACGCGAGGCTGTCTGCGACGATCGTATTGAGCACGGTGGTGGGCCAGGCGACGGCCTGGCTGGAGCCGACGGCGCGGAACTCGAACTTGTTTCCGGTGAAGGCGAAGGGGCTGGTGCGGTTGCGGTCGCCGGTGTGGCGCGGGATCTGGGGGAGCGTGGTGGCGCCCAGGTCGAGGTTGGTGCCCTTCATGGTGCTCTTGGCGCCGCCGGTTTCGAGCTGGTTGACGATGTCGGTGAGCATGTCTCCCAGGAAGATCGACATGATCGCGGGCGGCGCCTCGTTGGCGCCCAGGCGATGGTCGTTGGAGGCGTGGGCGACGCTGGCGCGGAGCAGGTCGGCGTGCAGGTCGACGGCGCGGATGACGGCGGCGAGCGTGCACAGGAAGATCATGTTGGTGTGCGTGTCGTCGCGCGGGTCGAGCAGGTTTGAGCCGGTGTCGGTGGCGATGGACCAATTGACGTGCTTGCCCGAGCCGTTGATCCCCGCGAATGGCTTCTCGTGGAGGAGGCAGGTGAAATGGTGGCGCTGGGCGACGCGCCGGAGCGTTTCCATCACGAGCATCTGGTGGTCGGCGGCGACGTTGGCGGTCTCAAAGATCGGGGCCAGCTCGAACTGGCAGGGCGCGACCTCGTTGTGCCGGGTCTTGACGGGGACGCCGAGGCGATAGAGATCGCGCTCGACCTCGGACATGAAGGCCAGGACGCGGGTGGGGATGCTGCCGAAGTAGTGGTCTTCGAGCTGCTGGTGCTTGGGCGGGCGGGCGCCGAAGAGGGTGCGCTCGCAGGCGACCATGTCGGGGCGCTTGTAGAAATAGTCCTTGTCGACGAGGAAGTATTCCTGTTCGCAGCCGCAGGTCGCCGTCACGCGGTTCACGCCCGGATCGGCGTTGAGGACCCGCAGGAGGCGGATGGCCTGCTCGGAGACGGCGTCCATGGAACGCAGGAGCGGGGTCTTGTGGTCGAGCGCCTCGCCGGTCCAGGAGACGAAGGCGGTGGGGATGCACAGCGTGACCGAGCCGGCGTTGCGGGCCAGGAAAACGGGGCTGGTGCAATCCCAGGCGGTGTAGCCGCGGGCCTCGAAGGTGGCGCGGATTCCGCCCGAGGGGAAGCTGGAGGCGTCGGGCTCGCCCTGGACCAGCGCGGAGCCGGTGAATTCGGTGAGTGCCCCGCCGTGCCCGTCGGGCGTGATGAAGGCGTCGTGCTTTTCGGCGGTCTGCCCGGTCAGGGGCTGGAACCAGTGCGTGTAGTGGGTGGCGCCACGCTCCATGGCCCAGTCCTTCATCGCGGAAGCGACGACATCGGCCAAGTGTGGATTGAGCGGCTCGCCCCGGTTCATCGTGCGCTGCAGCGCCTTGAAGACGTCCTTGGGGAGGCGCTGGCGCATGACGCGCTCGGTGAACACGTCCTCGGCGAAGAGTTCCTCGTTCGAGGCGTACGGGGTGGTGGAAGCG
>JAEUJA010000085.1 GCA_016793195.1 Phycisphaerae bacterium
TCCCTTGACGCGGGTGTCGGAGAGGATGATGGAGAAGGCCTCGGTGACGGCCTCTTCGGACGCCGAGCCGCCGACGTCGAGGAAGTTGGCCGGTTCGCCGCCGCTGAGCTTGATGATGTCCATGGTGGCCATGGCGAGGCCCGCGCCGTTGACGAGGCAGCCGATGTTGCCGTCGAGGGCGATGTAGTTGAGGCCCAGGGCGGTGGCGCGGGTCTCGGCGGGGTTGTCCTCGGCGGGGTCGTGCATCTCGCTGATGGCTTTCTGGCGGAAGAGGGCGTTGTCGTCGAAGTTGAATTTGGCGTCGATGGCGAGCACCTGGCCGTCGGGAGATTCCTTGGTGGGCGGGGTGAGGACGAGCGGGTTGATCTCGGCGAGGGTGCAGTCTTTTTCGACGTAGAGGCGTGCGAGCTTCATCATGATGTCGGCGGCCTGGGCGACCTGCTTGCCGACGAGGCCGAGGCGGAACGCGATGCGCCGGGCTTGATGACCCTGGAGTCCGACGAGGGGGTGGATGAACTCCTTGACGATGGCGTCGGGTCGGTCGTGGGCGACCTGCTCGATTTCGACGCCGCCCTCGCGCGAGGCGATGAGGACGTTTCGGCGGGTCTTGCGGTCGGTGGCGATGGCGAGGTAGAACTCTTCGCGCCCGCCGCCCTTGCGATCGGCGATGTCGACGGCGCCGGCGACCAGGAGCTTTTTGACTTCGAGTCCTTCTGGCGGGGTCTGGGGGGACTTCATGCGGTTGGTGAACATGAAGCGTGCGGCGGCGGTGGCTTCGTCGGGGCTGGCGACGAGCTTGACGAAGCCGGCCTTTCCGCGGCCGCCGGCGTGGACCTGGGCCTTGACAACCGCCAGGGGCTTGGCCATGCCGGAGGTGGCATTCTTGAAGGCGCTGGCGGCGTCCTCGATGGTGGTGATCACCTGCCCGCTGGGGACGGGGATGGAGGCGTTTCGGAGGAGGTCGCGCCCTTGGTATTCATGGATCTTCATGGCGCGGCATGGTAGCCCGCGGGCGCGTGCGTGGCGTCATCCCTTCTTCCGCGTGAACTTGATCTCCAGCGTCCCGTCGGGCTTGCCGCCCTTGTGGTTGGTCCAAGTGTTGGTGAGGTGGTCGGCGTCGATGATCTCCATCTTGAGCGAGTGCATGTGCGAGTCATTGGGAGACTTCAGGTTGGTGGCGTCGACGAACTCGAACATGAAGGAGTTTTTGCCGGGGTTGCGGTCGCGCATGCGTGGCTGGTTTCCGGCGGCGCAGTAGTGCGTCGCCATGACCGACGTGCCGTCCATGTGGAAGGCGGTGACCATCTCGTGGGGCGTGCCGACGAAGAGGTTTTCGGTGACGGTGTAGCCGTTGGCGGAGACTTTGTATTCGGCGACGCAATCGACCTTGCCGTCGGCGTCGAAGTCGCACTCCCAGGTGCCGGCGAGGGCCTTGATGGGGTCGAGGGCGGAGGGCCCGGCGGGGGCGTGCTCGTCCTTGGACTCGGCGGCGGGTTGGGCGGCGGCGGACGTGGCGTTGTTTGAGGCGCAGCCGATCAAGGCCGCGAGGAGTGAGATCGAGCCAAGGAGTGCGAGGTGAGCAGCCTGGCGCGCGCGTGTGTGATTCCGCATGAGAAACTCCCGTGTAAGTGAGAAGTCGTTGGACGCGGGAGTATGCCAGAAGTTCGCGGCGCGGCCAAGTCGCCGGCGTCGTATTCTGTGCGCGATCGAACCCAACCTTGCGTTCCGGGCGGCGTGAATCCGCTCGTGGGGATCGATCCAGGCCGGAGTGAATCATGCCCGAGGCGTCCGCCAATCCCGCCGCACCGGTTTCGCCCGTTGGTCGAGCCGCGTACCAGTTTTCGACGGCGCAGAAGGTGTATCTGTGGCTGTCGTCGTTCTCGCTGGCGTGCCTGCTCATCGCGGACATCGTGGGGGTGAAGCTGTTCCGGGTTCCGTTCCCGGGGTCTTTTTCGATCACGATGCCGTTTTCCGACGTGACGTATGACTCGGTGACGCACACCTGCGGGATGCTGACGTTCCCGGTGACGTTTCTGATCACCGACCTCTTGAACGAGTATTACGGCAAGAAGGCGGCGCGGCGGGTGGTGTGGATCGGTTTTTCGATGGCGATGTTCGTGTTCGTGGTGGTGAACATCGCGCAGGCGATGCCGTCGTGGGACGTGCCCTTCAACGTGAAGCCGGAGGCCTTCGACGCGATCTTTGGGAGCGCGAAGATCATGTATGTGGCGTCGGTGACGGCGTACCTGGTGGGGAACTTCTGCGACATCGCGGTGTTCGGGGTCTTCAAGCGATTGACGGGCGGGCGGTTCATCTGGCTGCGGGCGACGGGGTCGACGGTGGTGAGCCAGATGATCGACTCGTTCATCGTGACGTACCTGGCGTTCGGGCTGGGGCGGACGCTGTTTGAGGGCGGGGGCGAGGCGATGCCCTTCGGCGAGATCGTGAAGACCGCGGCGACGGGGTACACGCTGAAGTTCGTGATCGCCGTTGGGCTGACGCCGATCATCTACCTCGGGCACAAGATGATGCGCTCGTGGTTCGGTCTGACGCCGATGCCGCCCGAGGAAAGCACGCGAGCGGGCTAGAACTCGCCCAGGGCGTGGGCGAGGAGGCGGTGGAAGTGGTGCACGCCGCTCTCGCGCGTGGGCGAATAGCGGCCGGATTCATAGAAGCGCGAGCGCACGCCTCGTTGCACCGCCTCGACGACGGCCTCGTCCTCGCGTTCGACGCGGTCGAGGCCCGAGCCCGCGCCGCGATCGAGCTTGGACTCGTCGCACACATAGGTGATGAACGACACGCGGGTGCGGTCGACGCCGAGGGGGCGGACGACGTTGACGGAGAGCCCCCAGGGATAGAAATTGAGCATCGTGTTGGGGAAGACCCAGTAGTAATACGCGGCGACGGGCGTGCCGAAATCGGGGCTGGAGCGGGGCAGGTCGAAGACCTCGTCGCCGCCGGCGCCGACGCCGAGCTGGAGGTTGCACCAGTCGAAGAGCTCGATCTTGTACTGGGAATAGTCGAGCACGGCGTTGAGGCTCGCGTGCACGAAGGGGATGTGGAAGCCCTCGAGGTAGTTGTCGCAGTAGAGGGCCCAGTTGGCCTTGACGAGGTAGTCGCGGCTTCGGGCTGGATCGTGGACGAACCTGTCGAACGGGAGCCAGCCGACGCGATCGAGCACGGGCTTGATGACCTCGTCGAACGCCACGCCGGGGCGGAGGGAGGCGAAGAGGAGCTTGCCCAGGCGCGCGAAGGGGACGCCAGCCAGGTTGTCGCGCGGCGAGGGGAAATTCTTGACGCACTCGAACTCGGGCATGGACTGGAACGAGCCGTCGAGGGCGAAGCGTCGCCCGTGGTAGCGGCAGCGGAGGAAGCGTTCGTTGCCGGGTCCTTCGCAGACGAGCGTGCCGCGATGGGTGCAGACGTTGGAGAGGCAGTGCACGCGGTCGCCGGTGTCGCGGGTGAGGACCAGGGGCTCGTCGAGGCAGCCCTCCAGCAGCGTGAAGGGATAGACCTGGCCCGGGACACGAACGACCTCGTCATCGGCGACGAACTGCCAGCTCGGGGCGAAGACGCGCTCGATCGAGGCGCGAAAGACCTCGGGATCGCGGTAGGCCCAAGCGGGGAGCGTGGCGGCCTCGGCGATGTCCGGGTCGATGGTGATGCGTCGGGGCATGGCGCGAGTGTACCAGCGAGGGGAAAGGGGGGGTCGCTGGATCGCGCCGGTTTGCGGCTGCTCGTCGTGGTCAGGCGTCGATGACCCCGCGGAAAACCTCGGTCGCCGGGCCGGTCATGAAGACGTGGCCGGGCTGCTGGGCCCAGCGGATGTGGAGTTCGCCGCCGGGCACGCGGATCGTCGCGATGCGCTCGAGCTTCCCCTCGATAGCGGCGGCGACGAGAACGGCGCAGGCGCCCGTGCCGCAGGCGAGCGTCGCGCCCGCGCCGCGCTCCCAGGTGCGCATCGTCGCACCAGCGGGCGAGTCGATCCGCACGAAGTGGACGTTGGTGCGGGCTGGGAAGAGCTCGTGCGTCTCGAGCTTCGGCCCGGCGGCATCGAGCGGGACGCGTTCAGGGTTTTCGCAGAAGAGCACGGCGTGGGGATTGCCCATCGAGACGCAGCGGATGACCGGATCAAGACCCGCGCCGCTCCCGCCCGCACCGCTCCAGGTGCTCCATGCCTCGGCGAATTCGGCGGGAAGCGCGAGGCGCACGAGGCCGTCGCGGGACGGGGTGCTCGGGGGGACGGCGGCGTCGGCGCGCACGGGGATGCGATCGGGTTCGAGGATGGGCTCGCCCATGTCGACGCTGGCGGCGATGAACCGCCCGCCCTCGATCCGCGGCTCGACGCCGACGACGCGACCGCCGGCGCGGAGGCGCAGCGCGCCGTGGCGTCGTTGGCGTCGCTCGAAGAGGTGGCGTGCGGCGCAGCGGATTCCGTTGCCGCACATCCCGCCGTCGGTTCCGTCGGGGTTGTAGATGGAGAGCCTTGCATCGGCGTCATCGTCGGGTTCGAGGAGGAGCAGGCCGTCGGCCCCGATGCCGGTGCGCCGGTCGCACCAGGCGCGGGCGAGCGATCCCCACGCCGGGGAACGGTCGCGCGCGTCGAGGCGATCGACGAGGATGAAGTCGTTGCCCAGGCCGTGGTACTTCACGAAATCGAGCATTTCGGACATGGTCCTCCGCGGGCGGCGTGGCGTCAATGGCGGGTGCGTGGTTTGACGCGGGAATCTTGGCTCGTCAACATACGCACCTGACCCTGCTCGCGTAGCCCCTTCACGGGGTTCATTCCCCGGGGCGCTTCTGGCGGGCGATCATCACGGAGACAACATCATGGACTGGCTCTCGTGGCTCTGGCTTCCCATCGTTCTCTCGGCGGTCGGCGTCTGGATCGCGTCGTTTCTCACTTGGACCGTGCTGCCCACGCACAAGGGCGACTTTGTGGGTCTGCCGGAGGAGAAGAAGTTCATCGACACGGTGCGTGAGATGGACGTAAAGCCCGGCAACTACGGCTTCCCGCACTTTGCGTGCCACGGCGACGCGAACGCGCCCGAGGCCAAGGCGATGTGGAAGGACGGGCCGGTGGGCTTTGTGACGGTGATGCCGACCCCGTGCACCATGGGTCCGAAGATGATCGCGAGCTTTCTGCTCAACGTGCTGGTGAGTTTTCTGATCGCCTACGTCGCGGCCGGGGCGATCCCGAAGGGTGCGACGTTCTCCAAGGTGTTCCAAGTGGTGGGGACGGTGGGCGTGCTGGCGTACGCGTTCGCGCACGTGCCGCACGGCATCTGGTTCGGCGCGTACAAGAAAGCGATCGCGGCCAACATCCTGGACGGCGTGGTGTATGGGCTGATCACGGGCGCGATCTTCGCGTGGCGCTGGCCGGCGGCGTGAGGATTCGGCCGGGCCTGGCTGTCAGACCATCCACCACACGGCGGCCAGATGGGTTGCGGCGATCATCGCGGTGACGAGCCAATAGCGCGGCTTGCGGTTCTTGTGGCGCACGAGCGCCATCGCGGTGATCGCTCCGGCCCAGCCGCCGCAGAGTTCCAGGGCGTGCAGCGTCCGCTCGGGGATTCTTCGACCGCCGCGGGCGGCCCGATGTTTGTCGAGCCAGAACGCGGCGAAGGTCACCACGCCCGCGACAAGGAGAATGGCCAGGTACCAGCGCACGGGCCAAGGGTACCGCCCGGCTCCCGGCCCGGCGCTGGAACCGGAGGGCGTGGGACGCGAAGAGGACGACGGGAGTGCGCGTGGCCTGTGGGCGTTGAGCCGCGTCCCGATAATCGCCAACCAACCGCGGTTTGTTCCGGCCGGACGACGGACAGGGGGCGTCCGGCCGATAGGATTGCTCGCGCATGAGGTCCGTTCAACTTATCACCAGCGCCCGGAAGGCGGCCACGTCGGGGAAGCTCGACGAGGCCGAACGCATCCTGCGCCAGCTCGTGGTGAGCGAGCCCTCGAACGTGCTGGCGTGGTACACGCTGGGGTGCGTGTTGATGGACCTGCGCCGGGCGTCGCACGCGGCTGAGGTGTTCGGCCAAACGCTGCGCCTGAAGCCCGACCACGCGGACGCGCTGGTGGGGATGTCGCGGGCGCTGGCGGCGATGGGGAATTTGGCGCAGGCGCTGGCGGCGGCCCAGCGCGCGACGTCGGTGGCGCCGGGGAGTTCGGCGGCGTGGACGGAGCTTGCGCGTCGCCAGCGGACGATGTCGCGTCCGATGGATGCGCTGGCGTCGATCCAGAGGGGCGAGTCACTCACGCCGCGTGACCCCGACGCGCGGACGTTGCTTTCCTTGTGCCTGCAGGACCTCGGGCGGAACATGGAGGGGGTCGAGGCGGGGCGTCGGGCGCTGGCGGACCGGCGGGGGCTGACGGAGCTGATCACGCTGGCGACGGCGCACCTGGCGCTGGGCGAATCAACGGAGGCCATGTCGCTGTACGACGAGGCGGAACGGAAGTCGCCCGGTCTGCCCGAGGCGCTGGCGGGGAAGGCCAGGGCGGCCGAGGCGCTGGGGGACAAGGGGCTGGCGCTGTCGACGCTCGACCGGGTGATCCACTCACCACGGGCCAACAACGCGGCGATCGCGCAGTACGGGATGCTGGCGGCGGGTGCGCCCGAGCGGCGGGCGGGGGCGATCGACCTGGTTCGAGGGCGGTTGGCGACGCCGACGAACAACCCGGCGGGCGCGATCCCGTTGTGGTTTGCGCTTGGCTCGCTCCTGGAGGGCGAGGGTGACTTCGGCGGGGCGTTCGACGCCTACAAGCGTGGCAAGTCGCTGTTTCCGGCGTTGTTCAGCGCGGCGGGGACGCGCCGGCGTGTGTCGGAGCTGATCGAGACGTTTTCGGAGGCCGGGCTGGCGCGGATGCCGAGGTCGGACAGCGTGGATGATCGTCCGGTGTTCATCGTGGGCATGCCGCGTTCGGGCACGACGCTCTTGGAGCAGATCATCGCCAGCCACCCGCGCGCCCAGGGCGTGGGCGAGCTCGAGGACATCCTGCGTCTGGTGAATTCGGTGCCGGGGAGGCTGGGCGTGGGCGGGAGCTATCCGCCGGCGTTCGCGGGCGTGACGCGCGAGGTCGTGAATCAGCTGTCGCGGGAGTATTCGGATCGGCTGACACAGCTGGCGCCGGGCAAGGACCGGGTGGTGGACAAGATGCCGCACAATTACATGAATGTCGGCGCGATGTCGCTCATGTTCCCGCGCGGCGTTCTGGTGCACAGCCGGCGCAACCCGATCGACACATGCCTGTCGTGCTTCACGACGCTGCTGGGCCCGGCGCACGCCTACGCGACGTCGCTCTCGAACCTGGTGGAGCACTATCGCGAGTACCGTCGGTTGATGGCGCACTGGCGGGGCGTTCTGGGCGATCGCCTGGTCGAGATGGACTATGAGAAACTGGTCGCCGAGCCGGAATCCGAGTCACGCCGGCTGGTGGCGGCGGCGCGCCTGGACTGGGACCCGGCGTGCCTGAAGTTCTACGAGGGGAAGCGGGCGGTATCGACGGCGAGCGTGAGCCAGGTGCGCCGCCCGATGTACGACTCGTCGATCGGGCGTTGGAAACGATTCGAGCCCTACATCGGCGAGTTGATCGAGGGGCTGCGCGAGTTTCTCTGATCTCGGCGCGTCGGCGATTCGATACGATGGCCACGGGCATGAAGTCGGTCCAGGTCATCTCGGCGGCGCGATCGCTGGCCGCCTCGGGGCGCTTGCCCGAGGCCGAGCGGGTGCTCCGCCATGCGCTGGCGGGCGAGCCGGGCTCGTGGGCGATGCTTCAAGAACTCGGGGCGGTGCTGCGGAGCGCCGGACGGGCGCGGGAGGCGGCGGACGCGCTGACCCAGGCCGCCCGGCTCAGGCCCGATTCGGCGCCGTTGCTCTTGGAGCTGTCGCGGGCGCTGGCGGAGTCCAGCCAACTGGCGCCGGCCGTCTCGGCGGCGGAGCGTGCCACGCGTGTTTCGCCCGGGGACGGCGGGGCATGGCGCGAGCTGGGCAAGCGTTTGCACGCGCTGGGGCGGGTGGGCGAGGCCGGGAGTGCGCTGTCCAAGGCCGCGGGGCTTTTGCCGGGTGACGCGGAGGTTCGGCGTCTGCTGGCCGAGGGGCTCCACGCGGTGGGGAGGAACGCCGAGGGGCTGGAGCACGCCCGGCGGGCGGCAACGCTGCGGCGCGGGGCGCCGGAGCTGGTGACGCTTGCCCTGATCCTTCTGGCGCGCGGGCACGGGGAGGAAGCGCTGGCGGCGTTCGACGAGGCGATGCGATTGGCGCCGGAATCTCCCGAAGCGATCTGCGGCAAGGCGCGGGCGGCGGAAGCGATGGGGAACAAGGCGCTGGCGCTGGAGACGCTGGGGCGGGCGGTGCGTGGGCCATCGTGCACGAACGCGATGCTGGCGCAGTACGCGGCGTTGTGCGTGTCGTCGCCCGATCGCGGCGCTGTAATCGACCTGTGCCGGGCGCGCCTTCGCGACTTTGGCGGGAATCCCGCGAGCACGTTGCAGCTCTGGATGTCGCTGGGGTCGTTGCTTGAGGCCGAGGGCGACTACGCGGGCGCGTTCGACGCGTACCGCCGTGGGAAGTCGTGCTACCCGCAAACATTCCGGGGCGAGGAGCACACGGCGCGGGTCCGGGAGATCATCGGCGTGTTCGGGCGGTCGGACATGGGCGGGCTGGCGTGCTCGGCGTGCGACGACGCGCGCGCGGTGATCATCGTGGGCATGCCGCGTTCGGGCACCACGCTCCTGGAGCAAATCATCGCGGGGCACCCCCGGGCGGCGGGGGTCGGCGAGCGCGATGAGATGCTGGTGATGCTGGACGGGCTGTCGCGTCGACTGGGGGTCCAGACGTCGTTCCCGCGGAGTTTCCTGAGTGCCACGCCCGAGGTGCTGGACGCGATGGCGCGCGAATACCTGTCGATGCTGGACCGGTTGGCGCCGGGGCGCGAACGGGTGGTCGACAAGATGCCGCACAATTTCCTGGGGCTGGGGGCGATCGCGCGGGTGCTCCCTCGGGCGACGCTGGTCCACAGCCGCCGGCATCCCTTGGACACCTGCTTTTCGTGCTTCGCGACGGCGCTGACGACGGCGCACGACTATTCGACGTCGCTCTCGAACCTGGTGGTGGCGTACCGGGCGTATCGGGAGTTGATGGCGCACTGGGGATCGGTGCTGGGGGATCGCCTGGTCGAGATGGAGTACGAGAAGCTGGTCGCGGAGCCCGAGGCGGAGTCGCGCCGGCTGATCGGGGCGGTCGGTCTGGCGTGGGACCCCTCGTGTCTGAAGTTTCACGAGGGCAAGCGAGCGGTTGTGACGGCCAGCGCCAGCCAGGTGCGTCGCCCGATGTACGATTCGTCGATCGGACGCTGGAGGCGTTTCGAGCCCTATCTTTCGGAATTGATCGAAGGACTGCGAGATTATCTCTGATTGCGAGGAACCGATGAGCCAGGCCCCCCAACTGCTCGAGAAGGCCCGATCGCTGCGCTCCGCCGGGAGGATGCAGGAGGCGTGCCAGGCGTATTTTTCGGCGGCCAACGCCGATCCGCAGAATTTGGCGGCGTGGACGGAGCTTGGCTCGGCGTTCAACGCGATCAATCGCCCGCAGGACGCCCTTCAAGCGCTGGCACGGGCTGGCCGCCTGAACCCGCGCCATGTGCCGGCGCTGGTGGAAGCGGCCCGCGCGGAACTGAAGATGGGTCGACCCCAGCAGGCCGCGGCGGCGCTGCAGCGGGCGACGGCCATCGAGCCGAACAACGCGGAGCTCTGGCGCGAGTTCGCGGTGGCGCTGCACACGGGGAACGCGGGGGTCCAGAGCCTCGACGTCATCCGCAGGGCGCACGAACTGGCGCCCGAAGATACGGAGACCACGCTGGTGCTGGGGATGATGCTGGCGGACCACGGGGCGCTGGACCTGGGCCTGCCGCACCTGCAGGCGGCGGCGGCCAAGCGTCCGGGGGCGCGCGAGCTGTCGGTCTTGGCCAATTGCCTGAGCTCGCTGTCGCGGATCGAGGAGGCGCACGAGGCGATCGAGAAGGCGGCGAAGATCAACCCGAAGTTCCCCGGCGTGCCGTTTACCCGGACGAAGATCGCGGAGGCGATGGGGAGGCGCGACGAGGCGATCCGCATCGCGGAGGCCGCCATCCGGGAGGGATCGGCGGCGCCGGACCTGCTTCAGAAGTACGCGAACCTGATGCGGCAGTCGAGCAACCGCGGCGGAGCGATCGACCTCCTGCGGCGCGCGCTGAACCAGCCGCACGAGGGGGGCCCGGCGGCGATCGGCCCGGTGTGGATCGGGCTTGGAAGCCTGCTGGACGCGGAACAGCAGTACGGCGAGGCGTTCGCGTGCTTCACGAAGGGCAACAGCCTGGGAGCGCCGCCGTTCAGCGCCGAGCGGACACGTCTGCGCACCGAGGCGTTCATGCAGATTTACACGGAAGCGTCGCTGGAGGCGTTTCCCAAGGGCGATCCGGGGGAACGGCGGCCGGCGTTCATCGTGGGCATGCCGCGCTCGGGCACGACGCTTCTGGAGCGGATCATCGGTTCGCACCCCGAGGCGGCGGGCGCCGGGGAGCTGGAAACGATTCCGCGGCTGTTCGCGTCGCTCCCTTCGCGGCTGGGGGTGGCGGGGTCGCCGCCCGAAGTGTTGAAGTTTCTCACGCCGCAGAGCGTCGGCGAGGTGGCGGCGGAGTATCTCGAGAAGCTCTCGTCGGTGGCGCCCGGCGCGGCGCGAGTCGTGGACAAGCTCCCGCACAATTTTCTGCAGATCGGGTTCATCAGCGTGCTGTTTCCCGGGGCCGCGATCATTCATTCGTCGCGCCACCCGCTGGACACATGCCTTTCGTGCTTCGTGACACCGCTCAGCCGCGCCCACGGGTATTCCTTCTCGCTGGCGGGCCTGGTGGTGGAGTACACGGAGTACCGGCGGCTGATGGATTATTGGAAGAAACTGCTGGGGGACCGGATCACGGACGTCGTGTACGAGCAGGTGGTGGCGGATGTGGACGCCGAGGCGCGCCGGGTCATCGCGGCCCTGGGACTTCCTTGGAACGACCGGTGCCTGGCGTTCCATGAGTCGTCCGGGCCGGTGGTGACGGCCAGCGCCAACCAGGTTCGTCGTCCGATCTATGACTCCTCGGCGGGGCGATGGAAGAACTACGAGCCGTACCTGGGCGAACTCATCGACGGTCTTCGCCAATTCCTGTAGGAGCCGTCGTGTCGCGCATCATTCCGCTGCTGACCCAGGCCGCCCGACTGCGAGGCGCGGGAGACCTCGCGGGCGCCGAGCGTTTCCTCCGCCAGGCGCTGCAGGTGGAGGGCTCGCACGCCGGCGCGGTCCATCAACTGGGCGAGGTGCTGCTGTCGCAGCGTCGGGCCGCCGAGGCGCTGCAGGCGCTCACGCACGCGGTGCGACTTCGCCCGGACCACGCGACCTCGCACGCTGACCGGGGCCTGGCGCTGGCGGCGCTGTCGCGTCCTGCGGAGGCGGAGGCGGCGCTGCGCACGGCGGTGTCGATCGATCCGCGCCTGACGCGCGCCTGGCTGGAGCTGGGCCTGCTCTTGACCACGCAGCGCCGGTACGCGGCGGCGATGGACCCCTTGGGGCGGGCGGTGGCGCTCTCGCCGCGGGACGCCGAGGCGCGGCTGGCGCTGGCCAACGCCGTCAGCCTGGGGACGTGCCGGACCGCGGCGCTCCCCCACTTCCGCGGCGCGGTGGGCCTCACGCGCTCGGCGCGGGCGTTGGCGTCGCTCGCCGAGTGCCTGATGGGGCTAAACCAGATCGATGAGGCGTTCGCGCTCTTCGAGGAAGCGGCGGGCCTGGACCCCGGCGACGTGGGGCTTCGGATCGCGCGGGCCCGGGCCCTGGAATCGCTGGGGAGGCGCGAGGAGGCGCTGGCGATCTTTGAGCCCTTGGCAACCCAGGCGGGCGCGACGCCCGGGGTGGTATCGCAGTTCGCCACCAGCGCGAGAGGCACCGATCGCGCGGGCGTGGCTCGGGCGGCGCTCGATCGCGCCATCGCGCGAGCCGCCCCGACCTCGCCGGCGATGGTGTCGCTCCAATTCGCGCTCGGGGGCTACCTGGAGGACGACGCCGAGTACGCCCGCGCCTTCGAGGCGTACCGGATCGCCAATTCGCTCTTGCCCCAGACCTTCAACGCCCGTGCGGCGGCGGCCCAGACCGACGACATCATCAACGCCTTCACACCCGAGCGATTCGCGGCCCTGGCCCGCTCCGGGCGCAACGATCGCACCCCGGTGTTCATCGTCGGCATGCCGCGCTCGGGCACGACGCTGCTGGAGCGGATCCTGGGCGGGCACCCGCGGGCCGCGGGGGTGGGCGAATTGGACACGATGCCGATGCTGGCACTCTCGCTCCCCACGCGCCTCGGCGGCACGTCACAGTCTTACCGTCTGCTGGAGCGGGCGACGCGGGAACACATGGACGCGATCGCGGACGAGTACCTGGCGTCGATCCGGGCCCTGGGGCCCCAGGCCGAGCGCGTGGTCGACAAGATGCCGCACAACTTCATGCACGTCGGGCTGATCGCGCTATCGCTCCCCGGGGCGTCGATCATCCACAATCGGCGTCACCCGCTGGACACCTGCCTGTCGTGCTTTACGACCTGGCTCCCGGCGTCGCACGACTACGCGGTGTCGCTCGCCGGGCTGGCCGCGGCGTACCGCGACTATCACCGCCTGATGGCGCACTGGACCGCGCTCCTGGGCGATCGGATCATCGACGCCCGCTACGAGGACGTGGTGGCCGACACGGAGGGCAGCGCGCGGCGGGTCATCGGCGCGATCGGGCTGGAGTGGGACGATCGATGCCTGGCGTTCCACCAGCGTGCCGGCGCCGTGTCGACCGCCAGCGTGCATCAGGTGCGGAAGCCGATCTATGCGACATCGAAGAACCGCTGGAAGAACTTCGAGCCCTTCATCGGCGAGCTGATTGAGGGATTGCGCGATCTGCTGTAGGACGCCGATCGCAACGCCGTATCGGTACAGATTAAGGGAACCCCTCGGGATCGACCAGGAGCCGCGCCGGGTTCATCTCGCGCGAGCGGTCACTTGACTTCCGGGACGTTCGGCGCCGGAGCGTCACCAACCTTGGCCTTCCGCTTCACTGGCAGTTGCACCTCCGACCACTGGTCGGCGCGCGAAACCTCCGGGCCGTTGTAGTACAGCGCTCGCACAGGGCCCGCGGCCTCCCATTCCTCCTGCGACTCCAGCCACGCGCTGAGCTTCGCCACCCCGATCTTCACCCGCGCCAGCATGTACGAGCCCTTCATCCCGATCGCCACCACGACGAGCGGCTCGGCGTCGCGAATCTCAACCCGCCCGTCCTCGCCCGTCGCCCCAAGCTCCGGCGTGCGGTACAGGAACGACATCGTCCACGCCGCCTCCTTGTCGCCCGCGTCGTTCTCCGTCGGCTTGTACGCATCGCTTGATCGTTCGTGGTCCTTGGTCTGCGTGCCGTCGGCCTTGAGCATCCGATAGTCCATCTCGACCGGCGAGGTCATCGCGATCTCACGCTTCTTGATGTGATTGAACAGCGGAAAAAATCCCTGGTACATGCCGTAGTCCGGCATGGTTGTCCCGCTCACCTCCGCCCGACGCACCGACGGATACACCTTCAGATCGATCGCACCCGGCGGCGTGGGGTCGGGATAGCCGACCGGCAGGGGAGTGGTAATCATGCACGCGCCGGCGTAGTAGTTCTCGCCGCGCTTTTCGGCCTTCGCGTCTTTGTCGCCGCCCACGCGCTGAAGCGGCGGGAGCCCGGCCGCTTCACTCGCGGCACCCGACAAGGAGTGCTTCGCCGCGGCCTCGCTCGATCCGGCGCGGTTCTTCGATTCCGAAGCCTGCTTCGGCGGCTTCGCATCCTGAGCGCGGCACGCGCCCGTGAGCGTGCCCATCGCCACGCCGCAGAGCGCCAGGAGCATCGCCGCCCGGGCCCGCAGGCCCTGCGACCAGGAAACTCCGTCCGAATCACGTCCGATCATGCGACTACCTCCCGCGGGACGCGAGTGCGTCCGCGGGATGACATCGCTTGCCGCGATCAATCGGATTCACACGGAGCGGTCAATGCCCGTTGCCGGTGGGGACGCACCAGAGCTTGCCGGGCGAGCGTTCGAGCTCTTCGTCGAACTTGGCGCGGGCCAGCCACCACACGTGCCCGTCGAACGAGCCGACGGTCGCGCCCTTGTCGTGACGCGAGGTGGAGCGGTCCTCGTTGGGGAAGCTCGACCCGTCGTTCCAGCCGGCGCTGAGCTCGTCGGCCTCCCACATGAGAACGCCCTCGGGGCGGTACTCGGTCAGACGGCGCGAGTTCAGCCGACGCCCGTAATCGACCACCGCGCCGTTCATCAAATAACTCGTGGCCCAGCCGGAGCGCTGGATGTACGGCTCCTTGTGCCCCATGCATCGGTAGGTCTTCTTGATCTCGTGATACTTCCAGAGCGAGCCGGTCTCGTAGAACTTGATGTAGTCCTTGTTCTTGTCGCCGATCTCGCAGAGCTCTTTCCACTTCGGGTCGCCCGCGGGGGTGTTGGGGTCGGGGTTGTAGAGCCAGCCCGGCTTCTTGTTGTTGCGGTTGTCGAGCCAGTTGGGAAGGGGCAGAAAGTCCTTCCAGTCGTTGGCGTACATCTGCACCGACTGCATGATGGTCTTGAGATTCGTCTGGCAATGGAGCTGCTGCGAACTCTTGCGGGCCTTGCCCAGGGCCGGGAGCAGGATGCCGATGAGCAGCGCGATGACCGCGATCACCACGAGCAGCTCGATGAGCGTGAAGCCGCGAACCACCGCCCGCTTCTTGACGACCATGCGATTCATGTTCCAGCTCCCGGAAGTCACGCCGAATCGGTCAATTCGCGCCGGAACGACGCCGTTGGGGCCTCACGTCCGAACGGACGGCATACCCAACTGAACCCGAACCATCAACAATGGTGTACCGCAAATCGCGGGCGCGGTCAAGCCGATCGCGGAAGGCTCCGCGGCGATCCACATTTCATAAACACCACCCGCCCGGCGAATTGCCGGGGTCGGCCCGGATCAACTCCCCAGCGTCAGACCCACCGGCTGCGGCCGGGGCGCGTGCGTCGGCTGGATCGCGATCCCCAGCGGCATCCGCTTCCCGCCGGGCGGCGGCATGCCCTCGCGCTCGATGTGCCGCTGGATCGCCATCACGCCCTCGATCAGCTGTTCCGGGCGCGGCGGGCAGCCGGGCACATACACGTCGACGGGGAGGAATTGGTCGCACCCCTGCACGACGGCGTAGGTGTCGAACACGCCGCCCGTCGAGGCGCACGCGCCCATCGAGATCACCCACTTGGGCTCGGTCATCTGCTGGTAAATCCGCTGCAGGACGGGCATGGTCTTGATCGAAATCCGCCCCGCGACGATCAAGAGATCGCACTGACGCGGGCTGAATCGCATGACCTCGGCACCGAAGCGGGCCAGGTCGAAACGGGAGCAGGCGGTGGCCATCAGCTCGATGCCGCAGCACGCGGTGGCGAACGGCATGGGCCACAGGCTGTTGCGCCGGGCGAAGTTGATGACACGGCGCAGCTGCGTCGTCACGAATCCGTCCACCGGGAGTGCTGCTTCGATTCCCATCGCGTTCCTCGCTGGCTTGCGACACACCCGGGCGTCGCCCGGATCGCCCAAGAGAATAGGCTCATGGTGGCCCGGCGCTCCAGGGACTCGGGGCCAATGCCGGGCACAAAGGAATCCCACGCACCGGTCTTGAGACAGGTGCCACCGGGTCACGCCGTCGCGGGATGCGCCCGCGTCGAGGGCTCGGGCGCGGGCGGCGCCGGCGGCAAAAGGTCCGCCAAGGTCCGCCCTTCCATGACGGACAGACGTGCCGCGGAGAGCTCGCCCAGGAGCTTGGGGGCTCGCTCGCGATCGACCGCGACCAATTCTTCCCCCACGACCAGCGCGTCGCGGGCCCGCAGGGTGTCGGGCGGCCCGGCGAGCGTGTACGCCCCATCGTCGTCGCCGCCCGACACGCGATGGAGCAGCCCGGCCCGCCACAATCGCTCCAGCATCTCGGAAACCACGCGCTCGTCGATGCCCGTTTTGTCGGCCACGATCGACGAGCCGCTGGGCTTGCCAGAGCGGAATCGGCCCGCGACGTCGCACATCACCACCAGCGTCGAGGCGGGATCGACGATGAGCGTCCGGCGCGACTCGGCGGCCTGGGTCACGAGCCCCAGCGTCTCCAGCACCGACCTTGTCAATCCCGCGGCCTTGGCGGTCGAGTACGTCTGCAGCGCGTGCGCCACCTGCAAACCGGAAAGCACAATGATCCAGGTGACGTAGACCCAAAGGAGGAACAATGGCACCAGCGCCAGCGGGCCATAGAGGGACGAGAAGCCCTTGGCGTTCCGCAGGTAGGTGGTGATGCCGTACTTGCCGCCCTCCCAGATCAGGGCGGCGAGGAGCGCGCCGACGAGGGCGGGGAAGAACTGCACGCGGGTGTTGGGCACGGTCGCGTAGGCGGTGAAGAAGAGGAGGGAGCTGATGAGCAGGGGCACCGTGAATCGCGCGACGACATAGATCGCGCCGCCCACGAACTCGATGTTGTTGATGTCGTCGAGCTTGGAGTTGGCCCATTCCTGGATCGCAAAGGTCGAGATGAGCCCCAGCGAGCCGAGCGTGAGCAGCGCCCAGTACTGCATCACGCGCCGCGGCCAGCTCCGACCGCCCGGCGCCATGTAGATCTGGTTGAACGATTTTTCGATGTCCACCATCATGGAGATCGCGGCGTAGACCAGCGTGAGGATCGCGATCACGCTCAGCGTGCCCGGCGGGAGCGTGCGCACCCGCTGCACCGCCTCGCCGATCCACGCGTCGAGGCGTGTCTGTTCCGGCGCGGGCGGGCCGTTGAGCGCCGGGGACTCCGGGGCGGGGTTCGTCAATTCGGGATTGAGGCCGCCCTGCGGCGTCGGCGAGGTTGAAGGATCGGCGGAGGTCAGCTCGATCCGGTCCAGGCCCGCGAAGTTGAGGATTTTGCGGATCTGCTCCGCGACCGACTCCTGGCTGGAGAACGCCGCGAAGAACACGATCGCCACCACCAGCACGGGGATGAGGCCGAAGATGGTCCGGTAGGACAACGCCGCCGCCATGCGCGGGATCTGGACCCGGCGCATCCCAAGCACGATCATCTGCACGATGTGAACGAATTGACGCGGCACGCTGGGATGCTCGATCACCTTGGTCAGCGTGCGATCGACCGCGGCCAGCAGGCTCGGTTCCGGCTTGGGCTCGGCCTTGGGAGCCGCCTTGGACGGAGCCGCCTTTCCCGCACCATTCTCGCGTTGTGGTTGGTCCTTGCTCATCGTCCGCGGCAGGCACGCCGCCTCCGGTTATCGACCAATCGGGGAGACTTCCTCACTCCGACTCCGTCTCAACCCCTCCCTAACCCCGTCCCGACCCGCGTCCGACCGCGTTCCCCAAGCGCTCGTCTGCTCCGTCGGTGGGCATTCAATCCTCGAACTCGCCATCGTCGGACCGATCCGCCGTGCTTTGTTCGGATTTCGCGCCGGCGTCGGTCGCGCCTCTGCTCTTGGCGGCGTCACGCTCGTTCGATGTTCCGCCGATTCGCCCGCGCCGGGCCGCGGAGAGCACCTGGCGCAGCGCCCGCACTTCGTCGCGCGTCAGTTCGCGCCACTGTGAAAGGGCCACGCCCTTCAGCTCCAAAGGACCAAGGCGGACCTGCGTCAGTTTCTTGACCGGGCAACCCGCGTTGGCAAGCACGTCGCGCACCGCGCGGTTCGCGCCCGCCCGCATGGTGACCGCCAGGAGCGTGCGCCCCGGCTCGCGCCGGACCACCGACAACTGGACGCCGGGCGTGCCGAGCCGCCCGCGTGATTTGGCCTCCTCGCGCCCCGCCCGATTCATGACGCCTTCCAAGTCCGCGACGTGGGTGTCGTCGAGGGCCCGCTTGACCATCGCGTGATAGACCTTTTCCACGCCAAAGCGCGGGTGCGACAGGACGTTGGCGATCTCGCCGTCGTTGGTGAGGAGGACCAGCCCGGTGCTCTCAAAGTCCAGGCGTCCGACCGGGAACAGGCGCGGCTTGGACGGGTGGTCGACCAGGCTCATGATCGTCCGACGCTCGACTCCCTCTTCGTCGGCGGCGGTCACAAGCGTCCGCTCGGGCTTGTGGAGCATCAGGTAAATTTTGCGCGTCGTCCGAATCCGAGGGATCGGGCGGCCGTCGACCGAAATTCGGTCCTGGGCCGGATCGACGAACACGGGCAGGCTGTCGCGGACCTCGCCGTTGACCTCGACCCGCCCGTCTTCTATGAGTTTTTCGCACTGACGCCGGGCCGCCACGCCGGCGTCGGCCAGGACCCGCTGGAGCCTGACCATGCCGGGCGGCGCGGTCGAGACGGGGTCGGCCGCCCCGCGTGGCCCGCGTCGCTTGGTCGCGCGGGCGCGATCTCCACCCCCCTTGCCACGGGCAGGGCGGGGTCCGAACCGAGATCGCGATGGTTGGCGCGGCATCGGACGAGTTTAGGGCCCCCCGCAGCTTTGGCGCGGACGTGACGATTCTGCCGATGGTGGGTATAAGGATGTATCGCCGCGCGGCGGAGCCGACGCGACGCGCGCCACCCGGCGCGGAAAGGGACAGGATGTCCGACACGATCGCCAAGCCGTCGCCCGTGCGCCTCAGCACACCGAACTTGCCCAACGCCGACACGCTCGCGGCCCGGATCGGGGCTCAGGTCACCGACGAGGTCTTCATCACGCCCAGGGTGCTGGATCGCGGCGCGTTCGAGGATTATTCCGAGGGATTGAAGTCGCTCATCCGCGAGGCCGCCGGGCGCGGGCAGTCGCTGCAGACCGCGATGGTCGACGTCAAGTCGATGGGCGACAGCCTGCGCCAGGCGACGGACGAACTGAAGAAGCGGCTCGAGACCACGGTCAAGGTCATGCCGGTGCTGGAGCAGCGTTTGGGCAAGGCCGAGCAGGTGCTGCAGCTGGCCGCCAGCGAAACCAAGCTCGCGGAGCACTTTGAGAAAACACTGAATCGATTGCTGGGCGAGCACATCGCGCGCCTCGAGGCCCGCATCGGCGAGGTCGTGGCGGGGGCGGAGCAGCGGCTGAACTCGCTCTTCGAGGTCGCGCAGGGGCGCGTGCAGACGATCGACGCGCAGGCCCAGGCCCAGGCCCAGACGCGCCTGAGCGAATTGCAGGATCGCCTGGCGACGATGTCGGAACGCACGATTTCCAGGGCCGAGGCGACCCAGGCACGCCTGGCGCACGAGCTTGATGAGACGATCAAGAGCGCGACGTCGCTGCGCGACGAGATCACCACGCGGGGCGAGGCGTGGAACACGCAGCTCTCGGCCCGGTTCACGGAATCGCAGCAACGGGCCGAGGCGCTCGACCGCCAGCTCGCGCAGCGCGCCGAGGCGATCGTGGGGCGCGCGAGCCAGCAATTGCAGGAAGCCGCGCAGCGATCGGGAATGATCTCGCAGGAGTTCGTCGCCAAGGCCGACGGGTTGCAGGCGCGTCTCCGCGCCCTTTCCAACGAGGGCGAGGCGCGGGCCAAGTCGCTGAGCACGCCCTTGAACCAGCTCCAGCAGAAGATCGAGTCGCAGCTTGGCGACGCGCAGGCTCGCGTGGGCGCGATCGCTGGCCCCACGCTCTCAAAGCTCGAGGCGTTGCAGGCGCAGATGCAGGCGCTGGCGAACACCAACGCCGGCGAGCTGCGCCGCCAGGCCGCGTCGCTGCAGAACGAGCTGTCGTCGCACGGCGAATCGCTCCGGGCCCGACTGGCGGGCGATATGGAATCGATGGAGACTCGCCTGTCGAAGGCGTCGGTGGAGATCGACACGCGGCTCAAGCCCATCGCCGACGCGACGCGGCAGCTGATCGGTGAGCTGGACCAGCGGATCGCCAAGGTCCGCTTCGAGTTTGAGGCGGCCGCGGGCCCGACGCTGGCGCGCCTCGACACGCTGTGCCTGCGTGCCGCGGAAGTGATGAACGAAGCGACGCAGGAAGGCTCGGGCACGGTGCTGCACTCGCTGCTGGCCAAGGCGGACCAATTGCGGCTCGACGCGATCGACGCCGCCAACGGCTTCGGCGCGATCCGAGATCAGGTCGAGATCGCGCGGCGCGATATGTCGGAACTCCTGCTCTCGGCCGCGGAAGACATGGACCGCCAGCAGGCGCGCCAGCAGTCGCTGCTGGAGAATATGAACGCGGCGGCCCGGGACCTTGATCACCTGTGGGCGCGGCACGCGTCGCTCCAGGGCGCGATCGATGAATCGATCGTGGTGGCCGAGACCGCGGCCCGGGCGGTCGCGGGCCAGGCGATGGCGGTGCGCGGCGCGAGCAAGGGGGCGAAGACCGCCACGGCGCGACGGGACGTTGCCAAGCCGGACCACGCGACCGCGGCGCACGCGTCCTCGGAGAGCGCGATCGCGGAGCGCGCCACGACTCCCAGTGCGGTGATCGCACCGGGGGCCGCCCGCGAAGCCGCGTCGCCGACGGCGCCGGACGCGCTCGCGCCCGTCGCGGAGACGCCGCCCGCGAGCATCGACCACCCGATTGCGCACGACGACGTCACGACCAATCCCGCGGCGTGGGGGCTTTCGCCCGAGGTGATGCGCGAGGCACTCGCGGAGACCTATGGATTGGCGGCGGCGGAAGAAATGACCCGGGGCCCCGAGGCTTCGCCCGGCCCGAACGACGCTTCGAGCATCGCACCGAATGGCGGTCCGCAGGGAACGAGCGAGAAACCCTTGCCGCCGAGCGTGCAGGGCGTGCTGGACCGGCTGCGCGATCGGCTGGAACGATAAGCCCGCGGTGGGGCGGAATTGGTCTATGCTGAGGCGATGGCTCGCCGGTGTGCAGGATGGAATCTCGCGGCGCGGAGGGTGGCGCTGAGCTTGTGCGTGGCGATCGGCGCTGGCGCCGGGGCCCAGACCACGCCGCCGCAGCCGCCGACGCCCGCGCCGCAACCTCCAGCGCCGGAACCCAAGCCGGAGCCGAAGCCCGAGCCACCGCCGACCCCACCACCGCAACCACCGACGCCGGAACCGAAGCCGGAGCCAAAGCCCGAAACGCCGCCGACGCCTTCACCTCAGCCGCCCGCGCCGGAACCAAAGCCGGAGCCAAAGCCCGAGACGCCGCCGACGCCTTCACCTCAGCCGCCCGCGCCGGAACCAAAGCCGGAGCCGCAGCCACCGGCTCCATCTCCGCCGCCGACTCCGGCACCCGAACCGAAGCCAGAACCGAAGCCAGAACCGAAACCTGAGCCCAAGCCGGAGCCGAAACCAGAAACTCCGCCGCAGCCTCAGCCACCTGCGCCGGAGCCGAAGCCCGAGCCACCAACTCCGGCACCCGAGCCAAGGCCGGAACCGAAGCCAGAGCCTCCGCCTCAGCCGCCGGTGCCTGAGCCAAAGCCCGAACCAAAGCCGGAGCCGCCGACGCCGGAGCCGAAGCCGGAACCCAAGCCCGAAACGCCGCCCGTACCAACTCCCGAGCCAATTCCCGAGCCGGCACCCGCGCCGACGCAGCCACCGGTTCAACCTCAACCGCAACCGACACCTGAGAATCCCGCGCCGACTCAACCGCCCGCACCGGCACCAAATCCAGAGCCAACTCCCGCGCCGTCGCCCGAGCCGAAGCCGCCGACGCCGCAACCCGAAATCCCTCCGGCGCCCCCACCCGAACCACAACCGCCACAACCATCTCAACCATCTCAACCATCTCAACCACCGCCGGCGGCGCCCGCGCCAAAGGCCGTTCCTTATCTGGGCCTCGTGCTCCGCGCCTCGCCGAACGGCCCGGTGTGCGCCTCGGTCCGCCCCGGGCCGCTCGCGGGCGACGGCTACACCTCGCCCTCCATCTGGCGCGGCGATCTCATCACCTCGATCAACGGGAGCGCCGTCGATCTCGCCACCTTTCAGACGTTGGTCGAATCGCTCGAAGTCGGGAGCGAAATCGCGATCGAGTACACCATCGCGCCCGATCGAGATGCGTACTCGCCTGTCCCTGTCGGCGATCCCGAGGGCACGAAACAACGCGTCGTCGTAAGGCTCGAAGCACGCGATCAGTGGCTCGGCACGCTCGCGCATCCGCTCCGCGACGGCGCATCCATCCCCGCGCCCGGCGCGCCGGCCTCGCCCGTCGGCGATGCCGCCTTGCCCGAAGGCCAGTTTGAATCACTCATTGTCAAGAAGGCTCAGGACGTCGGCATCTTCGCGGGCGACGCGGTTCCCGCTGGCGGCGTGTCCAAGCTGCTCACCTACCTCGGCGGCGTCGGCACGAGCGCGACCGATTTCAATGCGATGCCCCTGGTCGCGCAGGTTCTCCGCCGCCCCCTCAGCGCCGATACGGCCGACAAGTTGGTGTTCGAGCTCGTGAAGCCCGCCAGCGCGGGCGAAATGGGCGCGATCACGGCGCTCCTCTCGCGCGTGCTCGACAATCCCTCGCTCCCGGACGCGACGATGCGTCTGCCACGCTGGATCGGCCCGCTCGCGGACCCCGGCGAGTCCGCCGCCGCCCGGGTCCAGTCCGAGCAGCTCGTCCGCACGCTTCGCGACAACGTCGGCGTCGCGCTGGCGGGCGACCGCGATCGAGCGCTCTCCAACCTTGCCGCGATCCGGCGCGGGCTCGACATGCAGGCGATTCTGTCGCACCAGCTCTCGCGCCTGCCCGCGATCGAGCCCGAGCTCATCGCGGCCGCCTCGCCCCACGCCAACGACCCACCCCGCGCCGACGTTCCGCCCGACATCCGCGCCGGCGTGCAGGGCGACATCCTCTACTTCGAGCCCGGCACCGCGGGCGAGAACGGCGCGATCGGCCCGCTCGTCGTGGGCGGCCCGGGGCCCAACACCTACGACATGTCCAAGATCGCCCGCGTCTATGACGTCGGCGGCGACGACGTCTACCGCTACCCGCCCGGCGAGATCGTCGTCGATCGCGCCATCACCACCGACGCCGGAAACGCCGTCATCAAGCTCCGCGTCGGCACCCGCGTCGTCGTCGACCTCGCCGGCAACGACACGCACTTCTCCGACAGCGATTTCCACGGCCCGGCCTCCGGCGTGCTGGGCCTCTCCATCCTCCACGACCTCGCCGGCAACGACACCTATCGATCGACCTCGCAAGGCTCGCTCGCGTTCGGACTCTTTGGTATCGGCCTGCTCATCGACGACACCGGCGACGATCGCTACGAAAACCTCGGGCCCGCGTCCGGGTGGAGTATCGGCGCGGGCTTCTACGGCGCCGGCCTCATCGTCGATCGCGCCGGGAGCGACACCTACCTCGGCGAGAAACTCACCCAAGGCGTTGGCGGGCCACGCGGCTTCGGCGCCGTCATCGACGCAGGGGGCAACGACCTTTACCGCGCCGACGGCACGAACTTCCCAAGCGCCTATGGAACTCCGGGCGTCTTCCTCGCCATGTCACAGGGCTTCGGCATTGGTATCCGCAACTACGCCCAAGGCGGCGTGGGCGCGATCTATGACCTCGCGGGCGACGATCGATACCAGGCCGGTGAGTTCGCGCAAGGTTGCGGGTATTTCTTCGCGCTCGGACTGCTCCACGACGCCGGCGGCAACGACTTCTACCACGGCAATCGATACACGCAGGGCTCCTCGGCCCACCAGGCCGCGGGCTTGCTCGTCGACGACGCGGGCGACGACATCTACTGGGGCATGACCGCGGCCTCGCAGGGCGCGGCCTGGGATCAGTCCGTGTCCATGCTCATCGATCGCGACGGCAACGACATCTACCGCGCGGGCGGGCTCTCGCAGGGCTCCGCCGCGCAGCAGGGCGTGGGCCTGCTCGTCGATCTAGGTGGGAGCGATCGTTACATCGCGCCCGAGGGCGCCACACAGGGCGCGTCCGGCGACAACACATACCACTTCGAAGCCGACCAGGTCTTCAGCTTCGCGGCCCTCTTTGACCTGGGCGCGAAGATTGACTGGTACTCCAGCCCCCGCGCCGAAAAGACAACGATCAAGCTCGGCGGGCTCAACGACCAAGTCCCGAAATCCTCCAACCTGTTCGGGTTGTTTGTGGATGAGTGAGGATCGTTCGTATTCCGATTGCATGACCGAGAGCGGCCGTGTCGTGCCCGGTTCCGGCGCGCAGCTGGATGGCACTTTGCATTTCGACCGCTTCAACAACGCTTGCCTTGCGGAGGTAGTTGTGTAGTATGTCGCAGACGGGTGTGGCCGCGTGACGCGGTTGTGCCCGATCCCGCACAATGCGCGCCGCGCCGCCGCACTCCAAGGAGACGCGTCATGACGCGCGCCAAGTCCCGTTCCAACTCGCCTTTTTTCCGTTTGAACAAATCTCGCGCTCCCGCGGCGCTTCTTGAGACGCTTGAGCTTCGTGCGCTGTTGGTCGCATCGAATCTCTACGACTTCGTGCCGCTGACGAGCCTGCCGGGATTCGAGGCCTCAACTTCGGACAACGCCTATCTCGTCGGGATCAGCCCGAGCGGCGACTACATGTGGTCGCGCGGCGCGACGCTGGGGGCCGACGCCGACGCCTTCATCGTCGACCACGCCACGGTGCGCTACCTCCGCGATATCCCCGCGCTCGCCGGCAAATCCATCGTCGACATCACCAGCGCCGGCAAGGTGCTCTACGCCGACAGCACGATCCCGGGGTACATCTACGACCTCGTCGCCGGCGGGAGCGCGACCTCCGCTACGGAAGGCATTAACATCGATTCGGGGAGTCTCTTCTCGCTCGACGCCGTCAAGGCCGTCGCGATGAACGACCACGGCTTGGTGGTTCTGCAAACCCGCGCGGAGGATCAGCCGGCCTCGCTGTGGGCCTATGTCGCCTCGTCGCGGTGGTCGTTCTCACCCTACTACCTGTGGACAAACTCCAACGCCTACCGATCGACTTTCCTCGACCTCAATGAGTCAGGCGAGATCGTCGGGTACGCGTCGAGCGCACCGATGGTGCTTCGCGACGACGGCATTGAGAGGCACGTTCTGCCGTTGATCGGCAACAATCCGCAGCCAATCGTTGGCGGCATCAACGAGAATGGAGACGTCATATGCCGAGACTCGGGCCCGATCTCGATCTGGACTCGGGCAGGCACGATCGAACATCCGACGAATCACCTGAGTCCATACGCGTTGGCCCTTGGGAACGGAGGCTCGCAAACGCCTCTCGCAATCGAGGACGACGGCACGCTTCACTCCCTCGACCGTTTTAGTGTCACCTATCCGAAAGAGTCATCCAACAACTATGGGCTGCTCGTTGTTCGGAACGCCGACAATGCGGTTCCGCGTGTCGCCAAGGTCTCTGGCGCTGGACTCGTGATCTACGAACAATCCAACGACTACCACTCTCATCTCGATCCAGGCTATCTCCGACCAGCTCCGGCGAGCGAGTTTTCCCGGGCCCAGGCGGGAAACCCAGCCCCAATCATCAGCGATGGAACACAGACCGTAATCGTTGGATATCGCGGCGACGGATATCGAAGCTGGTTCTCCGTGCAGGGCGATGCCGCGCTGGTTCATGATCTGAGACAGGCGAATCTCACCAGCGACGCCGCCATCCCGATCCTGAATCCCCGCGACGCCTCCATCGGCTTCGTCGACTACGGGATGCACACGGTCCTCACGGCCGACGCCCGCGGCTGGAACTACCGGCTGTACGACTGGTTCACGGATTTTCCCAACAGCCGGGACGGCTGCACCTTCTCCTCCGCCGACGACCGACGCCATTTCGCATTCCCGGCCGACGACGGCGACCTGATGCTCCAATACGAAATCCCGCTGAACGACTCGTCAGGGAGTGATTTCAACAACACCGGCTACAACTTCGGCAAAGTCACCAACCTCTCCCAGGACCACTTCCGCGATCAGGGCCTCGACGCGCCGCCCGCCCTCACCAACCTCGCCGCCTTCACCACCGTCTGGGGCGGGAGCAACATCTTCGGCCTCGATTCCAGCGGCAACGTGTGGACCGTCTGGTGGGCGCCGGGCATGACCTACTGGCGCGCCGACAACCTCTCCGCCATCGCCGACGCGCCCTCGCTCTCCGGCTCCCTCGTCGCGTTCGCCACGCCCTGGGGCGCGATGCACGTCAGCGGCACCTCCGCCGACGGGCATGTGCAGTCGGTGTGGTGGTCGCCCGCGCTCGGCGACGGCAACTGGACCGTCTCCGATCTTACCAACAGCGCCGGCGCACAACCCGTCGCCGTTGGCTCGCTCGCCGGCGGCATCACGCCGTGGAACGGACTGAGCATCTACGCCCGCGACGCCGGCAACAAGTCCGTCGCCATCTGGTGGGCGCCCGGGCGCGACGCGTGGACGTACGAATCGATCTCGGCCAAACTCGTCGACAGCGTGCCCGACATCACCGGGCCGCTCAGCTCGTGGATTGACTCCGCCGGCGTCCAGAACATCTCGGGCGTGGCCGCGAGCGGCGATGTCATCCGCCTCTACTGGATGCCCAGCACCGACACCTGGCACGCGCAGAACGTGTCCGAGATGATCCGCGCGGGCTAATCGCCTCCAGGGCGGGTTCACTTCGAGCCGTCGCGCGCGCGACCGACCACGACGCCGACGGCCAGGCGACCCGGAACTTTCTGTTGCACCGATCGTCCAACGCCGATACTCTGTGGTGACCTGGGTGTGGCGCGCGATGCGTGGCCCGCCCTCCTCCTTGGCCCCGTTTCGTTCGCCGCACCCGACGCCCCGCCGGGGTGCATCGTCGCGTGGTGCGCGGGGTCCAACCCGCGTCGACGCGTCGGTGCATGACCACGCGGGGAGGCCACGTCCTTCGCCCCGATCCGCTCGCACGCGCACGCCCGGTGACCCGGATCAAGGATCACGTCATGTTCAGCCGCCCGTCACGTCGCGCTCACGTCGTCCACGCTGCCTCTCGCGCCGCCGCGCTCTTGGGCCTCGCCGGCGCACATGCCGCGCGCACCCCGCAAGAGAGGCGACCCGCAACGGGCGCTCCCCTGCTCAACCTCTTCGACGCCCTTGAGCCGCGCAAGCTCCTCTTTGCCTCGACCGTCGCGAACCCCGCCGAGCTCTTCCTGGCTCGCCTGGCCCGGACCTTTGAGCGTGCGGGCGCCGACGAGGTCGCCGGCTTCGGGCGGGCCGTCGCCAATCTCGGCGATCTCAACGCCGACGGCGCTGATGACCTCGCCATCAGCGCACCCGGCGGCGGATCGGCCCTGGGCCTCGTCGATGTCTACAGCGGAAAAACCGGCGCTCGCCTTTGGACCGTCGCGGGCGACGCGATCGGCTTTGGCCGCTCGCTCGCGCGCGTCGCCGACGTGACGGGGGATTCCATACCTGACCTGGCCGTCGGCTCGCCCAACTCCGGGAGCGGCGGGTCGGTGTTCATCTACAGCGGCGCGAACGGCACGCTCTTTGGCCAACTCATCGGCTCCGAGCACGGCGCGGGCCCGGGCGCGAACTTCGGTTGGTCCCTCGACTCCGGCCAGGCCGACAGCGACCCCTCCCCCGACCTTGCCATCGGCGCGCCCTCCGACGGCCCGTCGTACGCGGGCCGCGTCTATCTCATTAACGCCTCCAGCGCCGGCACCCTGCGCATCCTCAACGGCGCGGAACCCGGGCAGCTCTTCGGCTGGAGCGTCGCGTTTCTCGCCAATGCCGAGGGTGCCGAGAGCCTGGGCGTCGGCTCGCCCGGCGCCGACACCGACGCGTCGCAGGACAACGGGCGAATCGACCAGTTCAGCGACACCGGCGCGACGCTGTTCACCGCCGTCGGGCGCGATTCCAACGACATGCTGGGATTCGCCCTCGCGCCCGTCGAGGTCGCGTCGTCGGCAGGCGTCGAGCACCTGGCCGTCGGCTCGCCCGGCGCGGATGTGTGGAGCCTCGGCTCGCTCATCGTGCCGCACGCGGGGATCGTGCAGGTTTTCGATCGTCAGGGCGGCCTGTGGGCGCTGCTCGCCGGCGAGCACCCCGGTGGGCTCTTCGGCTCGTCCATCGCCTCCATCGCGCGCAGCAGCGGGGAGTATTACAACTACCCCGCGCTCATCGCGATCGGCTCGCCGGGAGCGCCCGGCGGCGGGCTGGCCGCCATCCACGACGCGGGCTACTACTTCGGCACCACCGTGTTCGAGCAGGCCGCCCGAATCCACACCACGCGCGTGCACCTGCTCCGTAGCGACGCCGACATCGGCTTCGGTTCCTCGCTCGTCATGGGTGATTTCAATGGCGACGGGATGATCGACGCCGCGATCACCGCGTCGCTCGACGGCCCGCAGATCCACACCGATCTGAACGAGACTTCGAGCGGACGCGTTCGCCTCTATTCCGCCGTCGAGGACCCCGGCACCACGAACATTTTCGAGGTCTCCCCCGACCAGTCGTGGTGCCTGCTCAAGCCCTCGTGGATGATCGAGCCGCTCCTCGCAGGGCCCGACGGCTTCTCCAAGGTCTCGCTCAACAACTTCTCACAGATCCTCAGCTTCATCGACCTCGACAACGCTGGGCGCCTGCTCCTGCAACGCGGCATCACGAACCAGTTCGGCGGCACCGACTACTCCACGCTCCTCTTCCACAACGGCGCCTTCACCGAAGTCTCCAACAACATCACCCAGTGGCTCGGCGCGCCCGGCGAGTGGACCTACTTCGATTCCGTCGTCCCCATCGCGCTCCTGCCCGACGGCTCGGCCATCGTGCAGCGCTGGGCCAACCTCGGATCTCCCGTCATCATCGCGGACAACACCTTCTGGCGCGTCGAGGGTGACACCGCCACCTTTCTCTGGCGCGGCCAGTACCACAACTCTTCCGCCGCCGGCGTCGTCGGGCGTCGCTTCGTCAGTTACAACGAATCCACCGGCGAGTTCACCTGGATGACCACGCTCTGGACCCCCTCGGGCGGCGTGGTCGACATCCCGGCGCTCTCCAACGCGGGCGCGATCGACGACGCCGGGAACATCGTCGGCGTCGACCCCGCCACCAAGACCTTCACGAAGCGCGAT
>JAEUJA010000086.1 GCA_016793195.1 Phycisphaerae bacterium
TCATCGAGGCGCGGCGTGTTTTTCCAGCGGATGCCGCGCGCGTGCCCCGAGGCCGAGGGGCCGCAGGCGAGCCATTGATCTTGACGCCAGTACGCGAGGTTGTGACGACATTCCGCGCCGGGGCGGGCGTAGTTTGAGACCTCGTAGCGGGCGAACCCGCGCGCGCGGAGGCGCTCGCCCACGAGCGTGAACATGTCGGCCTCGAGGTCCTCGTCGGCGGGCGTGAATTCCCCGCGTTTCAGGCGGTGGGTCATGGCGGTGTTGGGCTCGTAGGTGAGGTTGTACGCGGAGACGTGCTCGACGGGGAGCGAGGTGGCGGCGTCGAGGTCGCGCTCCAGGTCCGAGACCGATTGACCGGGGATGGCGTAGATGAGATCGACCGATCGGCGCGCGATGCCGGCGCCGGCCGCGATGTCGAGGGCCCGCGCGACGTTGTCGGGGTGGTGCCAGCGTTCGAGGGTCTTGAGGTGGGCGGCGTGGAAGGACTGGGCGCCCATGCTGACGCGGGTCACGCCGCCGGAGGCGAGGATGTCGGCCAGTTCGGGCGTGACGGTCTCGGGGTTGCACTCGACGGTGAACTCGCCCGTCAACCCGCCGGGGCCGCGGCGGATGAGTGAAAGATCGAAGCGGTTTTCAAGGGTGGCGAGGAGTCGGGTCCAGAGGTCGGGGCGGAGGAGCGAGGGCGTGCCGCCGCCGACGAAGATGGTGCGGAGCGGGGCGCCGGCGGCCAGGTGGGACTGGGCGGCGAGTTCCTGGTTCAGGCGATCGACGAAGGCGGCCTGGCGGTCGCGGGTGTCGACGATGCTGTAGAAATCGCAGTAGTGGCACTTGTGGAAGCAGAACGGGACGTGGATGTAGAGCGAGCGGGCGGGCGAGGGGGTGGATTCGGGGGTGGGGGTCGCCTCCATCATGCCGCGCGGGGTCGGCTCTTGGGGTGGCGGAGAGGATTGCCCAAGCTGGGTGAGCGCGGTATCTTGCGTCATCGGGCCGGGCCCCCGGAGCGTACAGTTTGGGGTGACGGAACCCCCTCTGAGAGGGCCCGAGCGAAAGGGTAGCCCCGTGGTGAACGCGTCCCTGATCCTCGTCACGGCCGACAAGCCGCCGCGCGAACTCCCGTTGAAAAAGTCGACGCTGATCGTGGGGAGGCAGGACACCTGCCACATCCGCATCCCGTCGGACTCGGTGTCTCGTCAGCACTGCGAGCTGCGTGTGGACGATCACAGCGTCACGGTGCGGGATTTGGGATCGAGCAACGGCACCTATGTGAACAAGCGGCGTGTGAACCAGTCGGAGCTGGCGGCGGGCGACGTGCTGTCGATCGGGGGGTTTGCGTTCGTGGTGAAGATCGGCGACGCCACGCCGTCGGTCGATGCAGCGAGCGTGTTGGCGTCGGCCGCCCCGGCGCCGGCGGCGAAGCCTGCGCCGCAGGGCAAGTCGGAGCCCAAGACAGCGCCGGCCAAGACAGCGCCGGCCAAGACAACTCCGACCAAACCAGCGGCGTCGGGCAAGGGGAGCGTGCTCGACGAGGTCGACACGGAAACGCTGTCGAACTTGGCCGATGACAGCAGCTTCGCGGACTTTGATTTCAGCGACGACGACGACAAGAACCAGCCCAAGCTGTGAAGCCGGGGCGGTGAGTCGGGGCGGTGAGTCGGGGCGTCGATTGAGGGGGCGTGCGGCGCGGCGGGATTCACCCGAGCGAGGGTATCTTCCCTTAGGCCTGATGCCTGATGCCCGCTGCTTGGCTTACTTGTCTTTGGGCTTCTCGGCCTGGGCGGGGGTGCCGGGCGAATGGCCGCGCCCCGCGGGGACCTTGATGCTTGTGCCGCAGGCGCGGCAGCGGACCGTCTTCCCCCGCGCGGTGCCGGGCACGGCCAGCACCTTTCGGCAGGTCAGATTCGGGCACAGGATTCTGACGGTTTCTGGGGGCATGTGGCTGCGCGGCTCCCGCGCTCCCAAAGATCGGGCCTCTGGCGACATCGCTTGACCGCCGAGCCCGGCAACTCCCGCGCGTGGACGTTGCAGGCGGCACAACCCGCACGACCCACCTTGATTGACCTACATTCACGGGTTCCCGGGACGCCAAGCCCCGGGCAGGAGTGTGCGCGATGGCCGGAACCACCAGCAGCCTCGGCGGCGGCCCCGCCGGCAGCCCCAGCGCCGGCCCGCGCATCGGGGCCGGGCCCATGACCAAGGGCAACGCCACCAGCGTCGTCGGCATGCAGTGGGGCGACGAGGGCAAGGGCAAGCTTGTCGATCTGCTCTCGGCCGAGCACGACGTGGTTGTGCGCTACAACGGCGGGGCCAACGCCGGGCACTCGGTCGTGATCGACGGGCAGCGTTATGCGCTGCATCTCATCCCCGCAGGCATTCTTTCCAAGGGAACGCTTGCGGTCATCGCCAACGGCGTGGTCCTCGACCCCGAGGCGCTGCTGAAAGAGCTCGACACGCTGCGATCGCGGGGCGTGGACACGTCGGGGCTGGTGATCTCGGCCAACGCCCACGTCGTCATGCCCTATCACAAGGACGAGGACGCCGCCCGCGAGGACACGCTCAGGAGCGGCGCGGGCGAGAGCCCGCTCACCGAGATCGGTACCACGCGCCGCGGCATCGGGCCGGCGTATGCGGACAAGGTGCAGAGGGCGGCGGCGGTGCGGGCGCGCGACCTGCTCCGCCCGGAGCTTCTTCGGGCGCGGATCGCGCAGGCCTGTCGATTCAAGGCGCCGGTCCTGGGCAAGGAGCCCGATGTCGAGGCGATGGTGGCGACGGCGACGGCGTGGGGACAGCGCCTGGCGCCCATGATCCGCGAGACGACGTACCTGATCCACGACCAGCTCCGCGCGGGCAAGCGCGTGTTGTTCGAGGGCGCCAACGGCACGCTGCTCGACGTCGATCACGGCACGTTCCCGTATGTCACCGGATCCAGCACCGGCACCGCAGGCATCGCCACCGGCGCGGGCGTGCCGCCCACGATCCTCACCAGCGCCATCGGCGTGATGAAGGCCTATTCCACCCGCGTCGGCTCGGGGCCCATGCCCACCGAACTCTCGGGGGGTATCGCCCACCGCATCCGCGAGCGCGGGCGGGAATACGGCACGACCACCGGGAGACCGCGTCGCGTCGGCTGGCTTGATGTCGTCGCGCTGCGCTATGCCGCCATGATCAACGGCGTCACCTCGCTCTCGGTCATGCTGCTCGACGTGCTGGCGGGCTTCGAGACGCTGAAGGTGTGCACGGCGTACCGGCTCGGCGACGGCACGACCACCGATCGCTTCGTCGCCGATGGGGCGGAACTGGCCGGGGCCACGCCGAGCTACACGGAGATGCCGGGGTTCATGGAAGAGATCGGGGCGGCGAGGTCGCTCCCGGCGCTCCCAAAGCCCGCCCGGGCGTACCTGGATTTCATCCAGGAGAAGGTGGGCGTCCCGATCGGATTCGTCAGCATCGGGCCCGACCGCGAACAAACCATCATCGTCGGGACGTAAGGAACACAGCGCACACTGGCGCGTGCGCCGTTGGCTTGGCCAATTCAAGCAAACCCACTTGACCCCGCACCACACCATCCAACCCGAGCTCACCGATCTTGACCGCGAGGCGCTGGCCCGCATCAAGCAGGTCCAGCCCGGCGCCGACCCGCTCACGCACCTGCCCGACGTGCCGCCCTCGCGCATCCCGCGCCATGTCGCGATCATCATGGACGGCAACGGGCGCTGGGCGCGGCAGCGCGGTTTCCCTCGCGAGTTCGGGCATCGCAACGGGGCCGCCACCATCCGCGCCATCATGACCGAGTGCGAGCGCATCGGCGTGGAGGTGCTGACGCTCTACTCATTCTCGCTGGAGAACTGGCGTCGCCCCGATCGCGAGGTGGCGGAGCTGATGCGGTTGTGCTGCACGTATTGCGACGGCGAGCGCGAGGCGATGAAGAAGCGCAACGTGCGCTGCCGCGTCATCGGGCGGCGCGAGGGGCTGCCGCCCGAGGTGCTGGCGTCGATTCGGGCGATGGAAGAGACGACGCGCGAGTGCACGGGCTCGAAGCTGTGCCTGGCGATCAACTACGGAGGGCGGGCCGAGATCGTCGACGCCTGCCGCGGGCTGGCCGCCCGCGTCGCGCGCGGCGAACTCGATCCCGGCGCGATCGATGAGAACGCGATTGGGGCTTCGCTGGGAACCGCCGGGCTGCCCGACCCTGACATGCTCATCCGCACCGGGGGCGAATGGCGCATCAGCAACTTTCTGCTGTGGCAGATCAGCTACGCCGAGGTCTATGTGACCGATGTGCTGTGGCCTGACTTCGGCGTCGCGGAGTTGCACGCGGCAGTGCGCGAGTTTGCGCGCCGGCGTCGGCGCTTCGGCGGGCTTGACCAGGACGAGCCGGCGACCGACGGAGGCCACCCGCCCCATGCGTAGACGCCTCCTGCTCGGGCCCGTGCTCATCGCCGCCCTCATCGGCCTGCTCTGGCTCGATGAATTTGTCGATCTCCTCGGCTCGCCCGGGTGGCTGGCCACGCTCACTGGCGAGGCGACGTGCCCCGCGGGGCTGGCGATCCTGCCGATCGTGGTGTTTCTCTCGATGTTGGGGGCCGCGGAACTGGCCGCGATCATCCGGGCCAAGGGCGTCGCCGCTTCGACGCCCTGGACGGTCGCCGCCGCCATGGTGGGGCTCGCCGCCTGGGGCGTGGCGGGCACCGCGGCGTCGACCATGACCAGCGCGGCGTTTGCTTTTTCTTCCGTGGTCGGCGTGCTGGTCGGTTCGATGGTGTTCTACGCGAGGCACAAGTCGAGCGAGGGCGTGACCGCCGCGGCGTCCGGATCGCTCCTCTCGTTCGCGTACCTTGGCGTGATGCCGGGGTTCATTCTCGCGCTGCGGGCCGAGCACTCGGCGTGGGTGCTGCTCTGGGTGCTGCTCACCATCAAGGCCTGCGACACGGGGGCGTACTTCACCGGCAAGGCCATCGGGCGGCACAAGCTGATCCCGTGGCTCTCGCCCGGGAAGACCTGGGAGGGGCTCGGGGGCGGCGTGGTCTGGTCGGTGGTGTCCGGCGGCCTGGGCGCCTGGCTGCTGGTCCGGGCGGGCATCGCCGCGCCCGGCGTCGGCGCTGGCCTCGTCGCCGGGGCGGTCTTTGCCCTGCTGGGTCAGGGCGGCGACCTGCTGGAGTCCATGCTCAAGCGCGACGCGGGGATCAAGGACTCGGGGGCGAGCCTGCCGGGGTTTGGTGGGGTCCTCGATATCATCGATTCGCCGATTCTGGTGGTTCCGGTCGCCTTCTGGTGGCTGCGGATGGTCGGCTAGGTCGCATCCCGGGCCGGGATGGACTATGATGGCGAGTCCAGCCCGGAGTGCTTGATGGACGTTACCGCGAAGCTCCTGCGTGTGTTCCTGGTTGAAAAGCAGATTCGTGGCCTTCAGACCCGACTGAAGGCCGCCGAGCGGTTCTTGAACGAGCAGACCTCGCAGGTCGCGCAGCTCGACGCCAAGAAGACCGCGATCGACACCCAACTGAAGCATCTTGCCGCGGTCGCCAAGCAGGCCGAGGGCGAGGTCGCGCGCCTGGACGCCCGCATGGCCGCCATCCGCGAGCAGATGAACGGGGCCCAGACGAACAAGGAATACAAGGCCTTCCTCACCGAGCTGAACACGTTCAAGCTGGAGAAGGACAAGTCCGAGCAGAGCGCGCTGGAGGCGATGACCAAGGTCGACGAACTGAAGAAGCAGGGCGGCGAGATCGAGACGCAGCGCGGCGAGCGCGAGAAGATGCGCCAGGTCGCGGTGACGGAGCGCGACACCCGGGCCGCCGAGATCAAGGACCGCCTCAACGAACTCACCGGGCAGCGCGCGACGCTCACCGCCGACGTGCCGGGCGACTCGCTGCGGATGCTCGAACGCCTCGTGCACGTCCGCGGGGAGGACGCCATGGCGCCCATCGAGATCCAGGACCGCAAGCGCCACGAGTTCACCTGCGGCTCGTGCCAGATGAGCCTGCCCCTGGACACGGTCAGCGGGCTGATGAGCAAGGGCAAGCTCACCACCTGCGTCTCGTGCGGGTGCATCCTGTACCTGGGCGAGGAAGAGGCCAAGAGCCTTCAGCCGGCCGCCCCCAAGCGGTGAAACACGCCGTGATCCACGCGGCCATCCACGCGGCCATCCACGCGGCCATCCACGCGGGTATCCACACATGAACCCGATCGGGGCGACAGCGGCGGACGCTGATGCCGCGTGGCGTCCGCGCCGGTTCTGGTCGGGCCGGTTCTGGCCGCGCTGGTTCTGGTCGCGCTGGTTCTGGTCGCGCTGGTCGTGGATGGTCATCCCGCTGATCGTCCTGCTGGCGGTCACGCTTCCGAAACTAAATCAGGGCGACTGGCGCGGCGACACGGGCTGGTACGCGGCGCTGGGGCTTGACGCGGCGCGCTCGGGGCGTTGGACGCTCTCCGCGGGCGACGGCGAGCCCTACTTCAACAAGCCGCCGCTGGTCTTCTGGATCGTGGGGCGCACGCTCGACTGGTTCGGCGTGGATTTGCTCGTCGCGCGCCTGACGAGCGTGCTCGCGGCGGCGCTGGGTGTGGTGGCGACGGCGGGGATCGCCCGGGACCTTGGCTCGCGCCGGCTGGGCGCGATCGCGGGGGTGGTTCTGGCGCTGACCTACGAGTATTTCCGGCGGACGCGCGAGATTTCGCTGGACATGTGGCACGCGGCGTTCCTGCTCCTGGGCGCGTGGGCGATGGTGAAGGGCGCGTTGGCGGGGGGCGGGCATGGCGTGCCCCGTTCGTCCGGGTTGGATGACGGCGCGCGGGATCACCAAGGCGCGGACACGCCGGTGGCGCCGCGCCAACCGGTGCGTGCCGCGCTTCATGGCTCAGCCTTCGCGTGGTTTATGCTGGCGGGCGTGCCGATCGGGCTGGCGCTGTTGACCAAGCCGCTGATCGCGCTGGCCGCCGCGCCGATCATGGCCGCGTGGCTCTGGCACGTGCGGGGCACAAGGCACGCAGGATTCGTGTGCGTCTCGCTCCTGGTCGGCGTCGGCATCGCGCTCCCGTGGCACCTGTGGATGACGCGGACCTTTGGCGACTCTTTTCTCGATCAGTACTTTGGGCGCGAGATCGCGGCCCGCGCCTCGGGCCGGCTCGTCGGCGGGCAGAAGGCCACGCAGCCCGCGTGGTACTACCTCGCCCAGATCGCCGGCGGGTACTGGCCGTGGCTCATCGCGCTGGCGGCCGCGATCTTCGCCCGCGCGTGGCGATCACCGGCGGGCTTGCTCTCGTTTCTGTGGGCCGGCGCGTGGTTGGTGCTCCTGACCGCGTTTCCCGATCGTCGCGATCGCTACGCCATCCCGGTCTATCCCGGGCTTGCGATCGCAAGCGCGCTGGGCCTGCTCCATCTCTGCCGAGGCATACGGCGGCGGGCGCTCAACGGGGCGATGCGGCTCGCCGCCCCGGTATCGGGCGTGCTCGCGATCATCGTCGCGCTGCTTCCAATCCGCGTGCAATCCAAGCCCGACGAGCAATGGACCAGGCTCGAAGAGTTCCTTCGCGCCGATGGCGCCCCTGGCGTGCTCTACGAGGGCGCCTGCGACGGCGCCCCCGCGGCCCGGGTGTTCCTCATCACGGGCGCGTGGCCCATCCCGACGCGCGACGCCGCCGACCGGTCGCTCGCAAGCCCGGCGCGAGGCTCGTTGTTCTTTTATCACGCGCGAGGCGGGCGCGCGCCCGGCCCGGGCGAGTCGATCGTCTTCAGCGCCGGCGACCTTTCGATCACGCGCCTCGACGCCGACGCCTGGAACCCCGGCACGATCGCCGATCCGGGAGAGTGACCCGCATTCTCGATCAAACTCGGGCCTCAGCGCGACGATTCGCTTCGAGGACTCCGCTCATCGTCGGCGTGGGAACCGCGGGCCGATGACCGAGAATTCGTATCAGGCTGATTCTGCATCAGTGGCGGAAGTGTCGCATCCCGGTGGTCAGGCACGTCACGCCCGCCTGCTGGCACAGGTCGAACGACTCCTGGTCGCGCTTGGAGCCGCCGGGATGGACGATGGTGGCCACGCCCGCGCGGATGAGCTTGCTCGGGCCGTCGCTGAAGGGGAAGAACGCGTCGCTGAACGCGACCGCGCCCTTGGCGAGCTTGCCGGCCTTCCGGCGCGCGATGCGGCAGGCGTTGACGCGGTCCATCTGCCCGGCGCCCGCGCCGAACATCCGCACGCACGACGCCCCCCGATCGGGCGACACGCCGCCGATCACGATGGCGTTGCTCGTCAGGGCCCGGCACACCGCCTCCAGGAAACCCGCGACCTGGAGCGTCGCGTCCGTGGGCGGCGGGCCGGCGCGGTGCGCGAATTCCTCGGCGCGGGCCAGGGCCCGGTCGCTCTCCTGCACCAGCAATCCGCCCGGCACGAACTTGCTCTCCATCGGCGTCGGGCCGTCGCCAAGCTCCCCCACCGCCAGGAGGCGCACGTTGGCCCAGCGCGTCCGCAGCTGCTCGAGCGCCGCGTCGCTGAACGACGGCGCGACGATGACCTCAAGAAACACGTCGCCGCGGCACAGGCGGCTGGCGGCCGGCCCGTCCAGCTCCGCGTTCACCGCGAGCACCCCGCCATACGCCGCCACCGGGTCGCCCAGGATCGCCTCGTCGACGGCGTCGGCGACGGTGGGCGCAATGGCGGCCCCGCACGGGTTGGTGTGCTTGACGACGCACGCGCCGACCGGCGGGGCGTAGCCGGGCGGGAGCGTGAATCGCACGCGTCGCAGGGCCCGCGCCAGCTCCAGCGCCGCCGCCGCGTCGTTCACGTTGTTGAAGCTGAGTTCCTTCCCGTGGAGCTGGCGGGAGCCGATGATCGAGGCTTCGCGCCCCGGCGCCGCGTCGCGGTAAACCGCCGCGGCCTGGTGGGGGTTCTCGCCGTAGCGGAGGTCGGCGTGCTTGACGAACGCCGGCGCGATCGCCCCGGGAAACTTCTCGTCGCCCCCGCGCTCGCGCGCCAGATACGCCGCGATCGCCGCGTCGTAGCGGGCGGTCGCCGCGAACGCACCCGCCGCCAGCGAGCGGCGCAGCGCCCGCGACGACTTCCCGCCGTTCACGTTCAGGTCCCCCAGCACGCGCGCGTATTCGTCCGGGCTGGTCACCACCGCGACGTAGGCGTGGTTCTTGGCGGCGGACCGCACCATCGACGGCCCGCCGATGTCGATCTGCTCGATCGCCTCGGCCCGCGTCACGCCCTCGCGCGCGATCGTCGCCTCGAACGGGTACAGGTTCACGCACACCAGGTCGATGGGATCGATGGCGTGGGTCGTCATGGCCGCGGCGTGGGCGGGGTTGTCGCGCACGCCCAGGAGCCCCCCGTGCACCTTGGGGTGCAGGGTCTTGACGCGGCCGTCCATGATCTCGGGGAAGCCGGTGACCCGCTCGATGGGGGTGACTTTCAGCCCCTCGCGGAGCAGGGCCGCCGCCGTGCCGCCGGTGGAGATGATCTCGACGCCCATGTCGGAAAGGGCGCGGGCGAAGGGAACGAGGCCGGCCTTGTCGCTGACCGAAATCAGGGCGCGCGTGATGGGGACCAGGTCGGGCCCGTCGCCGTGCGCTTGTCCGTGCGCTCCCACGTGCCGCACTCACTTTCCGCGCCGGGGCGCGTGCTGGTCCGCCCGTTCACATGGCGCGTGGGATGAACTTGGCGACCACCCCGCCGCGCGTGATCACATACAGGTTGCCGTCCTCGAACTTGTCGGTGACCAGGGCCTGGACGCCGTCGAGCGTGGCCCGCTCGATGACGCTCCCACGGGCCGGGTCGAGGGTGACGGCTTCGCGACCGTCCCACACCAGCAGGCGCCCGGCGCGGATGGCGACCACCCGGCCCGCGACGCCCTTGCACACCCAGCGTTCGGCGCCGGTCGTGGCATCAAAGGCACAGAACCCGCGATCGGGCAGGTGGGCATACACAACGCCCGCGTGCACCACGGGCGAGGTGCGGAGCGGCGCGCTGGTCCGCACGCGCCAGGCCGAACGCCCCGAGGGTGACAACCCCCACAGCGACTGGTCGGTCGACGCCGCGATCAAGAGGTCCTCGCCCGCCGCCGCGTCGCCCGCGATGCCCGCGTACATCGCGCCGCGTCCGACCAGCCCGCCGCGCGACGGCTCGACGAACGTGTACTCGCCGTTCTGCGACACCGCGGCCAGGAGCCCGCCGACGATCACGGGCGTGGTGTCGATCGACCCGCTGGTGCCGAAGCCCCAGGCCTTGAAGCCCGTGCCGACGTGATGGGCCAGGATCTCGCCGCGCGAGGTGCCATAGATCGCCAGCTGCCCGACCAGCACCGGGCGCGTGTTGACCACTTTCTCAAACTTCTGGCGTCCGACCAGATTCCCCGTCTGCGCGTTGAGATGGAAGAGTTCAGACTCGCTGGAGACCAGCACCAGGTCGGCCCGGTCGGTCCGCAGGCGGTTGATCCCCACGAACTTCGTGAGCGGGTTGTCGACCTCCGCCGACCAGCGCACTCGCCCGCCGGCGGGCTCCATCAGCGTCACCACGCCCGCGCTGTCCTGCGCCACCAGGGCGTCGGCCTGCACGTCGAAGAACCGGATCACGCCGCCCGGAGTCACCGCCGGAAACCCGCTCCAGTCCCAGCGATACCCGAGCTTTGCCCAGGGCTCGACGCCCGGCTTGAAGGAATCGGCCCGCGACGCGGTGTCCGCCGACGCGCCGCGCGTCTCCCCGCCCCCGCAGCCGCCCATCATCCCCGTACACACTCCAACGATCGCCGCGCCAACGGTCATGGCAAGGCGGAACAACGGTCGGCGATGGCTCCGGCGCATTCGTCAATTCTCCAGGGTTCGGTCCAGGGTCGCCCCACCCCGCTCCGGGCCTCGCCCGCGCGGGGTTCCAGTATCGAGGGCGCAGCACGATTGGTCAAGCGCCACCCCCGCCAAGGCTTTACATTCCCCCAACTTCACGCAACAGTGTGGCACATGTTCACCGGACTCGTCCAGGCCACCGGGGTCATCGCCGACCTCCTCCCCACGCCCGCCGGCGC
>JAEUJA010000089.1 GCA_016793195.1 Phycisphaerae bacterium
TCCTTCGACAGCGCGCCGGCCAGGTGATCGAGCACCCAGAGCAAGTGCGGCTCATCGATCCGGTACATCGTCGTGCACAGGCACTGACAATCGCTCAGGATCCGAACCTCCACGCCCCTCGTCGCGGCCTCTTTGGCGAGCCTGGCGACCAGGTGCGTCTCGGTCCCCACCGCCCAGCGCGAGCCCGGCGCCGAGGCGCGGATCGCCTGGATGATGAACTCCGTCGAGCCCGACAGGTCCGCGAGGTCCACGACCTCCTTGCCGCATTCGGGGTGGACGAGAATCTTCACGGGCTCGCGCTTGGCGCCCGCCGCCTCGTCGCGCTCGTTCTCTTCGCGGATCGCGCGGCAGTGCTCGGGGCGGAAGAGCTTGTGCACCGAGCAGTGCCCGGCCCAGAGGATCGCCTCGGCCCGCTCGATCGCCTTGCGCGATGAGCCGCCCAGTTCCTTGCCCGCGTGTGCCGCACGCGGGTCGTATAGCGCCGCGCGCGAGGCGACATCAATCCCCGCCGCCGCGGCCGTGTTGCGCCCCAGGTGCTGGTCGGGCAGGAACAGCACCTTGATTTGTTCGCCCGGGCGTGTCGGGATGGTGCCTCCCGCGCGGGCCCAGGCGAAGACCTGCTTGGCGTTGGAGCTGGTGCAGCACGCGCCGGCGTGCGAGCCCACAAAGGCCTTGATCGCCGCCGAGGAGTTCACGTAGGTGATCGGCACCACGCGGGCGTTGAGGCCCGCGTCGTTGATGACGCGGTGGATGGACTCCCAGGCCTCGAGCGTGTCGTCGTACTGGGCCATGTCGGCCATGGAGCAGCCGGCGGAGAGGTCGGGGAGGATGACCGCGACGTGCTCGGGCGTGAGCATGTCGGCGGTCTCGGCCATGAAATGCACGCCGCAGAACACGACGTATTTCACGGGGCGTTCCGTCGCGACTCGGGCGGCGATCTGCGAGAGCTTGAGCGAGTCGCCCGTCGCATCGGCGTGACGGACGATCTGGTCGGTCTGGTAGTGGTGCCCCAGGATGAAGAGCGATTCGCCGAGCTCCTTGCGGCGTGCGTCGATGCGGGCGGCGAGTTCGTCGTCGCTCAGGGTGCGATACACCTCGGGGAGTGAAGGTTGCCAGAGCACGGCGGATGGTAGGGGGCCAGGCGAGCCGCCTTCCGCGCGTCGTAGCCGTGCCTAGCAGCCTTCCTCGAAGGCGCCGGCGAACTCGTCGAAGTCGTCGCCGTTGATGAAGCCGTCGCCGTTGAAATCGCCGAGGGGTTCGCCGTTCTCGAAGGCGCTGGCGAGGTCGTCGAAGTCGTCGCCGTTGACGAAGCCGTCGCTGTTGACGTCGCCGGCGCAGTAGACGAGGTTGACGATGGAGTGCAGGTATTCGACGTGGAATCTTTGGGGGAGGTTTTCGGTGGCGAAGGTGCCGGCGACGGCGGCGGAGGTGAGGAGGATTCGGCGTCGGTATCCGTTGTCGGGGACGAACGCGTTGACGAGCTGGACGTTGAGGGCGCCGTCGAGGGTGACGGCGCCGCTGACGAAGAGTTCGTCGATGTCGTTCTGGTTGGGGCCGGCGATCTCGACGTTGAATTGCCCGGAGGCGGAGCCGGCGTTGAGAACGAGGGGGCCTTGAACGGCGATGAGCCCGGTCCGGTCCGCGTCGGGGTCTCCGGGTCTGATGACGCCGGCGCAGCGGAGGCTGGGGGTGACGATGGTGCCGCTTCCGGCCAGGACGTCGAGGGTGGGTGTGTTTCCGAGGGCGATCTCTGTTGGGCAGGTGAGGATGGCGCTCCCGCGGAGGGTGGTGAGGGCGCCCAGGCCGATGCCGTTGGAGTCGTTGATGGTGAGGCTGGCGCCGGAGACTTCGAGTTCGCCGCTGGTGGAGAATCCGGTGGTGGAGGCGTCGCCGATGGAGGCGTTGGCGGTGAAGGTGAGCTTTGAGCCCAGTTCGCCGACGATTTTGGAGGCGATGGTGCCGGCGCCGGTGAAGCCGCCGCCATTCAAGAACGTGAAGCGGACACCGTTCATCGCACCGCCGGCGTTCTCCACGATCCCGCCGAAGGCCAGGCCGTCGCCGGTGGCGGTGATGGTGCCCTCGTTCAGAATGTCGTTGTTGATGGTGCCGTCGCCGGAGATGGTCTTGCCGATGAAGTTCGCCAGCGGGGCGGTGCCGTCGATGACGCCGGCGGGGCCGATCGTGCAGTTGCCGACGGAGCTGTGGCCGGTGCCGGCGTTGATGGTCAACATCGTGTTCCCGACGTTGATCGTTCCGAGACTGTTGAGCGCGAAGGAAGCGACGCCGCCGTCGATGGTGAGTGGCCCGGTGGGGTTGACGACCATGCTGGAAGCGCTGAATATCACCTGGCCGGCGAGAGTCCCGCGCAGGGACGGATTCAGCGCGCCGATATTCAGCAGTCTTGCCCGGAGGGATCCGTTGTCGAGGGTGAGCTCGGCGTTGCTTCCGATCTGAACAGTCCCGAAGGGGGCGCTGAGTGTTGCGCCGGGGAAGATCAGCACGCTTCCACCCGAAAAAACAATGACGGCGTCGCCGGTCGCGTTGACGGTGATCGTGCCGGATGCCTCAACGCGAACCTCGCCGACGCCGCCGTCAAATGTCGGCGTGCCTCCGACGGTGAGTGTGCCGGCGAGCGTCAGGTCGCTGCTGTACACCAGCAGCGAGCCGTTGCCGGAAGAGCCGGCGCCAAGCTCCATCGAACCGCCGGTCACGGTCGAGTCGCCCGTCACGACCATGTCGCCGAACGCGCTCGCCCCCAGCGTGATGCGTCGGGTCGCGGGGAATGTCCCCGTGGAGCCCCCTGAAAAGACGAGCGAACCCTGCGCGGCGGGGAGGTCGCCGACCACGACATCGCCGCTGCTCACGGTGAGCGAAGAGCCCGTGTCGACCACCAGGTTGGCGTCATTATTGATCCCGACGGTGAGCGCCCGGAAGGGGGAGACGGGCGCGGAGAGAGAACACGACGCGCCGTTGAGCAACCTGAGGAACGGCGTTTCCGTGGTTGATCCCTCGAGCGAGAGGATGCTGTTGGGCGCGGTGAGCGTGCCGCCATCGACGCGGGTCTCACCGCCCAGGAGATTGAGGAATCCGCCGTCGCTGTCGCAGATGATGGAATGGGCGTTGATCTCCCCCCCGTCGCGGCAGCTCAGGGTGCCGGAGCCGACGGTGGTGTCTCCCAGGCGGATGGCGCCCGAAACATTGATCGTCCCGCCGTTCAGGGCGCTCACCTGCCCCGAGCCGGCGCTGGTCGACGACGAGTTGTTGCCGACCTGGAGGTCCCCCGCAACATTCACCAGGCCAGAGCCGCTCCCGCCCACGTCGAGCACGCCGCTCGAGCCCCCGACCAGCCCGACCTGAACGTCGTCGGAAGCACCGATGATCCCGCCGCCGAACACGTTGAGTTCGCCCACCGATCCCGAGGCGTTGCCGACGACGATGTCGCCGTCGGCGGCGGTGGTGGTGATGTTGGAGAAGCGGATGGGGGTGGTGCCGAGGCCCGAGACGTTGACGGTCCCGTCGCCGCCGGCGCCGCCGATGATGAAGTCGTCGCCCGGGGCGGCTTTTCCGCCGCCGGTGAGGTTCATGGTCCCCGTGCCCGCCGACGCCACGACGATGTCGCCGCCCCCGGTCGTAACGAGGTCGGCGTCGCTGTCGGTGATGTTGAGCGTGCCGGTGCTCCCAGCGGCGTTCCCGACGGTGACGCTGGCGGCGTTGACCACGCCGGTTGTAATAATCGTCGCCGCCGCATCTCCCGAGACATCGCCGACGCGGAAGTTGCCCGAAAGGGTGTGGGGCGACGACATCGAGAGCGTGACCGTGCCGCGCTTGTAGGTGTGCTGGGTCGAGAGGGGGACCGAGCTGCTAAAGGTGACGGTGTAGGTGTTGTTCAGGTTGTAGACGAGGGTGTCGGCGGCGGTGGGGACCAGCGCGGGGTTCCAGTTGGCGGCGACCGACGCCGCGCCCCCGGCGGCGTTGTTCCAGTTGATGATGGCGGCGTGGGCGGTGGTGTGTGCGGCGGCGAGGCCGACGGCCAGGCCGGCGAAGGTGGCGAGGCGGAGGGCGGCGAGCGCGGGGCGTCGTGGCTCGCGGGCGCCCGGGGCGCTGGGGCGAGCGTCACGGGTGTGAACGGGGCGAAGAACGGGGTCTTGAATTCGCATGACCGGCTCCCTTGATGGGCGCGCACAACGGCGGGCCGCAGGCTCAATGCGAATGAGCGAGCGAAAGGGGGCCAACGGTGCGGCGGATTTTCTGCGGGCGGTCGGAGGGAGTGGTGAGCGGGGTTGGGGTGGGCGGGGCTCGTGGAGCGCGGGAAGCGTCGTGGCGGAGGCGAAGTCACGGAGGGCGACGCCGGGCGCTCGCCGAACCCCCCTTCCGCCCCGTCGCCCCGCCCGATCCGTCGCTCAGCAGCCGGCCTCGAAGTGCTCCGCGAAGGCGTCGTAGTCGTCGCCGTTGACGAAGCCGTCGGCGTTGAAGTCGGCGGCGAGATCGGCGGCGTCGAAGGCCTCGGCGAAGGCGTCGTAGTCATCGGCGTTGACGAAGCCGTCGGCATTGAAGTCGGCGGGGGCGCGGAGGACGAGCAGGCCGCTGGGCGCGCCCGTGCCGCCCTCGCCGGGCGAGGCGAAGGTTCCGATGAGCGAGCCGGTGACGGCGTCGAATTCCTGCACGTTGTCGGTCAAGCTCCCGGAGACGAGGAGCGTTCCCCAGGGCGTGAAGGCGAGATCGAGGGGATCGTTGAGCCCGCCGATGGCGAAGAAGTCGATGAACGTGCCGGTCTGGCCGTCGTATCGGCGGACGCAATCGTCGATGGAGGCGCAGGTGACGTAGAGGTGTCCGTCGGGGCCGAAGCAGAGGCCGCGCGGGCGCTTGGGTGAGTCGGTCTGCTGGCTCTTGACGAAGAGGTCGATGAAGGCGCCGGTCTGTCCGTCGTATCGGATGACGTCCTGGCAGGTGTTGCAGACGTAGTAGAGGTTTCCGTCGGGCCCGAAGGTGATGCCGCCGGGCATGGGCGCGCCGACGGCGACGAAGTAGCTGATGAAGGCGCCGGTCGCGCCGTTGAAGCGGAGGACCTTGGGCGTGTTGGCGCCGGCGGAGGTGACGTAGAGGTTGCCGTCGGGGCCGAAGCAAAGTCCCTGCGGGTCGTTGAGCCCGGCGCTGGCGGGCGCGACGAACGCGCCCATCGGCGCGAAGGTACGGCCGTTGAAGCGATAGACCGCGTCGGTGGCGGTGTCGGAGACATAGATGTGCCCGTCGGGGCCGTAGGTCATGTAACAGTTGCCGGCCATCGCGCCGGAGAACTGGTGGTCGAACGAGCCGTCGGGGTTGAAGGCCAGCAGGTTGTCGCTGGTGTTGCTGGCGACGACGACCTGGCGGCAGGTTTGCGCGGAAGCGCAGGCCGCAAAGGTCGAGGCGAGAATGATGGCCAGCGCCGTGCGGCGCGCGGAAATCTTCGTGTTCATGGTCGCTCCTCTCGTGCCGGCGATGAACAGCGCCGACCCCTTGAAGATACCCCGGCGGGCGTGAATCACCAAGCGATTCGGGTTGCGCTCGGTGTCGAAAGGCCCATATTTCGCGGTGAATGAAGGGAAACTACCATCGCCGCCGGGCCCGAGGTGGCGGAGCGCGATATGGAGGCGATCAGCGTCTTTGACATTTTCAAGATTGGCGTCGGGCCGTCGAGCTCGCACACCATGGGCCCGTGGCGTGCCGCGCAGCGGTTTGTGGAGACGCTGCGCGGGCGCGGCGTGCTCGGGCGCGTCGCACGCGTCCGGTGTGATCTCTTCGGCTCGCTCGCCAAAACCGGCAAGGGGCACGGCACGGACTTCGCGGTCATGCTCGGGCTCGCGGGCGAGGACCCCGAGGCCTGCGACACCGACGCGATCGGCGCGATGGTGGAAGGAATCCGCGCGCGCCGGAAGCTGGCGCTGGGCGGCGCGCGCCCGATCGAGTTCGATCCCGCGACCGACCTGGTCTTTCGGTTCGACGTCTGCCTGCCCCACCACCCCAATGCCATGACGCTGCGTGCGACGCTCGACGACGGCGCGGCGATCGAAGAGTCGTACTACTCGGTGGGCGGCGGGTTCGTGGTGCAGGAGGGCGAGACGCCGACCGGCGCGCGGGCCGTAAAACTCCCGCACCCGATCGAGCGGGGCGACGAGCTGCTGGCGCACTGCGCGGCCGAGCGAGCGTCGATTCCGGAGATCGTGCGCCGCAACGAGCGCGCGTGGAGGAGCGACGAAGAGATCGACGAGGGCGTGGAGCGTATCTGGCGCGTGATGCAGGAGTGCATCCACCGCGGCTGCCACGCCGAGGGCGTGCTCCCCGGCGGGCTGAACGTGGTCCGGCGCGGCTCGGCGATGAACCGGAAGCTCCTGGGCAACCGCACGAGCCTCGACCTGCGCGAGTGGAAGAAGCGCGTGCGCGAATCGCGCCGCGACTTTGCGGGCATCCTCAAGTGGGTGAGCACGTTCGCGCTGGCGGTGAACGAGGAGAACGCGAGTTCCGGGCGGGTCGTGACCGCGCCCACCAACGGGGCCGCGGGCGTCATCCCCGCGGTGATGATGTACTACGACCTCTTTTGCGACAGCACGCGCCGCGGCTTGATCGACTTCATGCTGACCAGCGCCGAGGTCGGGAGCATTTTCAAGAAGGGCGCGACCATCTCCGCGGCGATGGGCGGGTGCCAGGCCGAGATCGGCGTGTCGAGCGCGATGGCCGCGGCGGGCCTGACGCAGGTGATGGGCGGGACGCCGGAGCAGGCGCTGATGGCCGCCGAGATCGCCATGGAGCACCACCTGGGCATGACCTGCGACCCGATCGCGGGCCTCGT
>JAEUJA010000118.1 GCA_016793195.1 Phycisphaerae bacterium
CGCCCCCCGCCCGGTCCAACTCCGCGAAGCCCAGCCAAGGCATCTGCGCGATCAGACGGCCGGGCGTCACGCCCAGATAGATGGATGCGATCGCCTTGTTGGCAAGCTCCTTCTTGGCGGCGTCATCGCCGGCCCGGATCAGCATCGCCCACGCGACCAGCCCTCGCGCCGGCTCGGGGAGCGACGCCGACCAGCCGCTCTCGGCGGAGAACGCCGCCAGGATGGGCTCGTCGAGCTTGGCGGTCAGCTCAGCCTTGGGAATGTACTTGGGCTGAACCACGCGCTGCACGGCGTGGAGCGCGACGATCGTGGATGCAGCCGAGATCGCGTCAGACCACGGCGCGACCTCGAGATCTTCCACGGTGAGTAGTTCGTCGGCGAGGATGAGTGCGGCCGCGCCGAAGGCGTCGCGCTCGGCGCGCGGCGCGAGCTCGAAGCGCCCGACACCCGCACGAACGGCGAGGTAATCGCAGATCGCGACGATCGCCAGAGCCTGCTCCGATGGGCCGGCGATCGCGGGATCGGTCTTGCCGAGCGCCGGCCAGTCGGTTCCCGACATGCCGATCGCGCCCTGGCCGGTCCAGCGACGCGCGACGAGGTTGCGGGCCAGGCCGTCGGCCCAGCGGCGAAGCTCGGCGACGTCGAGGCGTGATTGATCGAAGACCTTCCCGCCGCGGTGGAGGAAGACGGGCGGCGACCCGGGTTGGCTCTGCACGAGATGGCGCACGCGGAAGCGATACAACGTGGCCTGGCGCGTTTCGCGGAGCTTGGCCGGCTGGGCCTCGGGCGATTCGGGCAGGCCGAGCGTCGGGTCGCCGGTGAGCCGCGCGGCGGCGGCGGCGGCGGCGAGACTGGGCGCGATCGTGCGCTGCAGGATCACGCTCGGGAACGTTGCTTCGAGCTTGTCGCCGATGCGGATCGCCACGGCGTCGAGCCCGGGCGAGAACGCCCGGTCCATCTCGCCGAAGGTCTGGAAATCAACCGGAATCAGCGCGCCCGCGAACTCCACGCCGATCGTGACCATCCCCGCGGCCTCGGCCATCGACGTGAACGCGAGCTCATCGCGGAGCGAGGCGATACCGGCCTGGGCCTGGATCATGGCGTCGCGCGTCGCCAGGGCGATGCACGACGAGCCCCCCACCGCTTCGCCGCGTCCCAGAACCTTGCCGCGGGCGCGGAGCGTCACGCAGCAGGCGCCGACGGGCACGGGGTCCATGGCGGCGGCCTCAGGAAAGGTCCAGGAGCGAAGGGCGGCGTCCACGAAGGCGTAGGCCTTCATCGCGTCGTCGGGCCGCGGCGGCGTGATGTCGGGGGCGGTGGGCTGATGAGAGGGCTGGGTCGCCTGATTCTCGGGCTGTGACGCGGCCTGAAAGGTCGCCTGCGCGTGAGCCGCTCGCGCCAAAGCAACGAGCGAGAGGGCGACGGCCGCGAACACGCACAACGCCCGAGAAATCATGGCGCCGCGCACGCGGGGCGCTGCGGGAGGTGTATCGATCCGGCGCGATGTGGCGGGAACGCAGCGCTCGATGTTGCCGCGGCGCGACGGAGCGGCACACTCGGAACCACCTCGACCCCCCAAGGTCCGGGAAGAACCCGCGTGGCGCGAGGCCGTTGCGCCGGCGCGACACTGGCACGGGCGTTGTTCCCTTGTCTGGGCACAACCCAAGAGGTGGACTGTGAAGAACCTTCTCGTCATGACCGCGTTCCGTCGCCAGATCGGCCTCTTCTGCGTGCTCTCGTTCCTGGCCCTGTGCTGAACGAACCCCCACGCGGCCCCGAGGCAGCAGCGTACCACACCCGGCCCGGTCGGGCGTCGGCACGACCAACCAATGAAAATCGCCGCCGTGCTCCTGCGAGGGACCGGCGGTTGTAGGCGTTTTGGAAATCGCCAAAATTCAAATCGCTAAATCGCCAAATGAAGCGAAGGAGCGGGAGTCGGTTCTTGGCGTGACTTGATCGGAAAAATGCGAGCGATCAGGACCCCCCTGTCTCGCGGTTTTCAATTTGGCGATTTAGCGATTTGAACTTTGGCGATTTGGGGCAGCCCGCCACTTCACTGCTTCTTCCCCCGCTCCTTGTGCACCGTCGCCCACACCTCGCGCTTGGCGTCGAGGTCGCGGAACTGCTTTCGTCCCATGACCATGTCGGCGTAGATCGTCGCGATCTCGCGCGGGCGCATCGCAAACCTGACCTGCGTCCACTCGATCGGCCTGCCACGGAACTCGATGGGCTTCCCGCCGACGATCGCCCACGCGGGCGGGTCGCAGGGCGTGCATTCGAGCCAGCCGGTATCGAGCGGCGACCATCCGGCGGGGCCAGTGTTCACGCCGCGCGGGCGGTCGCTTAGCACCTCGCCGAGGAGGTTGGCCTTGGCGGCCATGGCGACGGGCCCGGCGAGCTTGAGCGTGACCTCGGCGGGCTGGCCGTCCCACTCGACGAGGCGGATGACGAACGGGTGGTCGCACAGGCCGCCGGAGGCCTCGAACATGCGATGGCCGGCCCAGTGCGGCAGGTGCTCGCCGGATTTCATGGACTCACGGAAGAAGGCGTGGGCGAGGACGTTGGGCGCGTTTTCGAGGGAGAGCGGGCCGAAGACAGGGGGGAGGTCGCCATCTGTCTTGTTTGAGAGTTCAGGGGTCCCGCCGAACCACGTGTCAAGGGCGAGTCGCGTGCGCTGCGCGTGTTCGATCGGCCCGTGTGTACGAAGCTCGATGGCGGCGTCGCAGCCGTCGCGATAATGGCTCTCATCCCAGGGGTCGTACGACCAGAGCAGGGCACGGACTCCATGCGGAATAGCGATGAACTGCTGATTGCCGCGATGAGAGATCAGAACGCCAAGCCCGGATTGCGGCTCGACCAGATCGATCGCGCGGTTGGCGGTGCATGCGTTGACGATCGTCTCGAACACCTGCGGCGAGGTCATCCAATCGCCAGTGGGATACTTTCGCTTTCCCTCACCCTCGGCCAATGTCCGAGCGAAATTGAAAGGAGAATCGGCGATACGAGACAGGCGCAGGAGCGCGGGCTCGAAGCTCGTGAAGAGCCCGCCATTGACGCCGCCGTGATCCGCTCGCAGATTCTCGGCTTCAAAGAAGATCCTGATTGCGTGTTCCGGTGCGTTGATGGAGATCGTGATCTCGACCCACCCCTCTTCTCGGTTGGAGTACCGAGTGAAGACCACCTTCTGATCGCGTGATTCTACTTCGACCTTGACCTCGAACGAGCACTCGTCGAATGTGTCTACACCGTCGTTGGTGTGCATCTCAAGCAATCCGAGCGGGCGATCGGCCGAGAGCAGCCCGAACGGAAACTCGGGCGTGATCACCTGCGTGATGAGCCCGCGTTGCTTGTCCATGACGATCCGCACGCCGGAGCGTGTCAGCACGACTTCGTTTCCAGAGCGGATCACATGCGCCGCCTCGATTTCAGCGGCGGCGAATGCGCCGGATTCAATGGCGCTGTAGCCGAATGGCGGCACCGATCGGGCCACAAGATACCGCGTCCCGTCGGGCTCATAGAAGTCAATATCGCGAGCAAATCCGGTGGGGTTGAAAGCGATCGCGCGGTCCGCACCTCCTCGAGAGCCATCGGCCAATCGGGCTTTGCAGCGATCCAGGACATGCTCGCCGAGTTCATACGAACGACGAATGGACTCGTGCCCGATGCGCCCGCAAAGACCCTCGCACTCGTGGTTGTCGTGGTGCTGTCCGACGAGCAGTTCTCGCCATGCTTCTTCGAGTTCCCAGGTTGGGTACACATCCCACTGCGCGTATGGACGGCCAAAGAGCGACGCGACCGCCGCATATGCCTCGGCGGATACCAATTGCTCTTCGCGGGCACGGGCGTTGCGCAGGATGAAATCCCCGTTCTTCCCCAGCGTCATGCCGTGCCACACGTCGTCCATCGTGTAGTGCTTCACCGGCGGCGAGGGTGTGACGGCCAGGAGTTCCTCGATCAGCTTGCCCGCGGTGCGCGGGCGCACGTCGAATCGCTCATCTTTCATCAGCTCACGCAATCGCGGCAGGAGCACCTCGCTCCGGCACATCCAGTCCTTGCTCGGCATGAGTTCGAGCCACTGCACGACGGCGGGATGTGCCCACGCGCCCGCCTTGTCGAGCAGGCCGTCGAAGTCCTCGGGCCATTGATGAACGTTGAGTTCATTGCGAGGAAGCGTCGGAAGTCGTGTCCCGTCGGCGCCTTCCCAGAGGATGAGCGAGCACGGTTCCTTGGGGACTTCGGGCGTGTGCCAGGTCCACTGAAAGAAGAGGGATGCGCCTGTATAGCCGCACTGCGCGAGCATCTGCGGGAGTTGCGGGAAGAAATAGAACTCTTCTTCCCAGAAGGTGCGCGGGCGGACGCCCAGGAGGCGGCGGGTGGTGCGCACGCCGTAGGTCAGTTGGCGGATGTTGGATTCGCCGCCGTGGAACAGGCCGTAGGGCTGTCCGTAGGAGCAGCCGACGGGCTCGACGAGCCCGCGCGCGACGGCGTCCCTGAGCTTGGCGAGATGCTCGGGGCATTCGACGGCCATTTTCTCATAGCCGACGGCGTCGAAATTGACGTTGCCGCGGGCGCCGGTCTCGCCGATGAGACGGAGCATGTCGTCGACCGAGCCGGGGAGGACGTGATACCCCCAGAGCCACTGCATGTCGACCCAGTGCATGTGGTTGCCGAAGGTGTAGTAGAGCGGCGGTTTGGCGGGCATGCCGGGCTCTGGAGTCATGCGCGCAGTGTACGGGATAGGCGAATGGCCAAGTGGCCAAGGCAGACTGGCGAAGTGAAGCATTGCGCCCAAGAACCGTGTGCATCCACACGCGGTCGTCGGCGGCCTCTTCATTTGGCCATTTGGCGCTTTGGCAATTTGGCCAATTGCTTCGGTCTCGCTGTCTCGCTGTCATGAAAAGAACAACGCCCGCGATCCATCGCGGGCGTTGCAAAGGACGGACGAGTTGTACGAGCGATCAGCGGCGGCGACGCGACGCGAACACGCCCGCCAGGCCCATCACGGCGAACGACGCCGGGGCGGGAACGTTGGCGATGCCCTCGAAGCCGGGGTTGCCCGCGTGGTTGAAGTAGTCATTGCCGCTGTACTGACCACCGGACTGGCTGGTGCCGTAGCAGAAGTACTTCACGGACGTCGGGGCCGAAGCGCCGGTGTAGAGCGCCTGGAAGCCGCTCAGCGTGTTGCCGGGCATAAGGTTGGCAAAGCTGAGGTCGATCCAGTTGTTGTTGTAAACCGTGCTCGAACCGCCGTAGGCGATGTTGTCCCACGCCGGCCAGACGTTGGGGTCATAGCCCGCGGGGCTGCCCGCAATGTTGCGGCCGGTGTCGAGCTCGACGCCGAAGAAGTAGATGTCCATGTCGGCGGGGTTCAGGGTGTTCTGAACGCTGAAATCGAGCGTCCAGTTGCCGGCCGAACCCGAAACCGAATACGTCACGACGGGGCCGGCGTACGCAGCGCCGGCGGTCAGAGCAAGAGCAGCAGCCACAGCAATCTTCATTTCCTATCTCCTCACTATCAAACACCTGCAACACATGGCGCGGCGGACTCACGCGCACCCCCGTGACCCGGAGGTGAGACCAGAATACCACACGCCAACGCAGGTTCCATACGGCATCCGCGAAATCAGCAAACACAGGGCTGAAACCCCCATTCCAGGTGAAATACCCGGCTCCGCGCACGATTATGGGACCAAGCAAAACCTGAATTGCGTGTCCGAGATTGCCGGCTCACACAATCTCGATGATCGTGAACCGCTTCACGCCCCGGGGGGCGTCGACGCGGACCGTGTCCCCCACGCGGGCCTTGAGCATGGCCTGCCCCATGGGGCTGGTCGCGGTGACCTCGACGTAATCCAGGGGGGGCCGGTCCGACGCCTCTCCCACCAGCCGGAAGAGGTCCTCGTCGTTGTTATCGGCGTCGCGCATCTTGACCGTCGTCCCGACCACGACCAGGCCCTCGATCGCCTTGGTCATCGATTCGTCGATGATCGTCACGCTCGCCAGACGCTGCTGGAGTCGGCGGATCTCCGCTTCCTCCAGCCCCTGCTGCTCTCGGGCGGCGTGGTAATCGCCGTTCTCCTTGAGGTCGCCAAGGGCCCGGGCCTCGGCGATGCGCGTGGAGATCACGGGTCGGTTCTCGATGAGAGCCCGGAGCTTGGCCTCGATCCCTTCCTTTTCCGGCTTGGTGATGAACTCCACTGCGACCTCCGTTCCGTGCATCCACGCGGACAGGCTTCGGACCCACAGGCGTCCGCCCGCGTCACACCGCGCTCATGAGAATCAACAAAATCTAGGCCGGCGAGCCGCCCCGGGCCACCGATGCCTCGGGTGGTGGCAACCCCCGGGCGACCCACGCGGCCCTGAGCCAGGAAATCCCGGCCGCACCCCACAGCGCGCCGACGGCCGCCCAGTGGCCGGGCTCCACACGAGGACCAAGCCCCGACCACGGGCGATCAACGGTCAACGCGGTGATGCAGGTGAGCGGAGACCCGAGCATCAGCGGCCCGTGGTCGCCGGGGGTCGTGACCCCGCCCGTCACCAGCAGCACCGCCGGAGCCGCGCCCATCAGCAGAATGATGGAGAGCATCGCGGCAACGCGAGAGCGCGCCGGGTCGTTCGCGCGGACGCGATCAAGGGCCGCGGCCAGCACGCCGCCGACCACGAAGAGCCACCCCAGCATCGCGACCGCGATCGCCACGATGATGGAGGTGGGCCAGCCCGCCAGGAACCACAGGCGTTGCGGCAAGAGAACGGCCACCAGCGGGATGAAGACCACGGGCAGATCACGGATCGCGACCCGCGTGCCGCGGATCGGCTCGGGGGGTTGGCTGAGACGGAAGAGCGGCCAGAGCAGGCAGGCGCACGTGAGCGCGACGGCGAGCAGGGTCCGCACCGCCGGGCGATAGATATCCTGCGCGAGGATGCCCGCCGAAGTCGTGCCGGCCAGCGCGATCACCGTGCCGATCGCCAGCAGCGTGGTCCAGAAGAACGCGAGCGGTCGCGGCTCGGCGCGCCGATGGGCCCAGCGATCCGGCGCCGGCGATTGCCCGGGGGAATCCGTCGTGGCCCTGATCAACGACCCCTCGGCGAGCGGCGCGTCTGAATGAAACGGCTCGCGCGAAGCCGCACCGGATGCGGGCGGCGGCGCTCCAACCGAATTAGGTTCGGGCGCGTGCTCCGGCGCGGGATCGCGCGGGAGATCGCTCATTGATCGGGGCTTTCCGGCTGCGCGCTGGCCGCGGCGTTGATCACCATCGGGCGCGACTCCCAGAAGATCTCGACCTCGGGCTTGCCCGCGTCGATCGACTTGAAGTTGCGATTGAGAAACTCGATCTGGGCCAGTTTCTTGATGGTGCTGGCCTCGCCTAGGAGCGGCTGCGTGGGCCGCCCGCCCCAGATAACGCGCGTGTCGCGCTTGGTGACGATCGCGGTTCGCTTGTCCTCGCGATGGCTCGCCACATCCACACCCGCGACCTGGTCGCGCCACGGCTGGTTCAGCGCCAGCGCGAGCAATTCCAGCCCCGCCTGAAGGTCGGCGCCGGGCCACACCTTCAGGCAATCCACCGCGCCCGTCTCGGTGAGCGGCGGGGACGCCTGCACGCCCAGCACCACGGACAGGTTCGACTGGCCCGCGGGATACACCGGCGGCATGGGTCGCCCGTCGCTGGCGATGAGATAGTCCTTGCCGGCGTGACGGATGACCGCGACGGGCACGCGCCAGCGCCCGCTGACGCGGATCAATCGCCCGGGCTCGCGCGTGACGGACGGCTTGGAATCAAACCAGCCGCTGGTGCCGAGCGCTTCGCCCACGGCCGCCAGCTCATCGCTCCCGATGGGGACCGCGACTTTTCGATCGGGTGTGCCCAGCGCGGTGTAGGCGAGCCGGAGTAGCTCGTCCTGGAACGCCTCGGGGAGCCAGGTGCGGGCGGTCGCCTGCGATCCCTCGCCGAGCCTGGGCCACTCGATCTGAACGACGGGCGGGAGCGCATCGGAGACACGCACGGCGCGATCATCGATGGCGCGTCGCCCCAGCACCACGCCGGTGACAATGGCGATCACGATCAACGCGGTAAGCGTGATTGAAGCGCCGGCGACGATCTTCTGCCTGCGGGAGTTCTTGCTGTCCGTAGCCACGTTCAGTCCTTTGCCTTCGTTGTCGCCGGTCCCAGACCGACGCGGATCCTTGAGCGGTTCATCCTTGAACCTCGCCGTCGCTCGCGCGATGCTCCGCGCCGGAGCGCGGAGCCGCCGAGAGCCTAGGAACGCCGGTCTCGCCACGCCATCTCGACCAACGCGCTCACCAGTTCCGGCAGGGGCGTTCCCGCGTGGGCGGCGGCCTTGGGATACAGCGAATGACTCGTGAAGCCCGGCATGGTGTTGACCTCCAGCATCCACGCCCCGCCCGACTTGTCGAGCAGGAAATCAACGCGGCAGAGGTGCCGCACGCCCAGGTCCCTGGCCAGCGCGACCGCCCGCGTCGAGATCGCCTCCTTCACGCCCGCGGGGAGCGGCGGATCGACCGCATACTTCGTGTCGTCACGCAGGTACTTGGCCTCGTAGTCGTAAAACTCCGTCGCGGGCTGGATGTGGATCGGCGGGAGCGCCCGGGCCTCGCCCTGCGGGTCGTACACGCCGACCGTCAGCTCGATCGCGTCGACGAGCGTTTCGAGCATGTACACGCGCCCCGGATGCGCGAGCATGTCCTTGGCGGCGGCGGCGCGGGCGGCGGCCCACTTTTCCTTGGTCTTGCACAGATGCACGCCGACGCTCGATCCTTCATGCACCGGCTTGACCACCACCGGAAGACCCAAGGGCGACACATCGTCGTTCACGTTGAAGACAACGCCGGGCGCGGTGGGGATCCCCAGTCGCCACGCGGCGGCCTTGGTGGCGAGCTTGTCCATGGCGAGGCGCGCGGCGACCGGGCCGCACCCCACATAGGCAACGCCCGCTTCTTCCAGTCGGTCCTGGAGCGGGCCGCCCTCGCCGAACGGGCCGTGCAGCACGGGAACGATGACATCGGCCTTGAACCCGCGCAGGTCGGCGATGCTGGGGCGATCGACGACGATGCGTTCAATGTCATACTTGCCGGACTTCACCAGGCCGTCGTAGACACCCTGCGAGCTGTTGAGGCTCACCTCGCGTTCGGCATCGGGGCCGCCGCCCAGCACAACAACACGGCGAGGGCCGCTCATTTGGTTCTCCTCCAGATCACGACTTCGGGATGGAGCGTGACGCCGAAGCGTGCGAAGACGCCGAGGGCGACGCGGTCCATGAGTTCGATGACGTCGCGGGCCTTGGCATCGGCGCCCGTGACGATGAAATTAGCGTGGCGCGGGCTGACCGAGGCGCCCCCGACGCGCAGGCCCTTGAGCCCGGCGCGATCGATCAGCATCCCGGCCGAGACGCGCGAGCCGGCGCGATGGACCTCGTAAGGCTTGCCCGCAGTCTGGGCGGGTTCCGGGCTCTCGAGCGTCAGGTCTTCCGTCAACGTCGGGTTCTTGAAGACGCACCCGGCGCTCTTTTCCGCCATGGGCTGGGACTTCTTCTTGTACGCCATCACTTCGAGGTGCCGCTCGCGCAGGGCGGCCGGGTCGGCCCGCGTCAGCTCGAACTCGACCTCGGTGATGATGAGATTGCCGAGGCCCGAATGGCGATAGTCGAACGCGATCCGCGCGCGGTCGAGCGCGACGGCCCGCCCCGCGCGATCGAGGGCGTGCACCCGAGCAATAGCGTCGGCGATCTGTCCGAACGCACCGCCGGCGTTCATGATGACCGCGCCGCCGACGCTGGCGGGGATGCCGCCGAGGGATTCGAGGCCGGCCAGGCCACGCTTGACGCATTCGTTGATGAGCTTGGGCAGGTTCGCGCCGGCGCCCGCGCGGAGGGTGGCGCCATCAATCGTCCAGCCGCGGAACGTGGGTGCTTCGAGCACGACCACCAGTTCCGACACGCCGTCGTCATCCACGAGCAGGTTCGCGCCGTCTCCCAGGACGCGGAGATTCGGATCGAGGCGGAGGCACTCGCCGAGTTGTTCGAGCGTGCCCGGGCGGGCGAGGCGATCGGCCCGGCCGCCGATGCCAAACCACGTCGGGATCGGCGCGTCGAACGCGATCTCGAGCGATGTCCGGGTTGCCTCCAGCGCGTTCACCAGTCTCTCCTCCCCGGGGTGGCCGGGCCCCGGCCCGTCACGCGGAACGGGCCAGGCGCTGCGCGACGGGGGCAAGGTCGAGCAGGCCTTGGGGAAAGGTCGGCGCCGGCCCAGCCTCGCTCCTGGGCGCTTGCGCGGCGGCAACGAAGCCCTTGGCGACTTCGTAGACATTGCCCGCGCCCATCGCCACCACCACATCGCCGTCGCGGCAGATGGTTTCGAGCTGCTCCATGATCGCGGCGAACGGATAGAGATGCATGGCGCGCACGCCGCGCTGACGCAGGCGATCGACCAGGTCGGCCGCCGTGACCTTGTGGCGTTCTTCCTCACTGTCACGCACGAAGTAGATATCCGGCACGATCACGATGTCCGCCGAGGAGAACGACTGGGCGAACTCGTCGAGGAGGTGGCGCGTGCGCGAGTGCTGGTGCGGCTGAAAGACGCAGATCAGCCGCCCGCCGCGTTCTTCGGGGCGTTCGTGCTCGCGCAGGGCGCGAAGGGTGACTTCAACCTCGGTGGGATGATGCCCGTAGTCGTCGTAGACACGGACATGGCCGCCCGAGCGCGAGGGACGCACGCCGACGAGCTGCATGCGCCGGTCGATGCCCCGGAAGGACGCGAGCGAGCGAGCGACGGCGAGCGGATCGGCGCCCGCGAGCGTCGCCAGCACGCAGGCGACCGACGAGTTCATGGCGTTGTGAGCGCCGGGGATGGACAATTGCCACTGCGCAAAGAGCTCTCGCCGGTTGTGGAGCGTCACGCCGCGGGTCGCGGGGTCGTAGCCGACAACCCAGTCGGCGCTGGGGGTAAAGCCGATAGTCTGAACGTCGCACGCAAGGCCCGCGGCCACCTCGCGCCGGTGGGCGTTGTCGTGCGCGATGACCAGCGTGCCGCCCTCGGCGGCGGGCGGCAAGAGCGTGGCAAAGTGCCGGAAGGATTCGACGACCGCGTCGAGCGTGCCGTAGACATCGAGATGGTCGGCCTCGACGGACGTGATCGCCGCCAGCTGCGGGCGATAGTTGTGGAACGAGCGATTGTGCTCGCACGCCTCGGCCACCAGGATGCCGGGACGTCCGGCGAGGCGACCGCCCGGGATCAGGTTCGAGCCCAGGCGGAACCCGGCGGGGCGAGTGACGGGTGCGTTCGCGCCGTGCAGGAGCTGGTTCGAGGTCGCGCCGACAATGACCGTCGGGTCCAGCCCGGCGTCGGTCAGGGCGCAGCCGGTCATGGCGGTGGTCGTCGACTTGCCGTGCGTGCCCGCGACCGCGATCGCGGTCCGCCCGAGCATGCACCGCCCCAGCGCCTCGGCGTACCAGACCGCGGGAATCTCGCGCCGTGAGGCCTGGGCCAGCTGCGGGTGGTCGGGCTTGATCGCCGCCGAGGCGATGACAAGGTCGCACCGCTCGGGGAGCAGGTCGGTAAACTGGTTGAACGTGACACGGATCGAGTCGGAGGCCAGGGCGGCGGTGGCCTCCGACGGGCTGGTGTCCGAACCCTGCACGATCGCCCCCCGGGCCGCGAGCATGCGCGACAAGCCCGACATCCCGCACCCGCCGATGCCGATCATGTAGACATGTCGGCCGGCGACGTCGAAGGCGTCGGACGGGGACGAGAACGCGTCGGGAGCCAGCGGAGGAGTCACCATCGCAGAGGGTATCGGATACGCGGGCGTTGGACCGTGAAAGCCGGCGGACCCGGCGCGATGTACCCTGATTCCATGAACGTCAACGGCTCGTCGGAGTCCCTCCCCTACCGCATCGCGTGCCTCTGCGACCTCCGCGACGAGCACGGACGGATCCTGCTGCTCCGGCGCGCCAAATCACCAAACCTGGGCCTGTGCTCACCCATCGGCGGCAAGCTCGACGTCGAAACAGGCGAATCGCCCGCCCAGTGCGCCCAGCGAGAGATCATGGAAGAGGCCGGGATCGACGTCCCCATCGAGCGCCTGCACCTGATCGGGCTCGTCAGCGAGCAGGCGTTTGAGGGCAAGGGGCACTGGCTGATGTTCGTGTACAGGGTGCTGGGCCCGGTACGGGTCACGCGGACACAGATCCGGGAGGGGGCGCTGGAATGGTTCAAGGCGTCGGAGGTGGACAATCTCCCCCTTCCCGAGACCGACCGCCTGATCATCTGGCCGCTCATGCGCAAACATGACACGAGCGGCCCGGACGGCGGGCCGGGGTTCTTTGCGGTGCACATCGATTGCCGGACGCCCGATCTTCGCTGGAGCGTGGAGCAGGAGACGCCGACCTCCAAGTGACGGGCCGGAGTGCTTCCTGCAGGCGGGTCGCGCGGGCGGTGAATCGAATCGGCCCGGGTCCCGTATACTGATGGCGTGAAGACGCACCGTTGTCTCGCGCCGGGCAAGGAAGGCTCGCACCGCACGATCCTCGCGTGGGCCACGCGTTGCATTCTGCTTCTGTGCGGGCTCGGGTCGCTCGCCTTCGCCCAATCCGGGATTCCGGGCGGGGCCCAGACCAGCCCATCGCCCACGGCCATCCCAGCCTCTCGCCAGGCCAAGAACATCGCGGTGATCACCGTCAAGGGCCCGATCTCCGCCCTCACTTTCAAGAGCATCGAGC
>JAEUJA010000140.1 GCA_016793195.1 Phycisphaerae bacterium
CGCGGGACATCACGGCATGAACCGGGCCGCCTGCTCGGGCGTGGGAAGGGCGCAGGCGTCGGCGACGCCGAACCACGCGACGCGGCGATTGGCGATGAAGCAGTAGACGGCGTCGCGGATGGGCCTTGGGACCAGCAACCCGGCCCAACCCAGGATGGACCACAGGCCGCCGAGCGCGAGCATGGCGCGGAGGACGGCGGTGCTGCGCTGGTGGAGGCCCGAGCTGTCGAGGAAGACGATGGTGTCGAGGCCGGTGGGTTTGGCGGCGTCGCGGATGCCTTCGTAGGTGCTTCCTTGGAGGGGCGCGAACATGAGGCGGGCGTGGCGGTCGCGTCCGAGAAACCAGCGGACCGAGCCGGTGCAGAGGCCGCATCCGCCGTCGTAGAAGAGCACGGGCGGCGTGGCGTCGCTGGTCTTGCTGAGATGTCCCGGCGCGTGGGTCATCGTGGTGATTGTTGACCGCGCGTCGAGGCGAGGCGGGCGATGCGCACCGGCTTTGGATGGATATCGACCGCGCGGTCACGAGCGGGCGTCGCCGGGCTTGAGCACGATTGCGCAAAACCGCGCTTGCTTGGCGGCGCGGAGTCGGTATTGTTTTGGTGATGGTGGCAACCGGGGACGCTTGCCGGGGTGGAGCCGGAAGCGTCTCGCACGGATCGGTCAGCACGCGGCGAGGATTCGCCGCCAGATCAACGGATCGCCGGCGCGCGTGGATGAGCAAGACGCGTGCGCTCGCGGGTGGATCGTTGATCGACCGAGCAATCGCCACCAAGGGCGGGCGACGACTCACGTCGGCCCAACGGCGCGTCCCGCGATCTGCGGGGCCTCTCTCGACCGGCGGATGACGGGCACGATGCCCGAGAACGCGCGTGTCGATCTGTTCACCATGGCCACCATTACGCCCGGAATCTCGCCGTCCGCTTCCCTCGGCCCGGCCCCGAACACCCAGCCCGCGTGGAGCGTCGAAGACTCGGCGAAGCTCTACGGCGTGCACAACTGGGGCAACGGGTATTTCACCGTCAACCCGGCGGGGCACCTGGTGGTCATGCCCGAGCGCGACCCCAAGCGCCAGATCGACCTGTGCGAGGTCGTCGAGGGGCTGCGCGAGCGCGAGATTTCCACGCCGGTCATCATCCGCTTCCGCGATCTGCTGCGCCATCGCCTGATGGAGATCCGCCTGGCCTTTGACGCCGCCATCGCCGAGCACCAGTACACGGGGAACTACTGCTGCATCTACCCCATCAAGGTGAATCAGCAGCGCCCGCTGTGCGAGGAGCTGCGCGACATCGGCAAGGAACTTGGCTACGGGCTGGAGGCCGGAAGCAAGCCGGAGCTGCTGGCGGTCCTGGGCCTGACCGAAAATCTTCCGGCGATGCCGATCGTGTGCAACGGGTTCAAGGACTCGGAGTTCATCGAGACGGTGATCCTGGCGACCAAGCTCGGGCGCCACATCATCCCGGTCGTCGAGCGCTTCAGCGACCTTGAACTCCTGGTCCGCCACGCGGCCAAATACAACGTCCGCCCGCGGATCGGGCTGCGTGCCAAGCCCAGCACCCAGGGAACCGGTCGCTGGGAGTCCTCGGGGGGCATGCGCTCCAAGTTCGGGCTCACGGTCACCGAGCTGATCCAGGCGGTCGAGTACGCCAAGCAGCACGGCATGGCCGACTGCCTCACCATGATCCACTTCCACATCGGGAGCCAGGTGGGCGACATCCGCAAGGTCAAGGCCGCGGTGAACGAGCTCGCCCACATCTACTGCGAACTCAAGAAGCTGGGCGCGGGCCTGGACACGATCGACGTGGGCGGCGGGATGGGCATCGACTATGACGGGAGCCAGTCGGACAGCCCGTCGAGCGTGAACTACGGCGTGGCGGAGTACGCCGCCGACATCGTGTACCGCGTCAAGAGCGTGTGCGACAGCAACAACTTCCCGCACCCGCGGATCCTGTCGGAATCCGGGCGGGCGATGGTGGCGCACTCGTCGCTGCTCATCATCGACGTCCTGGGCAAGACGCACTTTCCCAGCGACCCAAACCTCCCGGGCGTCAAGGAGCTGATGAACAAGGAGGGCGAGCGCCCGCAGCCGGTGCTGGAGCTAATCGACGCGTACGAGGCCCTGAGTCAGCCGCGGGTGAATCTCGTCGAGGTGTATCACGACGCGGTGCAGGCGCGTGACGAGGCGATGAGCCTGTTCAACCTGGGGTATCTGTCGCTCCCGTTGCGGGCGGCGACGGAGCGGCTCTTCTGGGCCGTGGGGCGGAAGGTGCTGTCGACCGCGAGCCAGAAGGGCGAGTTGCCCGACGACCTGCAGGACCTGCCGCAGGTGCTGAGCGATATTTACTACGTCAATTTCTCGATCTTCCAGAGCATGCCGGACCACTGGGCGATCGACCAGCTTTTCCCGATCGTGCCGGTGCATCGCCTGGACGAGGAGCCGACACGGCGTGCGGTGCTGGCCGACATCACGTGCGACTCCGACGGGCAGGTGGACAAGTTCATCGACAAGCGTCAGGCGTGCAAGATGGTGCTGGAGCTCCACGAGCTGAAGCACGCCAGCGGGGTGGAGCCCGCGGACGCGGTGCCCGCCGACGGCAAGCACGAGCCCTATTACCTGGCCGTGGCGCTGGTCGGGGCGTATCAGGAGGTGCTGGGCGACCTGCACAACCTCTACGGCGACACGCACGTGGTGCATGTGTCGTTCGACGATTCGCCGGGCGTGGGCGACTGGGACCTTGACGAGGTGGTCGAGGGCGACACGGTGAAGGAGGTGCTGTCGTATGTGCAGTACGACAGCGAGGACCTGATCCGCGCGATGCGGCGCGATGTGGAGCGGGCCGTCAAGGCCGGCACGATGTCGGTCGCCGATGGGCAGGCGCTGCTGAAGTTCTATGACCAGGGGATGGAGGGGTACACGTACCTGGAATAGTGTGAAGGCGGGGCGTCGGGGCATGGCGATGCGAGTGTTGCCGGCAAAGCATGAGGACATCGCCTCCATGCGCGCGGCGCATCACGCATCGCTGAGATGCCAGATCGTGCTTCATAGCTGGCTCTCACGGGGCTGGGCCGACGCGGTGATTTTCCAAACCGGGGCCAGGATCATGGGTTACGCATTGATCGGCGGGCTCCCGGGGGAAGCACGGGATTGCACGATCGAGTTCTTCCCTCGGCCGGACGTCGCGGACCATGCCGAGACGATGTTCGCCGCGCTCATCGGTGAAGGGCACGTCTCGCGGGTTGAATCGCAATCGAACGACATCTACTTGGCACCCATGATCTCGACATTCGGCAAGAGCGTTTCTGTGAGCCACCTGTTGTTCCGCGAGCATGAAGGAGCGCCGCCCGTCCCGGGCGGAGCGTCTTTTCGGCGGCTTTTGTCGGAGGACCGAGTCTTCCGCCATGAATCGGAGCCAACAGGGACGTGGGGAGTCGAGATTCACGGCGTGATCGCGGCAACGGGCGGCATCGCAACGCACTACAACGATCCTTTCGCCGACCTCTTCATGGAAGTTCACGAGCCCTTCCGTCGGCAAGGAATCGGCGCGTGGCTGGTGAGTCAGCTCCGGCGTGAATGCCACGATCGCTCGCTCGTCCCGGCCGCACGATGCCGCGTCGCAAACGCCGCCTCGGCCCATACGCTGGCGCGAGGCGGGATGATCGAGTGCGGCCGACTGATCCAAGCGGGGCTCTGACGCCCGCGAACTCGCCCCCGATCACCGCAGCATGCCCTGGCGACGCAGGGCCGAGACCACCAGCGTCTCGACCGGCGTGTCCGTCGGCGTCAGCAGGTGCGACAGCCCCCGCGCCCGGCACTGGGCCCGCAGCCCGTCGACGTAGTTCGACACCGCCGCCCGGTACCGCGCGATCACACGCGGCGAGATCGACACCTCCGTGGCGCGCCCGGACTCCACGTCGGTCAGCCGCAGGTCGCCCACCAGCCGCGGCTCTTCCTTGGCCGGATCGAGCTCGGAGGGCGCGAGGCTCTGGAGGCAATAGACGTCGTAGCCCGCGCCGGCGAGCGACGCCAGCGCGTTGAGCCCCGGGCCCAATCCCTCGGGCGCGAGGAAATCGGAGATCACGATCAGCACGCCCCGCCCCGACGCGGAACGCGCGACCGAGCGCATCGCGGCGCCCAGGTCGGCCGGCACCGGGGCGGCGGGCGTGTCGGACGCGCTCTTCAGGGTCGACACGAGCAGGTCGGCGATCCGCGCCACCGCGGGGCGCCCGCGCACGGGCGCGAGGCGCTTCATGGGCTGGTTCGCCATGCCGAAGACGCCCAGCGACACGCGGTTCTGGTTGACGACGCCGATGTAGGCCAGCGCCATGGCGACCCGGTGGGCAAAGACGAGCTTGCCGGGCGAGCCCGCGTTCATGGAGGGCGAGGCGTCGACCAGGAGGTGGAGCGACAGGTCCTCCTCCTCGCGGAAGAGCTTGACCACGAAGCGGTCGAAGCGGGCCAGGATGTTCCAGTCGACGTGGCGCAGGTCGTCGCCCGCGACGTAGTTTCGGTAATCGTCGAACTCGACCGAGCGCCCGCGACGCTTGGACCGCCGCTCGCCCGGGAGCTTGCCGGC
>JAEUJA010000192.1 GCA_016793195.1 Phycisphaerae bacterium
GGCGCAAACGTCCAGTGGAACCCATCGCGCGACGCCACGAACCCCGCGTCCGCCCCCTGCGTCACCTGCGACAAATCAAGCGTGGCGATCGGGCCGCCGTCTTCGCGTGCAAAGCTCACCGAGCCGATCGCCGCCGCGCCCGCCGGAGCCCGCGACCGAACCCGGTCCGCGCGAGCGTCAAACATCTGCGAGAGCAGCGAGTCGATCGCCCGCGCGTCCGCCTCCGACACCGCCGCGCCGTCGCGCGTCCAGCCAGAAAGTGTGCGTACAAACTCGATCGCTTTGGCCCCCAGCACGTCCGCCGGCGCGAGGGCGATCCGCCCCACGTCCGCCCGCGTGCCCGGCGCGGGCGAGCGAGAGATGACGCTCGCGGGATCGGTCGTGGCGGCCTCGATCGACTGGCGCGACAGCACCAGCGGCGCCGGACCCCACACGTCCGCGCGAGACGAGCCCGCAACGCTCGCCGCGAAGGCCCGCGCCAGGATCGTCGTCCCGCCCACGTCCGCCGCCCCGCCGATCAGCAGTTCCTGAATCAGCGTCGAGCGCGTGACCTCCTCGCCATTCGGCGTGCGCTGGTCGATCTCGACACGCACGCTCGCGGTGGGGGCGCTCCAATCGACGCTCGACTCGGCAACGAAGCGCTGCGCCGCGATCGACGACAGGGACTTCAGCAATTCCTCGACCATCACGCGGTCCGCGGGCTCGGCCACGGGCTTCACGATCGCCCACTGCTTCCCGACCCGCGCCAGCGCCAGCTCCTGCCCGCCCGCCGAAACCGTCACGCGCGACGCCTCGTTGATCGGCGCCGCGAACGCCGCCGCGTCGCGCCACACCGCCGGGTCCGGCGTCGTCAGCACCGAATGCAGCCCCGTATCGATCATCGCGGCCGACTTCTCATCCAGCCGCAGCGCCGCACGCCCCGACACGATCGATTCATCCACGGCCGCTCTGATGGTCGTGCCGCCGATCGAAATCGAAACCGCTGAGGACTTGGCTTCCGCTCGATCGGTCGTCCCACCGTTTGCAGGACCGGCCACCAGCCCCGCCATGAGCCGCAGCACGCCCCGCACCCGCGCCGCCGACGCCGGCCACCTCCGCTCCTGGCTCCCTTCCTTCCATGTCAGCATCCATCGATCGCCCGCGCCGTCAACCCGCGCGACCCTCATCGACGCGCCCGAGCTATGCGCAAGCTCGATCGCGTCGGTCTTCGAGAGGTCAGCCGCGAACAGCTTGCTCGGCACCGCGGCCTCTCGCGGCGCGCGCGTCACGATCCACGTCGGGATCGCCAGCGCGATCGTCAGCACCACCAGCGCGATGACACCTTTGAGCGACATGGCGCGGAGTGTACCACTACAAGAGCCCAAGCGAATCCTGCACGCCCAGCGTCGAATACACGTCCCGCGTCGCCGTCGACTTGTTCAGCGTGTAGAAGTGGACCCCCGCGACGCGATGGTCGAGCAGGTCGCGGCATTGCTCGGTCGCCCAGTGCGTCCCCACGCGCCGCACCGCCTCGTCGTGCCCGCCGGCGCGGTTCACCGCGCGGATCAGCGGCGCGGGATAGCGGGACCCCGCCGCCAGCTCCGCCATTTTCTTCATCCCCTGGAGCGACGTGATCGGCATGATCCCCGCGATGATCGGCACGCGGATGCCGGCAAGCTCACAGCGGTCGCGGAAGTCGTAGAAATCGCGGTTGTCAAAGAACAGCTGCGTGATGATGAAGTGCGCGCCCTGATCCACCTTGGCCTTGAGGCGATCGATCTCCAGCATCCGGTTGGGCGTCTCGGCGTGCCCCTCGGGATAGCCCGCGACGCCGATCGTGAATCCCCGCCGCTCCGGGTGACGCCCCGATTCATTGAACCGGCGCACCCGCGCGACCAGGTCCGCGGCCTGCTTCAGGTCCTTGTAGATGTTCACGCCCGCCGGCGTCTCCTTCGGCACGTCGCCACGCAGCGCCAGCAGCTTGTTGATCCCCGCCCGCGCGTACCGATCCAGGATCGCGTCGATCTCCTCGCCCGAATGACCGACGCAGGTGAGGTGCGGCATGGGATCGAGCGCCGTCGTCGCACGCAGCTTCACCACCAGGTCGTGCGTGATCTGACGCGTGCTCCCGCCCGCCCCGTACGTCACCGAAACAAAGGTCGGTTTGAGCTTCTCGAACTCGCGGATGTGCTCGAAGAGATCGGCCGACGCCCCCTCGGATCGAGGCGGAAAAAACTCGAACGAGAACGTCGTCCGGCGGGTGTTGAAAGCGTCGAGCAGGTGCATGGTCGAAAGCTCGGTTCTCCGTCGTTAGTGGCGCCGCTCTCCAGAGCGGTGGCTTATTCTCTGCCCGGCGTCCCGGAGATATCACGCTGCCTCGGTGCGACGCCCGCCTCGAAGAGGCGTTCTCACGCACAACTCACCCGAAATACAGCCTCGACGCATAGTCCTGGATCATCCGATGAGCCGAGAATCGCGGGCCGTTGAGCGCCGCCGCGTGCTTGCAGATCGATGCCCACACGCCCCGATCCCGGTACGCCGGGAGCACCCGCGTCGCCAGCGTCGCGAAGAGGTCCTCCGCGTCCTGCTCGTCGGTCTGCCCCTCGCGCCCAATGAACCAGCCCGTCACGCCCTCGACGCACCCCTCCAGCCACCAGCCATCGGGCGTGGAGAGCGACGGCACGCCGTTGGCCGCCGCCTTCATCCCGCTGGTGCCCGAGGCCTCGAGCGGCGGACGCGGCGTGTTCACCCACACGTCGACCCCCGACACGATCGTGCGCGCCTGATCCATGTCGTAGTCGGGCAGGAACACGACGCGGACACGCTCTCGCAATCGCTCGGCGGCCTGATGGATCTCTCGGATGATGCCGCGCCCGATGCCGTCGCCCGGGTGCGCCTTGCCCGCGTACACGACCTGCAGCCCGCCGGCGCTCTGCGCGATCGCCGCGAGCCGGCCGGGGTCCGAGAGCAGCATCGCGGGCCGTTTGTATTCGGTCTGGCGGCGCGCGAATCCCAGCGTGAGCAGACGCGGATCGAGCGAGACACCCACGCGCCGATGCACCATTGCCGCCAGGGCTTCCTTGGCCTCGTACCGCGCCGACAGCATGTCGTCGTCGCGAACCGAAAGCACCTGCATCAGCTCCGCGGCGTCGGATCGCCACGTCGGCGCGACCGAGTCGTACAGGGCGCCCATGGTGGGCACGACCCAGGTCGCGGTGTGCACGCCGTTGGTCACATGCGTGATCGACGCGCCGGGGAACATGCCGCGGGTGACCTCGCCGTGCCGGCGCGCCACGCCGTTCACCTTGCCGCATAAATTGATAAGGAATCGCGTGGTGTGAAACATCCCGCCCTGCGTGCACAGGTCGGGCCGGTTAAAGATCGGATGGTCGCCGACCGCGGCCCGGACCTGGTCGAGCGGGAACTGGTCGTGCCCGCCAGGGATCGGCGTGTGCGTCGTGAAGATGCAGTGACGCCGAACCTCCAGGATCATCGCGTCGTCGATGACGCCGGTGTTGCGGATCGCCAGCTGCTCGCTGAGCAACTCGACGGCCAAGAGCGCCGCGTGCCCCTCGTTGAGGTGGAAGAGGTCGATCTGGTGCCCGATGGCGCGCAGCATCCGCCGCGCGCCGATGCCCAGCACGATCTCCTGCGCCAGGCGCTTCTCGGTCCCCGAGGCGTAGAGGGCGTCGGTGATGTTGCGATCGTCGGGGTGGTTGAGGTCAAGGTTGGTGTCGAGGAAGTAGACGAAAGCCTCGGAGCCGTGCACGCCGCGGACGAGCCGACGCCAGGCCCGGATGTAGACGCGTCGTCCGAAAATCGGAACGCTGACAAGCGCGTCGACGGGCTCGAGCGAGCGCTCTGGGTTCCAGGCGGTGGGGACCTCGCTCTGCTGCCCGTGCGCATCCAGACGCTGCGTGAAATAGCCGTCGCGATAGAGAAGCGTGGCGGCGACGAACGTGAGCCCCAAGTCGGCCGCGGCGCGAACGGTGTCGCCGGCCAGAATCCCAAGCCCGCCCGCGTAGGTGGGGATCGACGCGTCGAGCCCGATCTCCATCGAGAGGTAGCCGATCGTTCTCATGCGAAGACTCCGTGTGCCAAATGCTTCAGCATACCGGGGCAAGACGTGGTGCGCACCGCGCTGGAAAGCGGCGCCACGAGGAACGCGTCGCCGCCACCAGACTCGATCAATACCGGTAGTGATCGGCCTTGTACGGGCCGTCGACCGGAACGCCGAGGTACGACGCCTGCTCCTGGCTCAGTCTGGTGAGGCGCACGCCCAGCTTCTCCAGGTGCAGTCGGGCCACCTCCTCATCGAGTTTCTTGGGGAGGGTGTAGACCTTGCCGCTCTCGTACTTGAAGCCGGAGAGCGTGGGCTTGTTGCTCGCGTTGAACCAGAGGTCAAGCTGCGCGATGGTCTGGTTGGTAAACGAGCTCGACATCACGAACGACGGGTGCCCCGTGGCGCAGCCGAGGTTCATGAGACGCCCTTCGGCCAGCACCAGGATGCTCTTCCCGCTCTTCTTGAACACGAACTCGTCGTACTGGGCCTTGATGTTGACGCGCTCGACCGCGCCCGACTTGGTCGCCCCGTACAGCGACGCCATGTCGATCTCGTTGTCGAAGTGCCCGATGTTCGCCACGATCGCCTTGTCCTTCATCCGCTTCATGTGATCGATCGTGATCACGTTCTTGTTGCCCGTCGCCGTGATGAAGATGTCGGCCGTCTCGACCACGTCCTCGAGCACCGCGATCTGGTAGCCCTCCATCGCGGCCTGGAGCGCGTTGATCGGGTCGATCTCCGTGACGATCACGCGGCAGCCCTGGCCACGCAGCGCCTGCGCGCACCCCTTGCCGACGTCGCCATAGCCAAGGACCATCGCGACCTTGCCCGAGAGCATGACGTCGGTCGCGCGGTTTAGGCCGTCGACCAGCGAGTGACGGCAGCCGTACAGATTGTCAAACTTGCTCTTGGTCGCGCTGTCGTTGACGTTGATGGCGGGGAACGCAAGCAGCCCCTTCTTCTGCATGTCGTACAGGCGATGCACGCCCGTGGTCGTCTCTTCCGAGACACCCTTGATACTCTTGATAATGCCCGTGTAATACGCCGGATCGTTCTTCAGACTCTGGCGGAGAACACCAAGAATCACGCCCCATTCCTCGGCGTCGCTCTTGGCGTTGAACGCGGGGACCTTGCCGGCCTTCTCAAACTCCGCGCCCTTGTGAACCAGGAGCGTCGCGTCGCCGCCGTCATCAAGCAGCAGGTTCGGGCCGACGATGTTGCCCTTGGCATCGGCGAACTTCAGGATCTGCTCGGTGCACCACCAGTATTCCTCAAGCGTCTCGCCCTTCCACGCAAACACGGGAACACCCCGAGGATCGTCCGGCGTGCCGTCCGCACCGACCGCGACCGCCGCGGCGGCGTGGTCCTGCGTGCTGAAGATGTTGCAGCTCGCCCAGCGCACCTCCGCGCCCAGCTCGACCAGCGTCTCGATCAGCACCGCCGTCTGCACCGTCATGTGGAGCGAGCCGGCCACCCGCGCCCCCGCCAGCGGCCTCTTGCCCTTGTAACGCTCGCGCAGCGCCATCAGCCCCGGCATCTCGTGCTCGGCCAGGCGGATCTCCTTGCGCCCAAGGTCGTGCAGCGAAATGTCCTTGACCTTGAAATCGAGCCTGGCGGCCTTGGCCTTGGTCGCAGACTTGGCGGGGGACTTTGAGACGTTCTTCGGGCTCGTGGGCTTGCTGCTCAGGGCGGTCATGGTGGTTCCTTTTTCTTCGCGGACGATTGACTTCGTCAATGGGGGATCGGCGGATAAACGCTTGCTGATGCGCGAACGTGTGCGATCAGGTTTCTCTGGTCCCGACGGCCACGAACAGGCCGGGACCCTTGGCCTCGACCTCGCGCGAAAGCTCGCGGAACGTGGCGGGGGAGAGGCCAGTGTCGTGCAGGATTGTTTCGATGGTCTTGCGGGAAAACCCCAGGTGCTTGTGCCCCATCACGCGCCGGAAGTCCTCGCGGTTGTGATCCAGCATGTCGATCAGCATCACGCGCCCGCCCGGTCGGGTAATCCGCGCCATCTCCCGCAGGAGCGTGGCGGGCACTTCCACGTGATGGAGCACCAGCGCCGCGATCGCGATATCCACGCTCGCCGCCGCGAGCGGGAGTGATTCGCCCGTCGCGTGGACAAAGTCGATGTTCGTGCGATCGCCCAGTCGGCGCCGGGCGGCGTCCAGCATCGGCTCCGATGAATCAACCGCAATCACGCGCGAGACCCACGCCGAGACTTGTTCCGCGATATTGCCCGTGCCGCAGCCGATGTCGGCCACAACCGCGTCCCGCGGCAGGAGCGCCAGCAACGCCTCGCCCGTGAATCGATCGCCGAACAGACTCCCGCGAAGCGCGTCCCACTCGCCCGCGACGCGACCGAAAAACGTCTGGCTGTCGGTCCGCCGCGCGGCGAGCACCGCCTTCAGCCGCCGCGTGTCCTCGCGCCCTTCGTTCACCTCCGGGCGACGCCCAAACTCGTCACGCACCGCGATCCAGAGCGAGCGCGCGGATTGGTCGAGCTCGTCAAAGATCACCCGGTACAGCGTCGCGGTCCCCTCCGAGCGACGCACCAGCCACCCCGAATCCGCAAGGACCTTCAGGTGGCGGCTCACCGTCGATTGCGGGAGCTGCACGACCTGGGCCAATTCCCCGACCGACAACTCATGCCCGTCAAGGACACGCAGCACGCGCAACCGCGTCGGCTCGGCCAATGCGGCCAGGTGATCGGTCAAGTTGGGGAGCACCATTCGCTTCATCCGTTGATCCGGATAAAGCGTAGAAGCAAAAAAACGCCCGGTCAAGTAGGCCAAAGTCGCACACTCACCACAAACACCCCCGGCGCTCCACGGGCCATTCACCTCATCTCGGCGTCATCGGCCAGAAGGTCCCCGAAACGTGGGGGAGGGTGGGGGGCTACTCGAGCTCGACCGGCATCGCAAAGCTCGGCCCGGGGATCTCGCCAAGGTCGCGGATCCGCCTGTTGACCTCGGCGTCGCGCAGGTCGATCGACAGCGCCTGCCGCAGCGACTTTACCTGGTTCGGCCTGTCGTTCACGCTCGCGTAGAAATCGGCGATCGCAATGAGCGGCCTGGTCGACTTGCCCGCGTCCAGACGCTTGGCGGTCTTGAACGCGGAAACCGCCTCATCCGCATTGCCGATCCAGGCGGAGTAGGTCCCCAGACGCAAGAAATCGTTGATCTGCCCGCGCTCGAGCGACAGACGCCTGAGAAACGTCATCAGCGTGTCCTGCTCTTTGGCCTCATAGAGCGCAAGGCAATACGCGTCGATGACCTCGTCGCGGGTGGGGTCGACCTCGTAGGCGATCGCGAGCTGCTCGCGGGCCTTCATGGGGTCGCTGGTCTTCAGGCACGACATCCCAAGGCCATAGCGGGCCGTCGGGTCGCCCGGATATCGCTCCACAAGCTGCTCGTATTCGGCGCGGGCGAGCTCGTAATCGCCCTTGTCATACGCGGCCTCGGCGGCGGCGCGGATCGCGTGGATCGGGCGCTGCTGGTTGCACGCCGAGAGCGTGGCGAGGCCGGCGGCGAGCAGGGACAGGGCGATTCGGCGGGGCGCGTCCATGAAAAAACTCCGGTCGTTGGGCGGCGGCGGGGCGACCATGCCCCGGGCGTCCGCGAGGGCTTCAATGGTATCGGCCAGTGGCCGCCTCGGCCCGGAGTTGTCCATGACCCCTTCGACGCCCCCCAGACCCGTACCCAGCGTAATCCTGCGCCACGATACACCGGACGGCGGATGGCACTTTGACTGGATGATCCTGCTGGAGAACGCCCGGCTCTTGACGTTCCGCGTCGACGAGAGGCCGGACCAAGCCTCCACCGCCTTTGAAGCAATCCGCCTCGCCGACCACCGGGCGGCGTATCTGGACTTAGAGGGCGAACTCACCGACGGCCGCGGGCGGGTGACGCGGGTGGCGCGGGGAGAGGTGGCGATCATCGAGCGCACAACGGAACGAGTCGTCATCGAGGGCGGCTACGACGGGCCGAACATGCGGTGGGGCGGGGTACTAGTCGAGGGCGACCGATGGAGATTCGAGCGCCGCGAAGCGTGCGGCGGATGAACCGGGCGCCGCCACTGTGGAGCGCGGCCCTTGGTGTGGTCGATACTCTGGCGTCATGTGCGGCATTCTCGGCGTCGCAACCACGCGGCCTCATCCTGTCTCCGTCGACGACGCGACGCTCCGCCGCATGCGCGACCGCCTCGCCCACCGCGGACCCGACGGCGCCGGGCTCTGGCGATGCGAAAACTTCGCGCTGGCCCACCGACGCCTCGCCGTCGTCGACCTCTCCGAGGCGGCCCACCAGCCGATGGTCGAGGTCGGCGGTCGACGCGCCATCAGCTACAACGGTGAGTTGTACAACGACGCGGAACTCCGGCGTGAATTGGCCGCCGAGGGCATTGAGTGTCGCTCGCGGTCCGACACCGAAACCGTGCTGCACGCGCTCTCTCGCTGGGGCACGGGCGCGATCGCCAAGCTCCGCGGCATGTTCGCCCTGGCGTATGTCGATGTCGACGCCCGGAAACTGGTGCTTGCACGCGATCCCCTCGGCATCAAGCCGCTGTACTACGCCCTGGTCCGCGTGGGCGCCGGCGCGGACGCTCGCGATGAACTGGTCTTCGCCAGCGAAATCCCCGCGATCCTGGCGCACCCAGAGATGCGCGCTCGCCCCGACCCCATCACCGCCAGCGCCTACCTCACCACCATCCGCGTGATCCTCGGCCCTCGGACGCTCTTCGCCGGCGTGCGCACCCTCCTCCCGGGACAGACGCTGGAGATCGATCTTTCCGCCGGGCGAGCGTCCCTGAAATCGATCGACGCATGGGAGGCGACGCACGACGCGGTCGGCGCGGGCACCGACGCGAATGGACGAGGCGTGTGGACGCTCGATCGGGCGTGCCACGCCGTCCGCGCGTGCGTGCGCGATTCGGTGCACAGGCACCTGCGCTCGGACGTCCCCGTGTGCGAGCTGCTGTCGGGCGGGCTCGATAGCTCGATCATCGCCAAGATCGCCGCGGAGGTTTCGAGCCAGACACGTCGCGGAATCGCGCCCAATGACGAGGGCAGCGCCGACCCAATCGCCGACCCGCACGGACATATCTCGACCTACTGCTCCGGCGCGACGGGCACGGGCGGCGAAGTGAGCGGCCTTGCCGGCGACCAAGCCGGAAGCGACGATTTCGCCCATGCGCGGCTCATGGCCCGGGCGATCAACAGCCGCCACACCGAGGTCGTGGTCGATCGCGCGGCGTTCGCCACCCAGTGGGAATCCATCATCAAACGCACCGGCGTGCCCCTGAGCACGCCCAACGAAGTCGCCATCAACGCCGTCGCGGCCAGGATTCGCGCCGACGCCCGCGTCGTCGCGCTCTCCGGCGAGGGCGCCGACGAACTCTTCGCCGGGTACGTCGCGCCCATGCAGGCAATCATGCAGCACGTCCGCGGCAAGAGCGAAAGCCAATGGCGGCGCGAGGGCGGCACGCACCAGCTCGTGAGCAACGCCTGGATGTCGCCGGAGGTGAAGCGCGAGGCGCTCACCAAGGAGTTCCGCCGTCAAAGCGAGAGCGACGAGACCCTTCGCGCCACCTACGACGCCGAGTTCGAGCGGGCCGCCGCGGGGGTCGACGATCCGGGCGAGGCCCACCTTCGCTTCATCCGCCGCGTGAACCTGACGGGCCTCTTGCTCCGCCTCGACAGCGCCACGATGCTCGAGAGCATCGAGGGGCGCACACCCATCGCGGATATCGAGGTCGCGCGCCTCGCGGGCCGGCTCCCCATGAGCCTGAAGTTTGCGATTGAGGGCGACGCCCCGGGCGCGATCGCCCGCAGCAAGATCGCCCTGCGCGCCGCGTTCGCGGGCGAACTCCCGCGAGAGATCGTGGAGCGGCCCAAGGCGAGCTTCCCGCTCCCGTTCCAGTCGTGGGTGTCCGATCAAAGCGCCGAGATCGATCGGTCGGAGTGGGCCCGCGGCGTCTTCACGCCCATGCTGCGAGAGATGATCAAGTCCGACGCGTCAAAGGTGTGGCCGCTCGCCTGGCCGTCGATCAATCTGGCGATGTGGTCGCGGGTCTGGTGGGAATAGAGGGACGGGCCCGCCTGATACTGATTTTCCTTGAAATCCGGGCGTCAGGGACGGCCCGTCGATCCCCCGCGGTCATCGCGACTTCGCCCACGCTTCCATCCTCGCCCAGATTTTCAAGCAACGCCCGGATCACTCCCACTCGATCGTCGCCGGCGGCTTGCTCGAAATGTCGTACACCACCCGGTTCACACCCCGAACCTCGTTGATGATCCGACTCGAAATCCTCGCCAGCACCTCGTGCGGCAGGCGCGCCCAGTCCGCCGACATGAAGTCCTGCGTCTCGACCGCCCGGATCGCCACCACCGAGTCATACGTCCGCCCGTCGCCCATCACGCCCACCGACCGCACCGGCAGCAGCACCGCGAAGACCTGGCTCGTTGAGCGGTACAGGTTCGCGGCGACAATCTCCTCCAGCAAAATCTCGTCGCAGTCGCGGACAATGTCGAGTGCCGGGCGCGTCACCTCGCCAAGCACGCGCACCGCCAGCCCCGGCCCCGGGAACGGATGCCGCCAGATGATCTGCTCCGGAAGCCCGAGCACCTCGCCCAGCTTCCGCACCTCGTCCTTGAAGAGGTCGCGCAGCGGCTCAACCAGCGTAAAGCCCAGGTCCTCGGGCAGCCCGCCCACGTTGTGGTGCAGCTTGATGTTCGCCGACTGCCCCGCGTGCCCGTGCCCCGACTCGATCACGTCGGGATACAGCGTCCCCTGCGCCAGGAACGTCGCGTCCTTGATGTCCTTGGCGGCGTGCTTGAAAACATCGATAAACCGATGCCCGATCCGCCGCCGTTTCTCCTGCGGATCGGCGACCCCCGCGAGATCAGCGAGAAAGTCCTTCTCCGCGTCGATCACGCGAAGATCGATATGAAAATGGTCGCGAAACGTGGTCTCCACCAGCGTCCGCTCCGCCTTGCGCAGCAGGCCCGTATCCACGAACACGCAGGTCAGCTGCGAGCCGATCGCCGAATGAATCAGCGCCGCCGCCACCGCCGAATCCACGCCCCCGGACAGCCCGCAGATCACATGAGCATTTCCAACCTTCTCGCGAATCCGCCGACGCTCGACCTCCGCAAAGTTCGCCATCCGCCAATCCGCCCGGCAGCCGCAGACCTCGTGCAGAAAGTTCCTGAACACATCGCTCCCGTGCGGCGTGTGCGTCACCTCCGGGTGGAACTGCACGCCATAGAACCGCCGCGTCTCTGAGACCAAACGGACCGCGGCGTTCGGGCACGTCGGCGTCGACGCCAGGCACTCAAATCGCGTCGAGCCAAGGTCCGTCACCTGGTCGCCGTGCGACATCCACACGATCGTCCGATCGGGGATCGCCGCGAACAAATCGCGAGTGTCGTTGATCGCCAGCGACGCACGCCCGAACTCTCGGTGATTCGCGCTCGTGACGTTCCCGCCCAAAAGCCTGGCCGCCAATTGCAGCCCGTAGCAAATGCCCAGCACCGGCACGCCCAGGTCAAAGATCGCGGGGTCGCAGGTCGGGGCGCCCTTTTCATAGACGCTGCTCGGCCCGCCCGAGAGGATGATCCCCTTGGGTTTCATCGCCGCCAGTTCCTTGGCCGAAATGCCCGGCGACACCAGCAGCGAAAAAACCCCGGCATCGCGCACCCGCCGGCAGATGAGCTGGGCCGTCTGACCGCCGAAATCCAGAACCGGGACAACCTCGTCGTGCGGGAGTCGCATGGAGAGCCGCTCCGTCAAGTGGGAAACGGAGAGGTTAGGGGGCGTCCCTTCGCCGGTCGAGGGATGGGCGGCGGGCCCCGCCGGACGTACACTCTGCCCGTGACCTTGACGCGGACCTGTCTCATGGCGGCGTGCGTTGGCCTTGTGGGGGCCGGGTGCTCCAGCCCCGCGCGCGGATTCGCCTCGCCCGACCCCGGCGCCCGTCTCGACGCCGCCGTCGACGCCGCCGCCCGCAAAGACCGGTCCTCAATCCCCGAACTCATCAAGCTCCTCGAAAGCGACGACCCCGCCGCCCGCCTGGTCGCCATCAACACCCTGCATCGACTCACCGGAACCACCAACGGCTATGACCACGCCGCGCCCGAACCCGAGCGACGCGCCGCCGTCGATCGCTGGGTCGACTGGCAGGCCGAGCAAGCCCCGCGCCCTCCTTCCCCAGGGGGTGCCCCGTGAGTAGCCGGCCGCACATCCGCATCGAGATGCAGAGCAACCCGCAGTATCTCGCCGGCGCCCGCGAACTGATCTCAGGCGTCTGCCGACGCATCGGGTTCACCGAGATGTGCACCTCGCAGATCGCCCTGGCCGTCGACGAGGCCCTCTGCAACGTCATGCGCCACGGCTACGACAAACAGACCGATCGCCCCATCTGGGTCAGCCTCTGGCCCGACACCCACGCCGGCAAGCCCGAGATCACCATCGTCATCGAGGACGAGGCCCGCCACGTCGATCCCTGCCAGATCAAGGGGCGAGACCTCGACGACGTCAAGCCCGGCGGCCTGGGCGTGCACATCATCCGCGAGGTCATGGACCGCGCCGAATACGAAAAACGCCCCGGAAGAGGCATGAAACTGACAATGGTCAAGAAGCAGCCCGACCACGACAAGCCGGGCGGCGAGTGCAACTGTTCCTGAAAGTCGGCATTACTCGTCGGGGAACGCCATGGCTGGGCAACCACTCCAAGTCAACTTCGAGGACCGCGGCACCATGGTGGTCATCACACCCATGGGCGAAATCTCGTACAGCGAGGCCACCTCGTTCCGCGCTGTGCTGAAACGTGCGGCGGACCTCGGCCGCCCCCGCATTGTCGTCGACCTCACGCGCGTCGAATACATGAACTCGCCCGGCGTCGCGACGCTGGTCGAAGCCCTGCAAAATGCCCGGCGCGCCCGCGCCCGCCTCATCCTCGCGGGGATCACGCCGCGGGTGCTCGCCATCTTCCAGATCGCGCGCCTCCACACCGTCTTTGAGATTCGCGATACGCTGGACGCCGCGACCGCCGAATGATCCGCCCCAGGCCCGCCCTGATCAGACACGGCCCGGATCGCAGGAGCGCTATCGCGCCGCAGCGGCCTCCCACCCCAGGACCCGACCTTGACCGCATCGCCACACCAGTCCCCCGAACCGTCCAGAGCCCGCGCCGCGGGCGGAGCCGCGCTGGCCCGCGTCGGCGCGCCCGTCGTCGACCTCCTCTCCCACATCGGCGACATGGTCGGGCTCCTCCTCGACACGCTGGGCGTCGTGCTCCGGGCCGTCGGCAAGCAGCGCGTCCGCCTCGGCTGGTCGGCGGCCGTGTCGCAGATCATCCGCGTCGGCGTCCGTTCCATCGCCATCGTGTCGCTGGTCTCGGGGTCCATCGGCTTCATCCTCGCCTTCCAGCTCTCGCCTCCCCTCGATGAATTCGGACAGCGCGAGCTCGTCGCCAACATCGTCAGCGTCGCCGTCCTCCGCGAGCTCGGGCCACTCATCGCCGCCATCGTCCTCACCGGCTTCGCCGGCGCCTCCATCGCCGCCGAGATCGGCACCATGGTCGTCTCCGAGGAGGTCGAGGCCCTCGAGGCCATGGCCCTCAGCCCCGTCCGCTTCCTCGTCGTCCCGCGCGTCATCGCCAGCGTCCTCTCCATGCTCGTGCTCGCGGTCCTCGCGGACCTCGTCGCCATCGGCACCTCGGCGACCGTCTCGGTCACCATCCTCGACATCCCCTGGGCCACCTACAAGCAGAACACCCTCGACCAGGCCAAGCTCGTCGACTTCCTCACCGGCGTCGGCAAGGGCGGCGTCTTCGGACTCCTCATCGGACTCATCGCCTGCGGCAACGGGCTCAAGGTCATCGGCGGCGCCGCCGGCGTCGGCAAGGCCACCACCGGCACCGTCGTCCAGAGCGTCGTCGCCGTCATCCTCGCCGACCTGGTCTTCACCGCCATCTTCTACGCCCTCAAACTCGTGTGAGCGTTGGTGACGCCGCTCTCCAGCGCGGTGCCCTTGACGAGCCCGAAGCGCCAGCGAGGGGCCGAATCTTGCCTCGTGCCACGGCCTCTTCTTCTGGTCCGTGTCTTGGTTCCGTGCCACCAACGGCGCGCAGCGGTCGGTGGTGTTCTCGTGCCGCGGACGTGTCAAAGGTCCGTGCTTGGACGAGCCCGAAGCGCCAGCGAGAAAGACACTCCGCACTTCATGACTTCATGACTTCCACTTCACGACCCGCGTCTTTCGCACGCCTCCGATCACTTGCTTCCGTTTGCCGATTTATCAATCACATCGACGAGCATCGCCTCAAGCTCGTCCCGAAACTCGCTCGGCTTGCAACTCTTCAGGTACTCCGCGATCCAGCGCCGCCGCCATTCCTCGCCCTTCGCCAGGGCCCGGAACTCGCCGGGCATCGTGTCGAGCGCATCCGCCGGCCAGCCGAAGACCATCTCAAGCGATCGCGTCGCCGTCATGTCCGAGCGCGTCCGATCAACCTCAAACTTCCTTGACGACGAACTCCACGCGTGCCGCATCGTGTATCGGTGCGTGAACAGCACGCGCCCCGCGCCATGCTTCTCGCCCGGCGCGGGCGGGAGACGCCACGTCCACTCCATCGGAAACTCGATGACCTCCTCGCCGCCGCGCGTCACGACCCGGATCGGCCCGGTCAAAAGATCGGTATCCGCGATCCTCCCGCCGCCCCCCGTCATGTCCGCGATGCTCCATGTCGATGTGATCTCATGCACGACCAGCCGAGGAAAGCCGCCGCGCAGATCAAACGCGGCGTAACAATCTGAGTCCGACGCCGCGCCATACGGATTGGGCGGGAACGCCACGTTGAGCGTGCGCACCGCCAGAAACGTGCCTCGCGAGGTCCTGAGCGGCTCGAAGAAAAACACCGTGGGGCTCCCGCGGTTCATCACATAGATCAGCCCCACGGCCTTCCAACGCCCGTTGATCCGCTGCATCACGATCGCCTCGCCGTGAATCCCCGACGGATCGCGGATATGGATCACCTCGGTCGGCGGCTGCGCGTCGCCGAGATCGACAGCGACGCGCTCGACGCACAGCACATCCGGCGGAATCGTGTATCCCCAGGTCAATGTTGTTGAGTGAATGTCCCACGCGCGATAGCGCCGGTACAACTCTGGAAGCCCGCCGCGCTCAATAGCCTCCGCGACCTGCCTCGGAGATTCATCGCCCGCCGGCGATGGCCCGATGGGACCGAGCGATTCGTAGTTCTCAATCCCGCAACGTATCTCCTCTTCAACCCACGCCCGTGAGTCCTCAGGCATCTGCCGAACGGCGTCGAGAATCACGTCCTTGTACTCGTAGAGATCAAACCGCCGCCCCTTCAGCATGAGCAGGCAGATCGACCGCATGTCCTGGTCCTCGCTCGACAGGCCCGCGACCAACCCCGGCACCAGCGGCGTGATGTCCGGCGCCCGCGTGATCACCGCAATGGCACGGTTCCGCCGCCTCGCGGGCGTCGACTCGTCGAAGATCACGCGCGAGCACGCATTCACAACCCGGCGCCAGCGCGACCCCGACCACTCCGCGTCCGGCGCCGCCGACGTCTGCGTTCGCGAGCCGCCCCGATCGTTCAATTCACCAAGCGCCCAATCACCTTTCACATGCGGCACCAGTTCAATCAGTACATCCGTCGGTACCGCCCTGATCCATTCGCCGTTCTCAAACCACGGCCATCGCGCCGTGACCGCGCCGCCGCCGATCAGCAG
>JAEUJA010000216.1 GCA_016793195.1 Phycisphaerae bacterium
CATGTGCAGCTCCGCCAGGTCGTCGCGCCCCATCATCGTCTGGTTGATCGCCCTGAACACGCACGACATCGCGTGCCGGAATCGCACCCGCCGCGACAATCCCTTCGCGTCGATCGCGCCGAAGGCGTTCCGCGTTCCAAAGTACCGCTGCCACGTCGGGAACCGATCGAAGCGCGGGTGCAGCGCCAAGGCGTCGGGGTTCACCGCGATCTTCCGCCCAGTCTCTTTCGCGATCCGCAGGCACCATTCCGCGTCGTCGCCGTTAATGAAGCGGTCCGGCATCAGCCCCGCCCGCTCCACGCACTCCCGCCTCACCAAAAAGCAGCACGACGCCACATAGTCGCACGCTTCCACGCCCGCCACGCCCACCGTGCTCGTCAGCATCGGCCCCTGCCGCCCCGTCCGCGGATCGATCAACCCGCCCACCTCGTGCACCACCCGCGTGCGCGGATCGGCCAGCGCCGGCCCGACGCCCGCGAGGTTCGCGTCATACATCAGCGTCCCGACCAGCTTCATCAGCGTGCCCGGCATCACCCGCGCATCACTATCAACCAGCCACAGAAAATCCTCCGCCGCCTCATCCCGCGCCCAATCCTCCAGCGCCGCGCCCAGCGCCAGGTTGAACCCGCCGCTCCCGCCCAGGTTCGTCTCGCTCCGCACCACCCGCACCATCGACCCCGCCGGCGCCCCCGGGATCGCCGGCCTCGACGCGTTGTCCGCGATGACCACCTCCAGCGTCATCGAAACGCCGGACGCCACGAGCTCCACCTTCGCCAGGTCCGACAGAAGCAGCGCCAGGTCGTCCGCCCGATCGTGGCAAGGCACCAGCGCCCGTACACGCACCCGCGACACCGAACCCTCAGACGGCGCTGACGCTTGCCCGCCCTCGATGAACCCGCGCCGCCCGCCCGACGCCTCAATCTCAACCCGCACCGGCGCCCGCGCCGGCGCGGCCACGCCCTGAACCTCGCCCGGCGTGTCAAGAACATCGCTCACGCGCGCACGCCCTCCGCGCTGCTGGCGGGAACATCCGCGTTCACCTTCTTCAACATCGGGTTCGCCGCCCCCGGCTTCCGCCCCGTCAGCCGCGCGATCACCCCCGTCACCTTCTTGATCGCGCGGTACACCGGATCGGGCAGCGCCTGCAACGCCCGGTGAATCCGCCGGTGAATCCGCACCGCCGCAAAGCTCTCATAAAACTCCCGCTGCGCCTCCACCGCCGTCAGCACCGCCGCCGCCACCTTCGGCTCGGCCAGGGGCGGCAAGCCATACGTCCGGTCCGGGTCTTTCCAAAGCCGGTGCTCAACCCCCACCACCCCGTCCCGCAGCGACCACAAGAACCGCAGCGGGATCGGATACCCCGTCTCGTCGATCCAGTTGCAGTCAAACGCCCGCAGCATCGAGTTCGTCTTGGCCACGATCTCCATCGCGTGCGTCTCATACGTCCCGCGATGCCGCGACACCACCATCGCATACAGCTCGTCGTGACGCTTCACCGCCTCCATCACCATCGTGACCTGGCTGTGACGCCGCCAGAAGAACAGCGGCTCGGGCACCCGCACGCCCCGATACCCCCGCTCGCTGCACGTGATCCAGAAACTCCAATCCTCATACCCAAGCCGCATCGACGCATCAAACCCGCCGACCTCCTCGAACACCTCCCGCCGCACCAGCGCCGTCACCGGGTGCAGGTTCGTGATGAGCAGCAACAGCGGGTCCCAGTCCGGCACGCGCCACGTCCCCGTCCCAAGCTCCGTCAGCGTCTCCTGGCAATACGCGTGCGACACCCTCTCGCCGCGCGCCAGCCCCTCGCCGATCGCCGCCGCCAGCGCGCGCACAAACGTCGGCGCGATGGTGTCGTCCGCGTCCAGAAAAAACACATACTCGCCCGTCGCCTCGATCGCCCCGCGGTTCCGCGCCGCCGGCAACCCCAGATTCTCTTGATGGATCACCCGCACCCGCGGGCCCGACAGCGCCGCGCACGCCGCCCCAGACGACCCGTCGTTCGATCCGTCGTCAATGACAACCACGTCGACATCCGCGTCGACCTGGCCAAGACACGACTCCACCGCGGCCCGGACAAACCGGCCGTGGTTGAAGCATGGAATCACCGCCGTCGCCGTCGGCTTCATGCCAGCCCTTCAACACACCCTGCTCCATCAACCAGAGAGAACCATGATACGACCCGCGGCGCGCCAATCCGCGATTTTCGGCTCATGTCCGGTGCCGATTGGTCCCGACCAACCAGCCTGCCATACTTCACCGACCACCCGCCGCCGCCAGCTCGCCCCAAGGACCCCACCCGCCATGCCCCAGTTCTGGTCCTTCGCCGCCAAAATGCTCCGCTACCGCGCCATGGTCGCGCTCTCCTTCATCATGGCCATCCTCTCCGCCGGAACCCTCGGCGTCGGACTCGTCGGGCTCGGCCCCATCCTCAAAAGCCTTCTCGGAAAGTCCGCCGGCGGCCTGCCCCAGCTCGCCCAGGAACTCAACGCCAAAGTCCCAGACTGGGCCCCGCCCTGGCTCGCCATCCCCGATTCCATCATCCAAAAACTCCCCGACGGCCAGTCCACCGCCGTCGCCTGGATCATGGGCGGCCTGTGCGTCCTCACCGCCATCGGCGCCGCCGCCACCTTCCTCCACGCCTACCTCTCCCTCACCGTCGTCAACCTCACCACCACCACCATCAGGCGCGACGCCTTCCGCAAAGTCCTCCGCTCGCCCCTCAAGGACATCGTCCTGGGCGGCCCTTCCGACGCCATCAGCCGAATCATGCAGGACACCGCCGCCATCTCCGGCGGCTTCAACGCCCTCCTCTCAAAGGCCGTCTCACAGGTCGCCAAGGGCGCCGGCGCGCTCGTCGCCGCCTTCTTCATCGACTGGCGACTCGCCGCCCTCGCCCTGGCCGTCGGCCCGGTGCTCTTTGTCATCATCCGCAAGCTCGGCAAACGCATCCGCCGCGCCTCCAAGGCCGCCCTCGTCGCACAGTCCGGCCTCTACCACGCCGCCGCCGAAAGCCTCCAGGGACTCCGCGTCGTCAAGGTCCACACCACCGAGCGCTACGAGGCCGGCCGCTTCCACCGCATGAACAAGGACGCCATGCGCGAGCTCAACCGCGTCCGCACCGCCCGCGCGCTCGCCAGCCCCCTGGTCGAGGCCCTCACCCTCTTCGCCATCGCCGGACTCACCCTCATCGCCATCAACAACATCCGCGTCGGCGCCATCGACCCCGGCGCCGTCGTCCAGGTCATCGTCGCCCTGGGCGCCGCCGGCGCCAGCTTCAAGCCCCTCACCGGACTCGTCAACGACGTCCAGGCCTCCGCCGCCGCCGCCGAACGTCTCGCCGAACTCATGAAAGCCCCCACCGAGTCCGGGCACGAGGCCTCGCTCCCAAAGCTCCCACGCCACCACCACTCCGTCATGTTCGACCACGTCACCTTCACCTACCCCACCGCGCCCCGCCCCGCCCTCAGCGACATCTCCCTCACCATCAACCACGGCGAGACCGTCGCCGTCGTCGGGCCCAACGGCTCCGGCAAAACCACGCTCCTGGCCCTCGTCCCACGCCTCTTCGATCCCGACATGGGACCCGAAGGCCGACGCGGACGAATCCTCATCGACGCCCACGACATCTCACGCTTCAGCGTCCGCAGCCTCCGCCGACAGATCGGCGTCGTCACCCAGGAAACCGTCCTCTTCAAGGGCACCATCCGACACAACATCGCCTACGGCGCCGAGGCCGCCACCGACGCCGCCATCGTGGCCGCCGCCAAACGCGCCCGCGCCCACGACTTCATCACCGCGCTCCCCAACGCCTACGACACCATGGTCGCCGAGCAGGGCCTCACCCTCTCCGGCGGCCAGCGCCAACGCATCGCCATCGCCCGCGCCATCCTCCGCGATCCCTCCATCCTCATCCTCGACGAAGCCACCAGCATGATCGACGCCGACAGCGAAGCCCAGATCGCCGACGCCCTCGCCGACTTCGCCAAAGGCCGCACCAGCCTCATCGTCGCCCACCGACTCTCCACCGTCCTCAACGCCGACCGCATCATCGTCATGGACCAGGGCAAAGTCGTCGACCTCGGCTCCCACGCCGAACTCCTCCAGCGCTGCCCCGTCTACCGACTCATCGCCGATCGACAGCTCCTCCCGCCCATCTCGTAATCACCATGCAGCGACCCGCCTCTTGGTGGCCCGCCTCTTGGTGGCCCGCCTCTCCGAGGCGGGCTTTTTCGGATCCCCCGAATCCTCAACCCATCTGAGATCCGCCCACCATCATGCAGCGACCCGGCATCAATCCAGAACACGCCGAAATGTCCGACTTCCTCTGCGACTTCTGCCGCCAGGAATGGACCGCCGCCATCCCCATGGTCGAAGGCCACCGCGGCAGCCTCATCTGCGCCTCCTGCCTCACCATCGCCTACACCGACGTCTTCCTCCTCAACCTCGACGCCGCCCCCGCCCCCGCAACCGCCACCTCGACCTGCACGCTCTGCCTCCAGGACATCAGCACTCCCTCGTGGAAAAGCCCCGACCACGCCTGCTTCATCTGCAAGAAGTGCATCAACCACGCCGCCAGCGTGCTCGCCAAAGACCCCGATTTCAACTGGAAAAAGCCCTCACCCGCCAAGTAATCACGCTTCGATGTCTCGACGCCGCGTGCCCGACGCCGCGCGCCCGATGCCGCGCGCCCGACACCGCGAGACCGACACCGCGTGCCCGACGCCGCGCGCCCGATGCCGCGAGACCGACGCGCACGCCTCCGATGCGCGTGAGCTCCGGGTGGCGTGGTCAACCTGTTGACCACGCGCCCGCCTCCCTTCCCCCCCCTCTCCTCCTCTCCTCCTCTCCTCCTCTCCTCCTCTCCTCTCTCTCTTCTCCTCTGCGTTCTCCGCGACCTCTGCGTTGAAACCTCTTCTCCGCCTCCCTCTCTACCATCCCACATGCCCGCTCCACATCATCCCTTCGCCCGCCGCACAGTCGACTCGCCCCTGGGCCCCATCGTTCTCGACGCCACCCTCCGCGGCCTGTGCAGCCTCAGCTTCGGCATCCGCCCCTCTCGCCACAACCTCAAGCCCTCCAACCTCCCCGACGCCGCCCCCATCCTTGACCGCGCCGCCCAAGAACTCACCGAATACTTCCACGGCACGCTCCGCGACTTCACCGTCCCCCTCGACGCCCCCGGCACGCCCTTCCAGCACCGCGTCTGGCGCGAGCTCATCCGCATCCCCATGGGCCAAACCATCTGCTACCAGGAACTCGCGCGCCGCTCCGGCGATATCAACGCCGCCCGCGCCGTCGGCGCCGCCAACGGCGCCAACCCCATCGCCATCGTCGTCCCCTGCCACCGCGTCATCGCCAAAGACGGCACGCTCCACGCCTACGCCGGCGGCCTGCACAAGAAACGCGCCCTGCTCGACCACGAGTTCGCCGTCACCGGCGCGGTGCT
>JAEUJA010000241.1 GCA_016793195.1 Phycisphaerae bacterium
CAAAACCGTCGGCCCCATCGACGGCCACGACCTCCCGACCCTCATCGGCATCCTCTCCGAGGTCCGCGACTTCCCGCGCCCCATCGTCCTCCACGTCAAAACCGTCAAGGGCAAGGGATACTCCTTCTGCGAGGCCGACGCCTCCAAGTTCCACTCGCCCCCCGCCTTTGAGTTCGACACACCCGAAGAGGGCGAGCCCGCCGAGCGCGCCTGCCGCGTCGAACTCAAGAGCGAGGGCCGCTCCTTCACCGCCGCCTTCTCCGACGCCATGCTCGCCCTGCTCGCTCGCGATCCAAAGGTCGTCGCCTGCACCGCCGCCATGCCCGACGGCACCGGCCTCACCAAATCTCTGGCCGCCCACGCCGACCGCGTCTGGGACACCGGCATCTGCGAGAGCCACGCCCTCGACATGATGGCGGGCCTTGCCAAGACCGGCTTCCGCCCCTTCTTTGCCGTCTATTCCACGTTCTTCCAGCGCGCCTTCGACCAGGCCTTCCAGGAAGCCTCGCTCCAAGGACTCGCCGTCCGCCTCTGCCTCGATCGCGCCGGCCTCGTCGGCGGCGACGGCGCGGTCCACCACGGCTTCTGCGATACCGCGCTGCTCCGCACGCTCCCGGGCGCCGTCATCACCGCCGCCATCGACGAGCCCTCGCTCCTCTCGGCCCTCGAGTTCATGCGCACGCACGACGAATCGCTCTCCAGCGTCCGCTATCCGCGCGATGTGGTCTCCGCGCGGCTCTCCAATCAACCCTGCCCGCCGTTCGCGCTCGGCAAGGCGCGCCTGCTCACGCCCGAGATCGAGAGCCCCGACGCCGCCGTGCTCGCGTTCGGCACGCCCGCGCTCACGGCCCTCGACGCCGTCGAACAGCTCAAGGGCGAGTACCGCGTCGAGGTCTACGACGCACGCTTCGCCAAGCCCGTCGACGCCGCGCTCGTCCGCCGCCTCATTGAGAACGGCACGCCCATCATCACCGTCGAAGACCACTCGGTCGTGGGCGGCTTCGGCAGCGCCGTGCTCGAATCGGCCCAGGAAATGGGCCTCTCCGCCGCGGGCGTCACCCGCCTGGGCCTGCCCGATTCCTTCATCCATCAGGACTCACGCGCCAAGCAGCTCGCCGAGGCCGGCCTCGACGCGGCCTCCATCGCGCGTGCGATCCGCGAGAGCGTGCTCCGCCGCGCCGATTCCGCCAGCGCGAGCGCCGCGAGTCCTCCCCTTCCCGCGCCCGAGCCCAAGAACTCCCTCTCGACCAGCACGCCGCTCCCCGCTCCGTCGCTGCAATAGCGGGCCCTTTCAGTTTGGCGTGCCACGGATGTCGGCTTTGCGACATCGGTGCTCTTCTGTTCCACACTTGCTCCGGGTGGCGTGGTCAAGCCACGGCTTTGCGGGGCTTGACCACGTCTTGAACGTCGCGTTTGCCACCGCGCAGCCGCCAACTGCGTCTTCGAGGTCGGTGCTGTCTTCGTGCCACCAATGTCGGCTTTGCGACATCCGTGCTCTTCTACTCCTCTCCCTTCTGCGTTCTCCGCGACCTCTGCGTTCGCCTTCTCTTGTCTTCCTCTGTGTTGACCTCTTCTCCGCCTCTGTATTCCTCTGCTCCCCTCTGATTCCTCTGCGTTCTCTTCTCTTCCAAGTGCCTTCGTGCTCTTCGAGCCCTTCGAGTTCCCTTTCCTCTTCCACCACTCCCCACTCCCCATTCCCCACTCCCGTCCTTCCCCATCATGAGCCCGACCGTGAGGGAGTGCGTCTTCGCCATTCACCCCGCCACTCTTCCGCTTCGTGACTTCGTGACTTCTTCCGGTTAGTACCCGCTTATCACCGCGTTTGTGCGCACCAAAGTGTCCGTCCTTTTGGCCACTTTCCAGATTCCCGAAAAAAATCTTCGCGCGTTCTCTCCTCGCGAGCAACCCCCTCCGCGGCCTGCATTTCCGCCATTGCCTATTGCCCATTGCCCCTTGGTTAGTGCAGACTTATCACCGCGTCTGTGCGCACCAGAGTGTCCGTCCGCCCCTCTGTGGAAGGACATCTCGGAGGACCCAATGCGCACCACATCACGCCACGCCCGGTCAGGTCAACGCCGGTCACGCCAACTCCGGTCACGCCAACTTCTCAATCAGCGGCCCGACCAGCGTCCGCGCCGCGGTCATGTCCGCGATCCGCGATTCGCCCGCCTCGCGCTCGATCATGAAATTGCACGCCAGCCCGTGCTCGCGCACCACCTCAAAGAAGCCGGGCCAGTCGACGTCGCCCGTTCCCACCACGACCTCGCTCCCCCAGGTGCCCGGGTCCTCGGTGAGCAGCGCGTCCTTGATGTGGACCTGCACGACGTGCGGCGCGAGCGTGTCGAGGGCCGCGACCGGGTCGCCCATGTCGTACAGGATCATGTTGGCGGGGTCGAAATTCACGCCGACGTTGGGGTGCGCGAGTTCCTTCATCACGTCGAGCAGCGTCTCGCCGGTTTCCTGACCGGTTTCCAGGCCGAGCTTCACGCCCTGGGCCGCGAAGCGATCGGCGATCTGCGCGATCCGTCCCAGCATCTTCCGGCGCAGGCTGTCGCCCTTTCGCTCGGGCAGGAACCCGGCGTGGAACGTGACGAGTTTCACGCCGATCTTCTTGGCGATGGCGGCCGATTCCTCCGCCATCGTCAGGTTCCACAGCCAGTGCGCGTCGCTCCGCACGCCGCCGGTCTCGCGGATCGATTGCAGCGTCGAGTAGTCCTCGCCCTTGGTGCCGATCATGCCGCTGGCGATCTTGATGTTGGCGCGCCGGAGCGAGGTCGTCGTCTCTTCGATGGGCCACGCGCCCGAGCGCAGGGGCTCGAGCGCCAGTTGCACGCACGACACGCCGACCTCGCCCAGGGCCCGGGCCAGTTCGACCGGGGACTCACACTTGAGGGACCATGAGCACGCGCCGAGCCGGGGATGCATGGGAGTTCCTTTCAAGGCCGCCCGAGCCCGGGCGTCGATACAGGCTAGCCTCTTTGTGCCCGCGACGGCGAGCGGGCGGGCTGGATCGGAAAGCGAGGATGAGATGACGAACGCGGGCGGGAAAACGGTCGGGAAAACCAGCGACGGCGTGCGGTCGGACGCGTGGCCCACGCGGCGGGCGATGCTCGCGGTCATCTGGGCCGTCGTGTGCGCACTGGCGGTGCTCGCGCCCTCCGCCCGCGCCGGGAGCGAGGACAAATTCGTCGGCCTGTGGGTCACCCGCTGGGACTATCGAACCGCCGCGGACGTGCGCGACGTCATGGACCGGGCCGCGGCGGCGGGCTTCACCGACGTCGTCTGGCAGGTTCGCGGCCAGGCCGACGCCTACTACCAGAGCGCGATCGAGCCCTGGGGCGATGAAATCCTGAAGGGCGCGCCCGACGGCGCCGCCACGCCGGGATTCGATCCGCTCGCGGTCGCGGTCGAACTCGCCCACGCCAGCGGCCTGCGCCTGCACGCGTGGGTCAACGTCATGCCCATGTGGAAGGGCAAAGCCCCGCCGACGAATCAGAAGCACCTCATCTACACGCACCCCGAGTGGCGGCTCGTCAACCAGCGCGGCGAGGTCCAGCCGCTCAATGATCACTACGTCATCGTGAACCCCGTCCTCCCCGAGGTCCACGACTACCTCGTCGGCGTCTTCAAGGACATCGTGACGCGCTACGACGTCGACGGCCTGCACATGGACTATGTGCGATTCGTCAGCGAACTCATGGGCAAGGACGACGTGTACCCGGCGGACGAGAAATCGCAATTGCTCTTTAAGCAGGCGACGGGGCGCGAGGGAATCTCAACGCCCGAGGACAAGGCGGCGCTGAAGGCGTATGTGAAACAACGCATCACCGACCTGGTGGTGCGCATCAGGAAGGAAGCGGTGGGGTCGCGCGAGGGCGTGGTGTTTTCGGCCGCGATCTGGCGACGCCCTGACTTGGCGCGAGACACCTACCTGCAGGACTCGCCCGCGTGGCTCAACGACAAGGTGCTGGACCTCGGCATGCCGATGATCTACACGGACAAGGACGAGCAGTTCACGTCGGACCTGAAGGCGTGGCTGGCGGCGACGCCCGAGGCGCGGCTCGCGCCGGGGCTGGGCGTGTATCTCATCAAGCCCGCGATGACGCCGTCGCAGATCGGCATCACGCGAGAACTGGTCGGTACGCCGCCGAGTATTGCGATCTTCGCGTATTCGTCGCTGTTCGAGAGCGCGGACCCGAACCAGAACAAGAGCTTCGACGCGGCGGAAGAGCGGAAGACGCGGCTGTTCTTCGTGAAAGACGCGCTGTCGGCGATGAGCGGCGGCACGTCGGAGGCGAGCGAGCACAAGCCGGAGTGAGGCATGGATTGGCTGGGCATCGACATCGGCGGCTCATCGGTGAAGGGCGCGCGGATGCGCGACGGCGCGGTGGCCGCCACGGCGCAGAGCGAACGCTACGAGAACCCGGAGCCGGGCGCGATCCGGGCGGCGATCGCGGGCGTGGTGGAGAGGATCGCGGGCGGCGTGCCGTCGGCGCTGGGGGTGTGCGCGCCGGGCATCTATGACCAGGAGCACGGGCGGATCGTCAGGTCGGTGAATCTGGCGGGGCTGTGCGCGCTGTCGCTCCGTGATGAACTGGCGGCGATGACGGGCGCCGGCGCGATCGGCGTGTTTACCGATGCGCACGCGGCGGCGTATGACTTTGCAATGTCGCGCGGACTGGGCGGGCGGCTGGTGGCGATCTCGATCGGAACGGGCGTCGGCGCGGCGGTGCTGGACGACGGCGTGCCGCTCTTGGTGTCGGGCAGGTCGCCGGGACACCTTGGGCAGATCGACGTCGGCGAGCATCTTGGGCCTGGATTTGAGAGTGTTCCGCTCGGTCCCGACGGCGGTCGCGGCGGGCTGGAGGGGTACATCGGCCTGCCCGCGATCATCCGCGCGTACGGGCGGCACGTCGAGCATGTGCTGTCGACGTTCACGATCGAGCATCCGCCGGTGCGGGCGCTGGTGCGCGCGATCAGGATCGTTCACGCGATCTATCGCCCGGAGCATGTCGCGCTCTTGGGCGGGATCGGTGTGGCGCTCAGGCGGCTTGTGCCGGAGATACGCGCACGCGTGAATGACGAACTGACATCGCTGGCGCGATTGGGATGGGAGCTGCATGCGGGGGATGATCTGCTGCACGCGGCGCGGGGCGCGGCGCGGCTGGCGGAGAAAGTATGAAGGGAAGAGCACGGACCCGAAGACGGGTCCGTGGCACGGCGGGGCAAATCGCCACATTGCCAAAGCGCCAAATCACCAAATGAAGAAGGGCCACACACCGGCGGGGACCGCCGGGCCACCCCAGCGCACCGATGTCGAGGGCGACATCGGTGGCACGAGAAACCGAGCACCGACCGCGAAGCGCCGTCCGTGGCACGCTACGTCGCCGCGGACCTGAGCTTGGTCGAGACGACCGCTTCGGCGCCGCCGGCGACCACGAGTTCCTGGGCGACGCGGGAGAGGGCGGGGAAGGGGAAGGACTTGCTCGTGCCCGCGTGCGTGAGCGTGAGGGAGCCCTTGGTGAAGTCGATCTCGATCGCGCCGGTGTCGATGGTTCGCGTGCCGGCGGGGGCGGACTTGAGCGAGCGGATGTAGGAGACGAATTCGGGACATTCGAAGACAACGAAGCCGTTGTTGAAGGCGTTGCGCTTGTAGGTTTCGGAGAAGCTCGCGGCGATAACGCAGGGGATGCCGAAGTGTTTGAGGGCGGTGGCGGCCTGTTCGCGGCTGGAACCGGTGCCGAAGTTCAACCCGCCGATGACGACGTCGCCGGGCTTGGCCTTGGCGCGGAAGTCGGCGTCGTAGTTTTCGAAGATGACGGCGGCCATCTGCTCCTTGGTCATGGCGTCGTTGTAGGTGTGTTTGCCGGCGTAGATGCCGTCGGTGTTGAGGTTGTCCTTGTCGAGGAACCAGGCGCGGCCGCGGACGACGGCGGGGAATCCGGCGATAACCTCGAACGATTTGGTTGCGGAGGTGGTTGCGACGGGCTTGGACGCGGAAGTGGGCGCGGAGTTGGTCGCGGAGGACTTGATGGTGCTGGCGATTGTGGTGGGGGCGAACTTGGTGGGTGAGCAGATGTAGCCGGCGACGGCGCTGGCGGCGACGACGGCGGGGGAACCGAGATAGACCAGGCCGTTCTTGTCGCCCATGCGACCTTCGAAGTTGCGGTTGGTGGCGCTGATGCCGACCTCGCCGGCCTTGATGGTGCCGCGGCCCAGGCCGATGCACGTGCCGCAGCCGGGCGGGAGCTCGATCGCGCCGGCGTCCATCAGGACCTGCCAGTGGCCGAGGCGCTGGGCCTCGCGTTGGATGGCGGCGCTGGCGGCGGCGACGTAGAACTCGACGCCCTCGGCGACGCGCTGGCCGCGGACGACGCCGGCGGCGACGGCGAGGTCTTCGAGGCGGCCGTTGACGCAGGACATCAGCCAGGCCTTGTTGATCTTGACGTGCTTGGCTTCGATCTCGGGGAGCGAGGTCATGGCCTTGACGTCGTTCGGGCCGGAGACGTGGGGGACGATCGAGGAGAGGTCGATTTCGAGTTCGACGGCGTAGCGTGCGCCCGCGTCGGCGGAGAGGCCTGTCCGCGGGCTTGAACGATCGTTCCACCATGCGTCGACGTCGGCGCGGGTGTATCCGGAGCGAGAGCCGGGGCGGCGGACGCCGGGGCGATTGGGCGCGGAGAAGGAATCGGCGAGTGTGACCAGATAATCGCGGAGGCGCTCGTCGAAGGGGAAGACGCCGGCGAGCGCGCCCCACTCGGTCGACATGTTGGCGATGCTCATGCGCTGATCGATGGAAAGGGCGGCGACGCCCTCGCCGGTGAACTCGACGGCGTGGTTGAGGACTTCGTCTTTGTTGAACACGCCGCAGAGCGCGACAATGACGTCCTTGCCGACGACGCCGTCGCGGAGCTTGCCCCTGAGGACGACGCGGGCGACGGGCGGGACCTGCCACCAGGTGGTGCCGGTGGCCCAGAGGCTGGCGGCGTCGGTGCGGACGACGGGCGAGCCGAGGCAGGCCAGCGCGCCGTAGAGGTTTGAGTGGCTGTCGCTGCCGACGACCATGGCGCCGGGGCGGACGTAGCCCTGCTCGACCATGACCTGGTGGCTGATGCCGGTGCCGGCAGGGTAGAAGTCGACGTTGTGCTCGTTTGCGAAGGCCTCGATTTTGGCGTATTTGCCGAGGTTTTCCGGCGTGGTGTTCTGGATGTCGTGGTCGATCGCAAAGACGGGCTGGCGGGAGTCGTGGAGCTTGGGCGGAAGGCCGGCGCTCTTGAAGATCTCGCGGAACTTGGGGATGACCGCGCCGGTGTTGTCGTGGGTCATCACGTGGCGCGGGCGGATGATGATGAAGTCGCCGCTGCGGGCGGAATCACCGGGGCGGAGGCCCTCGGCGTGACGCGTCGCGAGCTTTTCGACGAGCGTGAGCGGCATGACATTCGTCCTTTGGCGCGAAGGCCGATGAGAGCAATTCCGGGCTGGGAAAGTCTGTCGTCGGGGCGCTGCTCGGCGTTGGCTCAGAAATGCGGGTGGTCGATTCGTTCCAGGCCCGCCTCGGAGTGGCGGGACACCAAAGACCGGCTCCATGGCTTTGTTGAATTCGGTCGGTCTGTACGGGGCACCCCTCTGGGGTGCGATGACGATGGTGCGAGCATTCCGGGGGTTTCGCTCGCCGGCTCGCTTCACCCCCGGCTCCTGACGGCCAGCCCTCCGGGCTGGAGACGCGGACTTCAACAGAACACGATTACATCTCTTCGAACTTGGCGGTGAAGTGGCGGAGCACGTCGGGCGCTTCGACGATGCGGATGCCGCGGAGCTCGTTGCGTTTGCCGAAGAGAGCGGCGGCGGCCTCGGCGACGTAGTCGATGTGGCTCTGGGTATAGACGCGGCGCGGGATGGCGAGGCGCACCAGTTCCATGTCGGGTCGGCGGCCGGGGCCGAACATCACGCTGCCGATCTCGCAGGCGCGGATGCCGCCGGCGCGGTACAGGCCGCAGACGACGGCTTGGCCGGGGAAGTGCTCGCGTGGGATGTGGGGGGCGAAGTGGCAGGCGTCGATGTAGATGGCGTGGCCGCCGGGCGGCTCGATGATCTGGATGCCGGCGCGGAGGAGTTTTTCGCCGAGGTATTCGACGCTGCGGACGCGGTAGCTGAGATAGTCGGGCTCGACGACCTCGATGAAGCCCTGGGCCATGGCGTCGAGGTCGCGGCCGGCCAGCCCGCCGTAGGTGACGTAGCCCTCGGTGAGGATGAGGGAGTTTCCGGCTTTTCGGAAGAGGTCGTGATCGCGGATGAGGAGGAGGCCGCCGATGTTGACCAGGCCGTCTTTCTTGGCGGAGATGGTGGCGCCGTCGGCGAGGTCGAACATTTCGCGAGCGATGGCGCGGGGGGAGTGGTTCTCAAAGCCGGGCTCGCGTTGGCGGATGAACCAGGCGTTTTCGGCGAAGCGGCATGCGTCGAGGTAGAGCGGGACCTTGAGGCGGTCGCAGATGCGCCGGACATCGCGGATGTTCTGCATGGAGACGGGCTGTCCGCCGCTGGTGTTGTTGGTGACGGTGAGCATGACGAGCGGGATGCGCTCTCGTCCGACCTTGTCGATGAGTCGTTCGAGGCCCGCGATGTCCATGTTGCCCTTGAAGGGGTGGCGGCTGCGCGGGTCGTGGGCCTCGGGGATGGCGAGGTCGACGGCCTGGGCGCCGGAGTGCTCGGCGTTGGCGCGGGTGGTGTCGAAGTGGGCGTTGTTGGGGATGACCTTGCCCTGGCCGCCGACGAGCTCGAAGAGGATTCGTTCGCTGGCGCGTCCCTGGTGGGTGGGGAGGATCTGGGTGAAGCCGGTGAGTTCGTGGAGGACGTGCTGGAGGCGGAAGAAGGATTGGCTGCCGGCGTAGGACTCGTCGCCGCGCATGACGCCGGCCCATTGCTCGCTGCTCATGGCGCTGGTGCCGGAGTCGGTGAGCAGGTCGATGATGACGTCCTGGGCGTGGATGAGGAAGGTGTTGAAGTGGGCGCGGCGGAGGATGTCCTCGCGCTGCACGGGGGTGGTCATGCGGATGGGCTCGACGGACTTGACGCGGAATGGTTCGATGATGGTCTTCATGATTTCCCGCGGATCGAGGCTTCGAGGGTCTCGGGGGATTCGTACGCGCGCCCGAAGGGCGTCTTGTTGAAGGCGTCGAGCGGGCACTGCTCCTGGCGGACAAAGCCGGTCTGCGGGAGCACGGCGCGGCGGTGGAGATCGACCATGGCGCACACGCCGGCGGCGGTGGTGAGCTCGATCGCGGGCCAGACGCGACCGAACATGCGGACGGCGCGGACGGCGCGCTTGAAGTTGATCTGCTGGCGGTAGCCGTCCTTGACGCCGATGCAGTTGATGAAGACGATGACGACGTCCTGGAGCGTGCGGGCGATGGCGTGGTCGAGGAGGTCCATGGCGAGCTTGCGGTCGAAGACGCGTCCGTTGGCGTCGGGCCGCGCGTGCTCCACGCCCAGGCGCAGGTCCTGGAGCAGGAACTTCATGAGGTCGCGGTGCCCGGGGTAGCGGATGGTTTTGTACGCGATGCGCGATTCGTCGACGACCTTCTTGTCGTCCTGGAGCGTGTCGATGAGGCTGCCCACGCCGCCCGAGGTGTAGAAGGCTTCGTATTCGACGCCCTCAAAGCTGAAGTTCTCGAGTCCTTCGAGGGCGGGGAGGCGGGCCATGGCGCCGTCGAGCATGACGTTGCAGGGCTCGCAGTATTCGTTGACGACGCCGGCGGTGGACCAGGTGACGTTGTAGTGGAGGGCGTTGGTGGGAAACTGTGGGAGGGCGCCGACGCGGAGGGTGAGCTCGTGGATCTCGCTGAACTGTCGCGCGACGTCGTAGGCGGCGATGGCGATGTAGCCCGGGGCCAGGCCGCACTGCGGGACGAGGGCGACCTTGGCCCCGTCGGCGATGGCGCGGACGCGGTCGGTGGTCTCGACGTCCTCGGTGACGTCGAAGTAGTGAACGCCGAGGGCGGCGGCGTCCTCGGCGATGCCGGCGACGAGATCGAAGGGCAACATGCAGATGACGTAGTTCATGCCCTTCAAGAGATCGCGGACGGCGGCGCGGTTGGAGGCGTCGACCTGGCGCGTGGAGAACTCGATGGAGTGGGAGACCATCGACTTGAGGCGGGCGAGGTTGGCCTCGGTCTCCTTCAGATTGGCCGCGTCGCGATCGGCGATGACGACGGAGTAGGCCCCCTCGCCGCAGGCGAGCAGGAGCTCCGCGACCGACTTGCCGACCTTGCCGCCGCCCAGAACAAGTACACGCTTCATGCCGACCTCCGCTGGTGCCTTGGTATTCGTTCGAGAATTCCCGTAGGTTTGGGGCGGGATGGTAGCGGGCAGAAACGCCGGGCACCACGCGATGGGGGCGCGAAGGTTCCGCTCCGCTCTTTACTTAGCCTTCCTTCCGAGCGGCCAGGGCTTTCTTGCCCAGCACCTTGGCGATGTCGAAATCGACGAAATCGGCGTGGTGGAAGATCCAGCTCTCGATGGTGCGCTCGACCTTGTCGCCCTCGTGGCTGTGGGTGGCGACGATGTGCATGACCTCGGCGGGGATTCCGTGCTTGTAGCAGAGGGCCACGCCGCTGAAGGGATGGCGGAGCATGTCGCCGAAGTGTCCCTTGATGACTTTTCCTGTGTTGTCCTTGTCGAATTCGAGCATCTTGCCGACGTCGGCCAGGAGCGAGCCCGCGATGAGGTAATCGAGGTTGACCGGTACACGCGGGCCGAAGACCTCGGCGAGGACGCGCGCGATCGCGATGCACTGCTTGCAGCAGGAGTTGAGGTGCTCGACGAAGCGCAGGTCGATGGGCCCGGCCAGGAGGGTGAAGGGGATGGCGCGGATCTCGTCGAAGGTCCAGCCCTTGCCGCCGCAGCCGGAGGTGAGCGATTCGTTCCACACCGCGGCGACCTTGTCGCGGAGGGCGGCGTCCTTGATGTCCATGATGTTGGGGAAGAGTTCCGCGATCTCTTTGGTGGAAAACGCCATGATGGTCTCTCCGTTGCGATGCCGGCGAGCGCCGGCGCGACATTCGATCAATCCCAGGGTCTGAGTTTGGCGGCGGCACGCACGAGGTTCTTGATCGGCGCGCCGGCCGCGGCGTGCTGGTCGGGGACGCGGACGAAACGCTTGAACTTGCCCTTGCCCGCGAGGAGGGCGTGCGGATCGGAGAGGAGCGAGCCGTGGATGAACGACAGGAACACGTCGCCGTCCTTGACTTCGATCATGCAGATGTTGCCGCCGATGGCGCCGAAGTAGGCGTCGGTGTGGTAGTAGCAGAGGACGCGGAATTTGAAGGCCTCGGAGGCGTGTGGGGCGGCGGCGAGCACCGCGGCGCGGAGCTTTTCGACGATCTTTCGCGTGGGCGCGGGCTCGCCCAGCAGGTGCTGGGCACGCTGTGATTTGGGGACGCGAGTTGGAAGCGTGGCGGTCGTCAGGCGTGCCTCACTTCCCGCTGGGGCCGTCGTAGGCGTGGTTGACCGGGTCGATGCGGCGCATGGGTTTTTCGCGGGTCTGCTCTTCGACGACGTGGGCGACCAGGCCGGGCGTGCGGGCGATCATGAAGATGCCGTTGAAGACGCGCGGGTCCATGCCCAGATCGGCGAGGATCGCGCCGATGGCGCCGTCGACGTTGATGGGGAGCGGGCGGCCGATGGCGGCGAAGGCGCGTTCGACGGCCCGCGCGGCGGCGATGTGCGTGGCGCCCTGATCGGAGAGCCCGGCGATGCCGGCGAGCTCGAAGAGGCGCGCGGTGCGTGGGTCCTTGGTGTGGATGCGATGGCCAAAGCCGCTGATGCGATCGCCGCTGGACTTGAGGCGGGTGACCTCCTCTTTGGCGACGGCGTCGAGGGCGGCGGCGAAGCAGTTGGGGTCGGCCGCGGCGGCGCGGGCCTTGGCGAGCAGGGTCGCCAGGTATCGGGCCGCGTCTTCGATCGCGCCGCCGTGATGGCGGTTGATCGACATGATGCCCGCGGCGACGCTGGCGGACAGGGTTGCGCCGGTGCTGGCGACCGTTCGTGCGGCGAGGCAGCTGGGCGGCGTGGCGCCGTGGTCGATGCTGCTGACCAGGATCGCGTCCATGAGGCGTCCGACCTTGTCGCCCGGGAGTTTGCCGGTGAGGATGAGATAGACCGTCGCGCCGAAGCTGGCGTGGCCCATCAGGCCCGCGATATCGTGCCCGCGGACGCCGACGGAGTTCGGCTCGATGCGCGTGACGCCGGTGGTCCACACGGCGCGGCGCTCGGCGTCGGTCATCAGGCTCTTGCTCCCGCGAGCGCGGAGCACGCCCGCGACGCCCTGGGGAAGATCGCCGAAGGCTTCGACCACGGTGGCGCCCGCGCCGCGGAGGGCGGCGACCTTGCCCGCGTGCGTGCCGCGGTTTCCTTCGATGATCGCGCCGGCGTGGCTGAAGCGCGTGCCGCTGGTGGCGGCTTTGCCGCCGATGTAGGCGATGACGGGCTTGGTGACCTTGCCGCTCGTGATGAGTTCGGCGAGTTCCTCTTCCTGCGAGCCGCCGATCTCGCCGAAGACGACGATGGCGTCGGTCTCTGGGTCTTCCTGGAAGAGGGCGGCGACGTCGGGGATGCGAAGCCCGAGCACGGCGTCGCCGCCGATGTGGACGATGGAGCTGATGCGGACGCCGGCCTGCCCGCAGTAATAGGCGGTGCTGGACGACATTCCGCCGGAGCGGGAGATGATGCCGACGCCCGTGCCGCCGGGGAGCGGCGGCTTGAACCACTCGCGTGCGGACTCGGCCCTGCCGCCGATCATGCCGGCGACGGCGCGACCGGGGCTGGCGATGCCCAGCGTGTTTGGCCCGACGAATGTCGCGCCCTTGGCGGCCGCGGCCTTGGCGATCTCCATCGCGTCCCACACCGGCACGCGGTCGGCGACCAGCACCAGCAGTTTCACCCCCGCGTCGATGGCGTCGAGGGCGGCTTCCTTGATGCCGGCGGCGGGGACAAAGAGCACGGAGAGATCGATCGGGCCGAGGGCCTTGGCGGCGTCCTTGCACGAATGGAAGACGGGGAGGCCGAGCACGCTGGTGCCGCCCTTGCCGGGCGTGACGCCGCCGACAACGTTGGTGCCGTAGTCGAGCATGAGACGGGTGCGTGCCTGGCCCTCGCGTCCCGTGATGCCCTGGACGATCACGCGTGTGTGCTGGTCGATGAGGATGGCCATGGGGTGCTCGCGTGCTCCGGGGAATCAGCCGAGGATGTAGTGGCGGACATTCGCGAGGCTTCGCCGAAGCTCCGCGCGG
>JAEUJA010000016.1 GCA_016793195.1 Phycisphaerae bacterium
CCCGTCGGGCGTGGGAAAGACCACCATCACTCGCGGCGTGGAACGCACGATCCCCGACGCCGTCTTCAGCGTCTCGGCCACCACGCGCCCCAGAACATCCGCCGACGTCGAGGGCGTCGACTACCACTTCGTCGACGACGCGACGTTCGAGGCGATGAGGAAGAATGGCGAGTTTCTCGAGACCGCCGACATCTACGGGAAGAAATACGGGACACCCAGGGCCTGGGTCGAGGAACAACAGCGCCGCGGGCGTCTGGTCATCCTCGAGATCGACGTCGAGGGCGCCAAGCAGGTGAAGGCCAAGCTCCCCGAGGCCTTCTCGGTCTTCATCCTCCCACCGACCGAGGACGTGCTGCTTCAGCGCCTGCGCGGGCGCAAGCGCGAGGACGCCGCCGCCATCGAGAAACGATTCGCCGCGGCGCGTCAGGAGATCGGCGTCGCCCGCTCGTGCGGCGTGTACGACGTGTTCCTGGTGAACACCAACCTCGACGAATCGATCGCCCGCGCGGTCGAATTGGTCAAGAGCGAGCGCGCCCGCCGGCGCGCCGCGCGGGCCTGATCGCGGCCCGAAGCGCGGTGCTACGCAACCATGCCCACCGAGCCCAGCGACATGCCGTCGATCGGGAAGTGGCGCTCCAGCATCGCGCCCAGTTGCGCGCGTTCGGCCAGCACGAACTGGCACTCTCCGCCGACGCGCCAGCCCGCGAACTTCATGGCGCGGATGAGATTCTCCTCGGTGGTGCACACCACCAGCTCGCCCGAGAGGAACCGGAGCGGGAAGACCTCGAACTGCCAGGCCTGACGCCGGCTGATCGATTCCAGCGCCCGCGGCTCGACGCACTCGCGGTCAAGGTCGACGCGCGAGAGGAGCGAGACCAGTTGCTGGCCCCAGGCGCGCTCGATGGCGCGCGGGCTCACGCCGAACATGCGTTCCGCCAGGTCGCCGAAGGGACGCCCGGAGTTCTTCTGGGCCTCCACGATCTCGTGGCGCTGCTCGTCGCTGAGCAGCCCGCCGCGGACCAGCAGCTCGCCGAGCTTCACATACTCGGGCCGCTTGGCGATGACCGGGGCGACGCGGGGCGGGGCCTTGCCCGGCGCGATCGCCCGCGCCCGCGCGGGCTTGGGCTCCACGCGCGCCTTGACCCCCTTGGCCCCAACCCGCTTGGACTTCGACTTCCCGACGCTCGACCGCTTGCCTTCAGCCATGACTTTCTCCCTCGGGCTCCCTTGCCCGGCCTGTGCATCGGCCGCACGGGACATTGCCCGAAGGAGGATGAACGCCGCGGCGAGATTCCAGCGTCCCGCGCACCGATTGCGCGACAAACACGACGCGGGGGAATCCCAGCGCCTTCGCGGGGCCGCGGCGCGAGAAAACACCGGTGAACTCGGATTTTGGTTGCCGCGGCGAGGGGCGTATTGCAAGGCGGCGGGCGCGTTATGGGCCCGGCTTCAGGCCTCTGCGGGCTCGATCGAGACCACCAGGCTCTTGCTCTGGAACTGCTCTTGATAAAGCTCGGCCCGCTCCTTGTGCGTGACCAGCACCAGCGCGACGCCCGACTGATGCGCCTCCATCATCACCATGAGCGAACGTTCCTTGCCCAGTGGCGTCAACTCCATCAACGTCGCCGTCACATACAGCATGTCGTTGATGTCGTCGTTGTGGAGCATGACCCGAAAAGGCGGGAGGTTCTTGGACGCCGGCTTGGACGACGACGGCGCGGGGCGCTCGGCGACCGCCGTGCGCGGCTCGTCCTTGCCGGTGCTCGGCTGGGCGGCCGGGATTTCGGGGCGGGGCGTTTCGGGCTCGGACATGCCCTCATTGTTCGCCGCCTCCCGCCCCAGGGTTGGATCAACCCCACGGAATTACCGGCCGGGGCGGAAGTTACCCGATACTGAACCCGGCCCGGGTGGTTCGGGGCCTGTCCGCGAGGGGGCGCCGGAAGGGCCGGACCTCGAAGGGGGTGCCATGAGCGGCGTTTGGGGAACGGACGATCAGGCGGCGTTTGAGCCCGAGAACGCGGTCATCATCGTGGTGGGGGCCCACCTGGACGCCGAGCGCGAGGATCGCCCGATCGCCTATGCCCTGCGCGAGCGGGTGCGGGCCCGTCTTTCCCGGGGGCGGGACGCGGCGGTCTGCACCGACGTGTGGTACCTGAACAACGACAATCTTCGGGCGCTGCCGACGATCTCGATCGGCCCGCCGCGGGTCAACGCGCTCGCGGCGTACCTGGCCGATCGTCTCCCCAGCGTGTTTGTCGTCGACGATCGCTGCATCGTGCAGGCCGACTTCGAGCACGACGAGCCCGCCGCCAGCTGCTGGGGCGTCGGCACGCGGCAGACCATCGCGGCCGTCGAGGTGTTCGCGTCGCGCTTCCTCGACGAGTTCATGCGGCGGCACGCGCTACTTGCCGACGCAGAAGGCTGAAAAGACCTTGCCCAGGATGTCCTCGGTCGTGAGGCGCCCGCCGATCGCGCCCAGGTGATCGATCGCTTCGCGCAGCGATTCGGCGATGGTCTCGGGGTGCGCCAGCGCCCGGGCCGCCGGGTCGATGTCGCCGGGAAGACGCGAAATCGCCGCGCGCGCGGCCCGCAACGCGGCGGCGTGACGCGCGACCGCCAGCCCCTCCGAACCGCCCACGCCCGCGGCGTCGGCGATGGCGCGACGGAGCACGCCGAGATTCCAGGCGTCCAGGGCGCAGACAGGGATGACGGGTGAAGGGAGTGCATCGGGAGGCCGGGAAGAAGTCGCGCTCTCCCGCACGGTCGGGCTACTCATAGTCGGCTCATCGCGGCGAGCCCCGAGCGCCAGCGAGGGGGTGCTTTCTCCGATGCCCGAGCTCTGATGCCCGGTGCCTTCAGACACGTCCTCCCCCGCGGTCGGGCTACTGCTAGAGAGCACAAGACGCCCCGCCGCGCGATCGCTCTTGGTACGCACGCGGATGATGGGCGTGTTGGATCGCACGTCGATCGCGCCGCCGCGCTCCCCGAGCGCCGGCGAGGGTGCGTGCTCCTTGATACCTGATGCCCGATGCCCGGCGCCTTGCGCTGCGCCGCGCCCGAACTCACCCGAGGGATCGCACCACACGATCACGTCCGCGTCGGCGATGGCGGCACAGGTTGCCGACTGGGCCGCGGACTCGGAGGGACCCGTCGCAATCCGCTCATCGATCCCCGCGGAGTCACAGAGCATGACGCGTCCGGCGCCGGGGACGTGCGAGCCCAGGTCGAGCTCTTCGCACAGCACGTCGCGCGTCGTGCCGCGATCTTCGGACTCAACCGCCCGGCGAGCGCCCAGGAGCGCGTTGAAGAGCGTGCTCTTGCCCGCGTTGGGCTCGCCCACGA
>JAEUJA010000066.1 GCA_016793195.1 Phycisphaerae bacterium
TACAGCATCGAGGCATCCATGATCTCCGACCCGCCTATCACCGCCCCGGTGCTCGTCCGCCAGAAGTTCGACTTCGCGGCCTCCCACCGCCTGCACGTCCCCACGCTCTCCGACGACGAAAACCAACGCCTCTTCGGCAAGTGCAATCATCCCTCGGGGCACGGGCACAACTACCAGATCGAGCCGTGCGTCGAGTGGCGCGCCGCCAAGGGCGACACGGACTTTGATCTCGCCGCGTTCGAGCGGCTGGTCAAGCAAGTCCTCATCGATCGCTTCGACCACAAGCACCTCAACCTCGACACGCGCGAGTTCTCCGCGACCATCGGCGTGAACCCGACGGTGGAGAACATCGCGCGGGTGTTCTTCGGGCTGCTCTCGCCGGAACTCGCCGCGTGGTCGAGGCACGCAAGCCTGCGCTCGATCACGGTGTGGGAGACCGACCGCACCAGCGCGACGTTTCCGGCGTAGCACCTCCGAAACCCGGCCCGGCAGACTTCGGCTCCGAACACCGAACGGCCCAAGACCGGCCATGCCGAAGCCGTCCGTCCGCCCGCCCATCGGCTTTCACGCCCCGCCCCCGGAAGTGCCGATCCACACTCCCGGAAAATCGTCCGGGGAGGGCGGCATGGGTTCGAGTACAATCACCACTGAGATGGCGATCGCAGCACTCCTTCTTGAACGCGGGCTGGTCACGCGCGAGCAGCTCGATCAGGCCCAGGCCGAGCAGGGCGCCTCGGGCGAGCACCTCGACCGCGTGCTCGTCCGCATGGGCCTGGTGACGCGCGAGCAGGTGCTGGCGGCCCTGGGCGAGCAGTTCCACATGCCCGTCGTCGATCTCTCCACGATCACGCTCGATCCCTCCGTGCTCGCGTCGCTCCCCTCAAAGCTGGTCTATCGCCAGCACTGCCTTCCCATCTCACGCGACCAGGGCGTCATCACCGTCGCTACCAGCGATCCCTACGACCTCTCGGTCCTCGACGAGCTCCGCCTCCTCACCGGCTGCTCCATCGAGGTCGTCCTCGCCGACCCCGACGAACTCCACAAGGTCATCCGCCAGCACTACGGCGTGGGCGGCGACACCCTCGACGAGCTTTCGATCGGCGCGGGAGCGGCCGCGCTTGAGTCCGCCCCCGCCGACGAAGTCGAGCAGGCCCAGGAAGCCTCGGTCATCAAGCTCGTCAATGACATCCTCGCCGAGGCCATCAGCCAACGCGCCACCGACGTTCACATCGAGCCCTACGAGCACGAACTGCTCGTGCGCTATCGCATCGACGGCGTGCTGGAGCGGGCCAACGTGCCGGCGACAATCAACCGCTTCGCCAGCGCCGTCATCAGCCGCCTGAAGATCATGGCGAACCTCAACATCGCCGAAAAACGCAAGCCCCAGGACGGCCGCATCACCTTCAAGCATCGCTTCTCCGGCCGCCCGCCCGAAGAGTTCGACCTCCGCGTCAGCGTCATCCCGATGCTCTTCGGCGAGGGCGTGGTGCTGCGCATCCTCTCAAAGACCGCCGCGCTCATGTCCCTCGACCAGCTCGGCATGCCCCTCGACGTCCTCACCCGCTGGGACCGCCTCATCAACCGCCCGCACGGCATCCTGCTCGTCACCGGCCCCACCGGCTCGGGCAAGTCGACGACGCTCTACGCCTCGCTCAACCGCATCATCTCCGACGAGATCAAGGCGATCACCGTCGAGGACCCCGTCGAGTATCACGTCCCGGGCGTCAACCAGATCCAGGTCAACCACAAGGTCGGGCTCGACTTCGCCGCCGGGCTCCGCGCGATCCTGCGTCACGACCCCGACGTCGTGATGATCGGCGAAATCCGCGACAAGGAAACCGCCGAGGTCGCGGTCCAGGCCTCGCTCACCGGGCACCTGGTCTTCTCCACACTCCACACCAACGACGCCTGCGGCTCGACCACCCGCCTCCTCGACATGGGCGTCGAGCCCTTCCTCGTCTCCAGCTCCCTCGAAGGCGTCATGGCCCAACGCCTCGTCCGACGCGTCTGCGCCTCCTGCGCCGCCCCCTACGCCCCCGAGCACGCGGAGATCGAGGGAATCACCGAACTCGCCGGCGCTCCCACCCTGGTCCGCGGCACAGGCTGCCGCGATTGCCGGAACACCGGCTACCGCGGACGCATCGGAATCTACGAACTCCTCGGTGTCTCCGACGACCTCCGCGAATTGATCACCCACCGCGCCAGCGCCCCCGCCCTCGCCGCCGCCGCCCGCAAGTCCGACGACCTCTACTCCCTCCGCGCCGACGCCATCGCCAAGGTCCGCGCAGGCGTCACCACCCTGGGCGAGATGCTCCGGGCGCTGACGGCGTAGGCGAATGCCGCCATGCACTCGGCGCCCGGGAACCCGACGTCGGCGCCGCTCTGGCGGATCAGGCAGCGGGTCACGCCGTGCGGTCCGCCGAATGGTCAACTTCGATTGAAAAGACATCCTCGACGCGCGCGTTGAACGCCCCGGCGATGCGCATGGCCAGGAGCAGCGAGGGCACATAGCGAGACTGCTCCAGGAGCACGATCGTCTGGCGCGTGCAGCCCACGCGATCGGCCAAGGTCTGCTGCGTCATCTCGCCGTGCTCGAAACGCAAGCGTCGGATGCGGTTGGTGAGTTGGTCCTTTGGCATGGACTCACCGCGATCGGTAGCCGAGCAAGAGTCCGGCGGGCAGCGCCAGAGCCCAGACAACGAGCACCGACCAGAACGAGAACGCGATGTGGGCGATGGGAACGCTGCCCCGGGTCCAGAAAACCTCGGTCAGTGCGATCATCCACGCGCCGCAGACGACGAGCATCGAGATGGCCTGATAGCTCGTAGCTCGCGCGAGCATCAACTCGTCGCGCTCATCGAGGACGATGTGCCCCTGGGCGGCGCGGCGGCGTGCGATCCAGACGGGCACCACCGCCGAGATCGCGGCCGAGAGCGCGAGCATCGACACCAGCAGCCGCACGCCCCCTCGGGCCTGGTACGCATCGGGGCCCTCGAGCAGCGCGATCATGGCACCGGTGACGGCGAGCACGAGAGAACTGAAAAACGCGACGATCGCCAGACGCTGCAGGGGAGCGCTGGGCAGAGACGGGCTCCCGGGCACGGAGGCCTGCGCCGCGGGGCGGGTCATCGCCAGGGCGAGAACAACGGAGGTCGCGGTGACCGTCGAGGCCGTGACCAGCGAGAGGATGAGCCACATGAGGTTTGGCATGGGTGACTCCTTTCAGCGGATCCCTAGTGACACCAGACTGTACGACACATGTGTCAATATGTCAATTATGTCGTACATTTGTCGGCATGGGGTTTTTACCGTACAAATGCGATGAAGGATGTCTGGGTCCAACCAGCCGCCGACTCTTCGCCCCGTTCACGGGACCGACGGTACTGTGGCGCTGTCCCACCTCCAAGAAACGAAACACGGACCCGAAGGCGGGTCCGTGCAGCCAGCTCAACTCAACGCGTCGAAGAACACCGCCTCGGAGCGCGGCGCCACCAAGAAACGCAACTCACTTCATCGCCGGCTCGGCGAGCAACGCCCCCGCCAGAATCGGCGATGTCAGGAAGTACCGCGAACGGTCAAGCGTGGTCGCGATCTGCCATGCCGGCGTGACCATCTCGCCGCGGTTGCCTTGCCACCCCTGCGCCAGCGCCGGCACCATCTCGATCATCGAGAAAGGCTCCGGGTTCATGCCGCCTTGGCGAGTCTGGCCCGCCGCACCCAGCGCCCCCGCCGCGATGATTGGCGAGAGCTGCATGATCGCACCCAGCGCCCCGCCCGCGTTCACCAGCATCGAACGGTCCGCGTGGGTATCAACCACATAGTTCTGCCCGTCCCAGTACCCGACCTGGATCGACGGAAGCGCCCCCGCCGAAAGCTCGCGATACGTCGGCACGAGCATCCCCACGCTCCGGCCCTCGCCGTGCACCGGCGGCGTGGACATCGCGTTCGACACCGCCGAGCCGAGCATCGAGACCAGCGGATATCCGGTCCGCAGCATGCGCGGGCTGTCGATAAACGTGATCGCCGTCACCCCGTTGTGCCTCTTCCGCAGCGCCGCCACCCCGGGCGATGCCGCAAGCCCCGCGTCGCCACGACCCGCCGCCTGCAGCGCCGCCGCCAGCGTCGCCTGCGGCGTCACGCCCGCGATAAACCAATTCTCCGTCGCGGCATAGGTGAGTTCGAGCGGGATCGGCAGCCCGTTCACCCGCAGGCTCATCAGCTCAACACCCTGCTCCTTCCACGAGCGGACCCGCATGTACTTGCCGATCTCGTGGTTCTGCGCCAGCGCCGCGTTGGCAAACTCGACCAGCTTCGCGTGCGCCGCCACGAACTTCGCCCGGTCCTTGAAGTTCAGCATCGCCACCAGCGAGCCGATCGACCCGCCACCCGTCGAGTCCGAGGCGTAGTAGCCGAACGTGTCGCCCAGCGCGTCCAGCACGTCCACCTTCAGGTCAACCCCCGTCATCTGCTTGAACTGCTCCAGCCCCTGGGCGGCCTCCGGCGCCTGGGCCATCATCTGGTCCAGCGCCCGCCGAAGCGTCGACAGCCCGCCCCGCCCCAGCGAGGCGATCGTCGCGTCAGCCGGAATCACCTTCAGCTCCGCGTCGCTCAGCGCCTCCTTGCCGAACCCGAGGCGATCGGCATACGGCGCGGCGTCGACGACGCTCAATCGCGTCAGCGAATCTTCCTTCGTATACCCCGCCTCGTAACGAACCTTGATCGCGTTCTGCCCGATCAGCCCCGAGGCCGAGAGCTCGCCCATCACCTGGTTCAGCTGCGGGTTCTGCGGGCCCGCCGCCATCTGCGCAAAGCTCGCCAGCGGCGTCAGGGCGCTGAAATCAATCTCCCCCGACAGATACGCCTCGGGAATCGTCGCCTTGGGCACGTTCGCAAACGCCGAATCCGGGTTGTCCAGCGTGCCGACGATAATCTCGTACTTCCAGCCGCCCGCCCCCTGGCGCGGGCCGTAGCTCACCCGCGCAAAGTTCGGAATCTGCGTGTCCTCCATCGTCGCGATGCGCTTGTTGCCGACCGGCGCGGGCGGAAGATTCGCCCCCGCGAGCATCGCCCTGATCTGAGTGTGCGCCGCCTCCGCCGACTTCTGGTCCTCAAAGTCCGCGCTGAACACCACGCCGTAGTTGTACAGCCCGTCGGCCACGTTCCCCGCGTTCAGCGTGATCGCCATGTGCCCCGGACGCGCCAGCGTCGAGATGATCGTGTTCACCATCCCCGCGGCCTGTTCGTTGAACCCGCCGACCGCCTCCCTCGGAAGCTCGTTGATCCGCGAGGGAAGCATCGAGAGCGCCGCCGCAATTCTCTGGTCCTTGGCGTCCACCAAGACGCGATCGAGCGCCGCGTGCTTCATCACAAACAACGTCTGGACCTTCGGCGGCTCGCCCTCGGGACGCGCCCACACGCTCCCGGCGACGACCACCACGGACAAGCCAACCAACCCAGCGCGAAGAAGACGAGGCCGCGTGACGCTCTGCATGACATGCTCCCGGTCGGCATCCCGACCCTGATGTTCCGCGATGTGGGCCCGGACGAATCGGGCCGCGGTGCTTTCTTCTTGAACCCTTGGGGAAGGCCCCCAGCGAGTTTCACAAGCAGACGGGCGGCGTGAATCCGCCGTAGGATCGACCCCCCGGTGGATAGTAATACCCCCAGCCGCGTGCTTTTGATTCGCCCCAGCGCCCTGGGGGATGTGTGCCGGTCCGTGCCGGTGCTGGCCAGCCTCCGCCGGGCCCTCCCAAACGCCCGGATCGACTGGCTCGTCAATGATTCGTTCGCCGCCGCGATCGAGCACCACCCCGCCCTCACAAACCTCGTGCCCTTCGCCCGAAAGGCGCTGGGAGAGGGCCTGAAACGCCTGAACACCCGGCCCACCCGCGAATTCCTGGCCGGCTTGCGGCGAACAAACTACGACCTCGTCATCGACGCCCAGGGGCTCTTCCGCTCGGGATTCTTCGCACGCGCAACCCGCGCGCCGCGACGGGTCGGCTTTGCCAACGCCCGCGAACTCGGCTGGGCCTTCATGACCGAACGCCACGAGATCGACCCGGCCATGCACACCGTCGATCGGATGCTCAGGCTCATCGAGCTCGCGGGCATCCCGCCCATCGCGGACATGCGCCTCTATTCATGCCCGCCCGAGCGCGAGGCGATGTCGCGCCTCGTCGGCAACGCCCCCTGGCCCATCGTCCTCGCGCCCACCAGCCGCTGGCCCGGAAAGCAGTGGCCGAGCGATCGATTCGCGGCCCTCGCACGCCATCTCGTCTCCCGCGGCCAGCGCGTCGCGCTCGTCGGCGCGCCCGCCGAACGCGAGCAGTGCGCCCAGCTCATCGCCATGGCCGAAGCCGACCCGCGCGTGCTCGACCTGATCGGCAAGACCGGCATCGCCGGGCTCATGGCGCTCATCGAACAGAGCCCGCTCGTCATCGCCAATGACTCCGCGCCCCTCCACATCGCCGTGGGCTTCAAGCGGCCGCTCGTCGCGCTCTTCGGGCCCACACGCCGCCAAACCGTCGGGCCCTACAAACGCGACGCCGATGTCATCCAGCACGCGCAGCCCGGCGACTCAATGGATCACAAAAACGAGGCCAGCGGCCGCGCACTGATGGCTCGAATCTCAACCAGCGAAGTCATCGAAGCGGCGGAAACCAGGCTCGCAACCTCGTCCTGACTCGTATGCTCGCCCGACCCGGGACCTCATCGACGCACCTCGCGCCGCCGAAGGCTTCCCGCCACCACAACTCGTCAACGACCGACGCCGCACACGCCGCACATGCCCGCACGCCATCCACCGGCCGCCGATCCCTCTTCGTCTCTTCGTCTCTTCGTCTCTTCGTCTCTTCGTCTCTTCGTCTCTTCTCTTCCCCTCGTGCCCAGTGCCAAGTGCCTCGTGCCTTCTTCTACCTCGCGTTCTCGTGCACAAAACCACGGAACAGCGTCAGCCACAGGATCCGCACATCGAACCAGATCGACCAGTGCCGGATATAGAAGAGGTCGTATTGCAGCCGCTTCCGAAGGCTCGTCCGCCCGCGCAGCCCGTTCACCTGCGCCCACCCCGTGATCCCCGCCTTCACGTGCGTCCGCAGCATGTACCCGCGCCAGTCCTCGCGGAACCGCGCGATCAGCTCCGGCCGCTCCGGCCTCGGGCCCACCAGCGACATCTCCCCGCGCAGCACGTTGAACAACTGCGGCAATTCATCCAGGCTCGTCCGCCGCAGAAATCTCCCGATCGGCGTGATCCGCTCGTCATTCTCCCGCGTCCACTCCGTCGGAATCTCACGCCGCGCCCGCGCGTCCCGGCTTTCAATCTCCTGCGTCGTCGCCTGCACCTCGTCGCCCACCGCCGCCATGCTCCGGAACTTGTAAATGTCAAACTCCTGCCCGCCCAGGCTCACCCGCCGCTGCTTGAACACCACCGCCCCCGGCCCGCTCAGCCGCACCAGCCCCGCCACCACCAGCATCACCGGCGACAGCACCACGATCCCAAGCCCCGCACCCACCACGTCCAGCAGCCGCTTGCTCACCCCGCCAAGACCCGCCGCCGGCGACTCCCGGCAGCTCAAGATCGGCATCCCGTCAAGCTCGCTCACGCTCATCGCCTGCGTCGCATACCGCGGCGGAACATCCGGGATGATCTTCACCTCAAACGGGAATCGCTCCAGCGTCCGCAGCACCCCCGGCACCGTCGAGGCCCGCGACGTCGGGATCGCCAGATACACCGCGTCCACCGGGTGGCGCTCCAGCGTCTCGGTCATCCGCTCAAGCCCGCCGCGCACCGCACGACCGAGGCATTGCCCACGCTGCGTGTGCTCGTGGTGCGACACGAAGAACGACACATGGATCCCCGTCCAGCTGTTCCGCTCCAGCGTCCGGCACGCGATCTGCCCCAATCGCCCCGTCCCCACGATCGCCACGTGCCGCTGGTTCCACCCGCGCCGCCGCAGCTGCCGCAGCGCCAGCCGGAACCCCGCGCGCTCCACGCTCAGCGCCACCGGCAACAGCAAGAGCAGCAGCCCGAACTGGAACCGCGCCGCCTCGAACACGTGCCCGCCAAGCTCGCCCGCCGCCGCCCCTTTGGGCCCGTCCACAAAGTCGTTGCCCGCCAGCCACAGCGTCAGCACCAAGAGCGCCACCGACATCGCCGCCGCCTTGATGATCTGCGCCGTCTCGGTAAACAGCGATTGATCCCGCCGCGGACGATACAAACTGAACATCCAGAAACACGCCAGCGTGATCGGCACCGCGAACAACACAAACGGGCCCTTGACGTACGACTCCCACTGCGTCGACCACGACTCGCCCTTGAGCGGCCAGTACTTCTCCACCACCACCCGACGCGCCGCCCACGCCACCCCGCACGCCGACGCCACCACCAGCGCGTCCATGCACGCCAGCAAAAGCACAAAGAGTTGATGTCGCTGCTTGAGCAAGAGTCCGTCCTCACCTCGGCCGGGATGACGCCGGGAAAGTCCCCGTCACACCCCGCACGGGCCGTCCGTGCCCACCGCACTTTCGCGCCCAGACGCCCGCCTGTCAACGCCACTTCACGCAAATCCCGCAATCCGCGCGCCGCGATTTTCACAAACACCAACAAACACCCGCCGGGCCCACCCAGATTTCGGTCGCAACACCAATCTGGCGCCCGCACGGAGTGGCCCTAGCGTAGCGCGATCACCCCAGTTTGACGAGAATCCTTACATCCAGCCCGGGCCCGCCCGGGGCGAACCCTGGCGCTTCCCGATCCCCTCGATCACCTCGCGCTCGGACGCCGAAAGCTCTTTCTCCGACGGCGTCACAATCTTCGTGATCGCGTAGAAATCGCCCTTCTCGCCCCCCGCCGCGTGCACGCCACGCCCCCGCAATCGCAGCGGCCTGCCGCTCGCCGTCCCCGGCGGAACCGTCAGATCCACCGAGCCCTCCAGCGTCGGCACCGTCACCGTCGCGCCAAGCACCGCCTCCGCGATCGTCAGCGGCAGCTCGAGAAAGACATCGTTCGCGCTCCCGACGCCGTCCCGCGGCCCGCGCTTGAACAGCGGATGCTCGCCCACCACCACCGTCAGAATCAGGTCCGCCTCGCCCGCCCCACCGCGAACACGCAGCTGCTGTCCGTTCGAGACCCCCGCGGGAATCTTCACCTCGATCGTCCGCGTGCGATCGCCTTCGCTCACCCGGAACGACTCCACGCCGCCCTTGCACGCCGTCACGAACGAGATCGAAAGCTCCGCACGAACCGCCTCGGGCTCGACGGGCGCGCGCGCCTTGGCCTTCTTGCCCCGACCACCCCCGAAAGGCGACCCGCCCCCGCCCCCCGGGCCCCCGCCGCGCCCGCCTCCAAAGATCGCGTCGAACATCGACCCGATGTCCTCAACGTCGAAATCAATGTTTGAGCCCGAGCCCGCCGACCATCTGACATGCGGCCCGTGCCCGTGTTGCCCGGGATGTCCCCCGCCCCCACCACCGGACTTCACGCCCGCGTGCCCGAACTGGTCGTACAT
>JAEUJA010000119.1 GCA_016793195.1 Phycisphaerae bacterium
GGGGTCGAGGATGTCCGCGAAGTACGAAGACGCGAAAGCGCACCCCGCAAGTACCGGAAGAACCTCTGATACCATCAGATGCTGTGAGCAACGCCGAGTACAAGCCTGAACCCGCCACAACCCCGAAGCGATCGCGTGACCTCGACGACCGCGGCAAGCCCATCACACCCCTCTCGCTCCCCGACCTCGTCAAGGAAAGCGTCGCAGCCGACGATCGCGCCGCGCGTCAGCGCCTCGCCACCTGGCTCGGCAGGGCCGCCCGTCATTCCAAGCCGCTTCGAAGCACCGACCTGCTCCGCCCCGTCCCGCTCCTCCTGACCGCGATGTTCTTCGGCTCCTGCATGCTGACATCAACGCTCGAGAGCGTGATCGGTGCGGCCGCGTTTCTCCTCCCGTGGGTCGTGCTCTTTCTCGCGTTCTATGTCGAGAAGCGTGTGCTCCCCAGGCGAGTTCTTCGCAGCGCCCCCTCCCTCGTCGCCGAGGGCTTCTGCGGCCAATGCGGCTACTCCCTCCGCGAACTCCCCGTGCAATCCGACGCCTGCATCGTCTGCTCCGAGTGCGGCGCGGCATGGAACAAAGACCGCGTGACATGGCCCTGGTGGAATCACGCCGAACCACACTGGTCGCGCGTCGGCCACATCTTCTCCAAGCCCGAGAGCGCCCGCGCCGGACGCGACTCGCTCGGCCGCATCGTCTCGATCCGCACGCTCCAGGACCTCGCAGACCTCCAGCGCGACGCCGAGGGCGAACGAAAGACCGCCATCGCCGACGCCGATCGCGCCCTGAGCCGAACGTCGCGCTGGAAGCGCGCCGCCGCAGCGATCTTCGCGACGCTCGCGTTCGGCGCCATCGGCGCCGTTTTGCTCGCGTCATTGCTCGAAGAGATGCGAGCCAACAACGCATGGCAGGCCTTCATCTGCCCCTCCATCCTCTGGATCGTCGGCATCATCTTCGCCATCGGCATCCTCGGCGGGAGCATGTTCACGCCGCAGCGCGACGTCGCCCGCGCCCTCGCCGCCCGCGGCGTGTGCCCCTCCTGCACCGCCCTCTGGCCGCCCGAAGAACGCCGCGCCGACCGCGTCGTCTGCTCCGCCTGCGGCTCGACGTGGGGCCTCGCGCCCAACGATTCGCGCTGATTCGAAAGTCGCGCCCGACCAACAGCGCCTTTCAACGCGGGCGATGAGCAAGTCCTCGCAGCGAATCGTCGCGCTCTCGCTCTCACGACCGCAGCTCCCGCCGCGCCGCCGCTCACTCATGCTCCCTCGCGCATAAAATCTCCCATGCCCGCCCCGCGCGCCTTCCAGGTCGTCTCGCCCTTCGTGCCCATGGGCGATCAGCCCGCCGCGATCGCGCAGCTCTCCGCCGAGCTCGGCGCGGGCAAACCCAGCGCGTGCCTGCTCGGCGCCACCGGCACCGGCAAGACCTTCACGATGGCCAACGTCATCGCCCGCCTCGGAAAGCCCACGCTCATCGTCAGCCACAACAAGACCCTCGCCGCCCAGCTCTACGAGGAACTCCGCGAGTTCTTTCCCAACAACAGCGTCAACTACTTTGTAAGTTATTATGATTATTATCAACCCGAAGCCTACATCCCCCAGCGCGATATCTACATCGAGAAGGACTCCTCGCGCAACGACGACCTCGACCAGCTCCGCCTGGCCGCCACCAGCAACATCCTCTCCCGCCGCGACACCGTCGTCGTCGCCAGCGTCTCCTGCATCTTCGGCCTCGGCTCGCCCCAGGCCTACGCCCAGCGCGTCCTCACCATCACCCGCGGCAGCCGCATCGACCGCCGCGAGTTCATGCTCGCACTCTCGACCATGCAGTACCAGCGCAGCGAGATCGAGTTCAAACGAGGCCAGTTCCGCGTCCGCGGCGACGCCCTCGAAGTCTGGCCCGCCTACGAAAAATACGCCGTCCGCATCGAACTCTTCGGCGACGAGATCGACCGCGTCGACCTCGTCAACCCGACCAGCGGCGAGGTTCTCGCGGAAGAATCGCAGTTCTTCCTCTTCCCCGCCGTCCACTACGTCATGGCCGACGACGAGCTCGCGCCGATCATCCAGCAGATCCGCACCGACCTCGACGCGCGCGTCATGCAACTCCGCCACGAGGGCAAGCTCCTCGAGGCCCAGCGACTCATCGCGCGAACCAAGTACGACCTCGAGATGATCGAGGAAGTCGGCTACTGCTCCGGCGTCGAGAACTACTCGCGCTACTTCGACGGCCGCGTCCCCGGCGAGCGACCCTACTGCCTCCTCGATTACTTCGACTTCGCGCCGCCGCGCACCAGCGACGGCAACTGGAACCTCCACGCGATGACCGAGGGCTTCCGCGGCTACCGCACGCCCGGCCTCGAAAGCCCCGAGTCCGCCCCCGCGCCGCGCCCAAACTTCCGCGATTGGCTCCTCATCATCGACGAGTCCCACGTCACGCTCCCGCAGGTCCGCGCCATGTACTTCGGCGACCGCAACCGCAAGCAGATCCTCGTCGAGCACGGCTTCCGCCTGCCCGCGGCCCTCGACAACCGACCGCTCCGCTTCGAAGAGTTCGAGGCGATGGTGCCGCAGGTCCTCTTCGTCAGCGCCACGCCCGGCCCCTACGAACTCGAAAAGGTCGGCGGCCTCGTCGCCGAGCAGGTCATCCGCCCGACCGGCCTGCTCGACCCCGTGATCGAAGTGAAACCCGCGCAGGGCCAGGTGCCGGACCTGCTCGAGCAGTGCCGTGCCGTCGTCGCCCGCGGCGAGCGCGTGCTCGTCACGGCCCTCACCAAGCGACTGTGCGAAGACCTCGCCGCCTACATCGCCGAGAAGAGCCTCCGCGTGCGCTACCTGCACAGCGAGATCGAAACGCTCGACCGCGTGCAGATCCTCGCTGAGCTGCGCACCGGCGAGTTCGACGTGCTCGTCGGCGTGAACTTGCTGCGCGAGGGACTCGACCTCCCCGAGGTCTCGCTTGTCTGCATCCTCGACGCCGACAAGGAGGGCTTCCTCCGCTCGCCCACCAGCCTGATCCAGCAGATGGGGCGTGCCGCGCGAAACGTCAACGCCCGCGTCATCATGTACGCCGACACCATGACGCCCGCCATGTCCGCCGCCATCGGCGAGACCGAACGCCGCCGCGCCAAGCAGATGGCGTATAATAAAGAACATAACATCACGCCCGAGACCATCAAGAAGGCGATCCGCCACGGCCTGGATGTCCAGCTCAAGGCCCGCCGCACCGCCCGCGACGCCGTCGCCACCCGCGAAGAGGCCTTCGAGGTCGGCGAACTGATCCGCCAGCTCGAGGCCGAGATGTTGGAGGCCGCCGAGGCGCTGCAGTTCGAGAAGGCCGCGGCCCTGCGCGATCAGGTGCAGAAGCTGAGGAAACTCCGCGACGATTCTTCGCGCTTCGGCGACAGCGCCGTCAAGGTCCGCCGCTCCGAGCTCGACGAGCCCGGCGACCGCAAGAAACCCGG
>JAEUJA010000120.1 GCA_016793195.1 Phycisphaerae bacterium
CAAGAAGCACGAGCGCGGGGTGTTCGTGGCGACCAGCCACGCCACCCGCGCCGCCAAGGAGGGGGCCTGAGCCATGAGCGACGCAAACAAAAGCACCTTCAACTCCGGGGCCAGCGACCCCGCCGCCCGCTCCGAAGCACGGCACGACGCGCTCCTCGACGCCGCGCTGGGCCTGCTCGCCGCGCGGCAGGACCGCATGCTCACGATCGAGGAGTGGGCTGGTCTTGCCCGGGCGGTCGCGGGGTGCCAGGGGCGCATCGCCGCCGAGTACCTGACCGACGACGATCTCTCCGACATCGCGGATGGCCGCATCGATTGGGACGAAGCAACCGACGGCCCGCTGCCCGCCGACGAGTGAATGGTTCGACATCACAGGCCCTCACCAGCCGCGATGCCTGAGATGGACGCGGCTGTTTCTTCGGCCGCGCCCAGGTTCGCGTAGAGTGGATGACAGCACATGCCGCTCTCGCCGCACGACATGTTCGACCGCTTGGGCGCGCCTCTGACGAGCACCGTCCGATGGGGCGGCCCGTGCGGACACGCCGGGCCGGGCGTGTACGCGGTCTCGATTTCGCCCGATCCTCTCTGCGGTGCGGGACCGGCGGCCGCGCCGGTTTGCTCTAGCGCGATCGATGCGTGGATCGCGGGTGTCCCCTCCATGCTCCTGGACGGCGTGACCCCTTCGCTAGCGGCGCTCCACGCGTTCCTGGCGTCGCAATGGGTCGCCAATGAGGCCATCCTGTATGTCGGCAAGGCGTCGAGCCTCGCGGCGCGCACCGCGCAGTTCTTCGGCCACGCGCTCGGTCGTCGCCGGCCCCACGCCGGGGGACATTGGATCAAGACGCTCTCAATCATGCCCGACCTCTTCCTGCACTGCGCCGAGTGTCCGAGCCCGGCCGACGCGGCCCGGTTGGAGACCGGCGCGCTCGACCTTTTCATGTCCTGCGTGCCGAGCGCGGTCCGCGCTACGCTGGCCAATCCAGAACTCCCGCTCCCCTTCGCCAACCGCGTTCACCCGGTGCTGGGCCGCAAGCAGGACCGGCTGCGTCACGACGTGCTCCCCTAGCTGCGCTCGGCCTTCTTGCCCGTGAACTGCTCGTAGCGCCGCACGATCACGTCGCAATACAGCGGGTCGAGTTCCATCAGGAACGCCCGGCGGCCGGTCTGCTCGCAGGCGACGAGCGTCGAGCCCGAGCCCCCGAAGAGGTCCAGCACGTTCTCGCCCGGCTTGGACGAGAACTCGATGGCGCGTCCGGCCAGCTCCACCGGCTTCTCCGTGAGGTGGACCATGCTCTGCGGGTTGACCTTCTTGACCGACCACGTGTCGGGGATGTTGGCGGGCCCGAAGAAGCGGTGGGCCGCCCCTTCCTTCCAGCCGTAGAAGCACCACTCGTGGTTGCCCATGAAGTCCTTGCGGGTCAGCACCGGGTGCTCCTTGATCCAGATCACCGCCTGGGAGAAGTAGAGCTCGTGTCGCTTGAGCACCGGTGGGTAGTTGCCGCAGTTGGCGTAGCCGCCCCAGATGTAGAAGCCCCCGCCCTTGACGAGCACGCGCGCGATGTTGCCGAACCAGGCGTCCAGCATCTGGTCGAACTCTTCGCCCGAGACAAAGTCGTTGATGAGCGGCCGGTCCTTGGCGCGGAGCTTCTGGTGCGTGGCCTTGGCCTTCCCCGGATGGCGGTGGAGATCGGCGGACTGCTGATCGCCCGCGCTGGGGTCCCGCTTCTGCGTCGCGCTGAACGAGCTCAATCCCACCGCGATGGCGTTGTTGCTCCGGGGCTCGACCTTCACGTTGTACGGGGGGTCGGTGTTGACGAGGTGGATCGGAGCGCCGCCGAGCAGCCGGTCCAGGTCGCGGGCGCTCCCGCTGTCGCCGCAGAGCAAGCGATGGTTGCCGAGCACCCACAGGTCGCCCGGCTTGGTCGTCGCCTCGTCGGGCGGCGCCGGCACGTCGTCGGGGTCGGTCAATCCTTCGTTGGCGGCCGGCGCAAAGAAGCCCGCCAGTTCGTCCGCGCTGAACCCAAGTACCGACAGGTCAAAGCCGATCCCCTGGAGCTCGGAGAGCTCGGTGGTCAGCAGCGCCTGGTCCCATCGCGAGAGTTCGTGCAACCGGTTGTCGGCGATGCGCAAGGCCCGCACCTGCTCGGGCGAGAGCTCCCTGGCGACATGAACGGGCACCTTGGGGAGCCCCAGGCGCTGGGCGGCCTTCCACCGGGTGTGGCCGGCGATGATCACGCCCTGGGCGTCCACCACGATGGGGACGCGGAAGCCAAAGTCGCGGATGCTGGAGGCGACGGCCTCGACCGCGTCGTCGTTCTGGCGCGGGTTCTTCTCATAGGGGGCGATCTCGGTGAGGGCGCGCATCTCGATCTTCATCTCAGGGCTCCTTCCTGGCTTGGAGGACACGAACGGCGGCGGCGAGGTCGAGGGGTGCGTAGCGCACCTGCCGACCGACACGCACGACGGGGATGGACCCCGCGGGCTGGGTGAGGCGCTTCAGGGTCTTGACGCTGACCGCCAGGCGCCGGGCGGCCTGCGTGGGCGTGAGCAGGAGCGCCTCGGGTCCGGGGTCGTCGGGCACGGGCGCGGCTCCCATCCACGCGGACAGGCCCTTCTCGCCGGCGCGGAGCAGGTGGCCCTCGTTGAAGGCCAGCACGCACTCGAGCACGGCGCGCGCGAACTTCTTCACGGCCGACATCTCGCGCGGCGTGGGGCCGCCGGGCTGGCCGGTGGGAGAGAGCGGAGCACCGATGGCAGGGCCGTCCGGCGGCGCGAAGGGGCTGGGTGGGAACGAAGTTGGCGCGAAGGGATCGCGTGGATCAGCGTTCAAGGGGAACTCCTTGCACTTCGGCGGTTGCACGCGCGGAGATCCCCGACGGACGTTCCCGCGCCGTTGGCCACGACGTAGGCGACGGCGGCCCCTGCCGCGTCCGGGCGCGACGGCGGCAATAGGACGGGGCGGGAGAGGGCTCCGCCGGGCCGGCGGCCAAGGGGGAGGGAGCGCCCGCGCTGTGCGCGAGCGTGTCAGGTGGAAGATGGCGCTCGCGCGGTGCTTCTTTCACTTTCTGCACCACACCACGCTCGTGCGGAGAGGGGGGTAAAGAAGGTGAAAGAGAGAAAAAAGTCATTCCGAGCCTCCGGCGGGGGATTTGTCGCCGACTTCTTTCCCGCTTCTTTCACCTTTCTTCGCCGCCAACCGGTACACACGGGAGCTCCGGCCCCCGGTGGGGCGCTCTTCGCACACGATTTCGCCACGCTCGATGAGCGTCTGCGTGACGCGCTGGCATGTATCGGCGTCCACCTTGAGCGCTCGGAGCACCTCGCTCCGCGTCGCGCCGGCCGCGCCGTGGTCCTCGAGTTTGCGGATCACGCGCAGCGTCAATGACTCGAACGGCGTATCCGCCGAGTATCTCGACACCATGTGCAGCATCCGGCGCGTCAGGTGCATTACCAGATCACGCGCCCATTCCGCCGCCGCGCCGTCGATGCACGGGCGCCGGTGGGAGACGCTGACGGCATACAGCAGCGCCAGCTTGCGCACATGCTCGTTGACGCGCCCCCAGATCGTCGCGGCGGTCGCCTCGCCCTGGTCGGACGCCTCCGAGTACCGCGCGTCGGTCTCGCGCCGCACGTCCGCGAAGATAGTCATGGCTTGGTCGGTTGAAGGCACGGTTGTCAGACGGCGGGAGGTGTCGGCGATGCGGATGCGATCCGCCCACCGCTTGGCGACCGCCAGCACCCGCTTGGGCGGGTCGCAGATCCGGGGCTCCTGACCCTCGCCGCGTTTCCCCGACTCGAGTATCAGCGTCCGGCCGATCAGTCCGTTGGTGAGCATCCGCTCGGACAGAGCCGAGTAGAAGTGGCTGGGAATCGCGGTGCCGAACAGCACCAGGCAGGGCGATTCGATGAACTTAGAGGTTCGGTCCTCGTCGCCGGCTCTCCGCCGCAGCGGGAACATGGTGCTCGACGAGGAATAGAGCGTGAGCAGCGTGCTCATCAGCGACTCGTACCGCGCATCCCTGACGACCGTCATCGATGTGAGCAGGGAATCGATCTCATCGGTCTGGAACAGCATCTCCGGCTGCGCCAGCAGCGCGTCCTGCACACCCTCGCCCGACGCCATGCGGTCCGCCAGCCGGTCGGCCAGCCCGGCCGCCATGAGCACCTTGGCGTTCACCTTGCGGGGCCAGTCCTTGCCCGCCGCCGATTGCGCCAATCCCAGGATGTAGAGGTTGGGGCGATTGTCGGCCGAATCGCGCACGCACCGCCCGGCCAGCAGCGCCTGCAGCGCCAGCGCCCCGGCGAACGCCAGCACGCGGTTGGGGTAGGGCGCGGTCGCCATCGAGTGCTCGACGACCTCGCCGATGAAGCCCGGCACCGTCAGGAGCGAAGCGTCGATGGGGTCGGCCGGCTCCGGTGGCTTCGATGGGACGGACGCCTCCGTGCCCGGGTCTGTTGACGCGGCACGCACGGTCGACCCGTACCCCCGCGACCGGAGTTCACGGGCCGCCTCGGGGTAATCGCCGTTGTGCTCCAGCTGCGCGTAGACCGCAAAGAGCGAGTATCCCCGATCCGGCTCGAACGGCGCGGCGTTCGAGGAGAACACATAGAACACGCCCCCCTTGAGCGTGGCGCTCGTGCCGCGCGTCTTGCCGGGCCGGCGCCAGTGCTCGTTCTCTCCCGGCCGTTCCAGAGCCCACCCGTGCGCGAGGAGGAGTTCGCGCACGTTCCCGCGCTGGTTGTAGTCGTCACCAGGGCGGAGTTCGCCCTCCGCCCTGCGTCGGTCCGGCTTGGGATGAGGGTCGACGACGGGCGCAGGGACTTCGTTCATCGCGCGTGCGCACGCTAGGAGGTCCTCGCGCTCCTCGGCGCAGAGCTGCGGGATGTGCTCGAGGTCCCCCCGGACCAGAACGTACCCCGACGAAGGCGCGCACAGGCAGACGCTCCCGTGCCCGCGCGTCTCGATGAGCGTTACGGTGGCGCGCCATCGACCGTCCCGGTCCTTGCGCGGCTTGTGCGGCTTGCCGTGGAAGAGAATCTCGTCGGGACCCTCGCACTCGATGCGGCGCTCCGCGAGCTTGGCGCTCCCTTCCACGCCGGCGGCGCAGCGGTAGAAGATGTGGAAGCCGCCCGATGGTGTGCGCTCTGCCACCAGTCGATCGAGCAGCTCCGGCGCGACATCGCGCACTCGGGCGCACCACGCCTCGTACAACTCGCCCCCGGCGTCGAAGTCGATCACCTCCAGGTTGCCCGACACCGTTCCGGCGACCAGGCACAGATCGTGGTCGCCCGCGCCGCCGAACCACTCGTTGACCTCGTCCAGGGTGGGAACACGGTGCTGATACTCTTGCCAAGTCGCCAGCGCCGGTCGCTTCCCTTCCGGAGTGCGCACCGCCGGGAGCACGGCCAGCCCGGCGTCGAGGTAGCGGCGGGGGGTGGATGAGTCCATGGTGAACCTCCGGGCCCGCGGCGCCGCGGGGCTTCACCCATGACCACTCTGTTCACCAGCGGGGCGCGGGCGCGGAAATCAGGTTTTTTTCGGGTCAAGATCGGAGAAGGACGCGCGGAGGCGTTCCTGGTGCCGGCGGTACGCGGTACGCTTCTTGCGGAACCTCTTGGCCGCCTCGTTGCGCCGGATCGTCACCGAGTCGCGGGCGGCCTGGGCGTCCGCCTCGCGCAGCTTGGCCATGCACGCCGCCGTGTCGAGACGGCGGTCAACCTCTTCGCAAGGGCCGGGCGCGCCGGACTCGACCCTGTGGTCGCCACTCCCCAGAGAGTCCATGGTCGCGGCGCGACGGAGCCGTGCCTTCCGGCAGGCGCGGCAGGTGTCCTGGTACCACCGGTCCAGGACCTCCCGGATGAACGCCGCCGGCTTCCCGCGGGCGGGGTCGAACCCCTGCATGGCCCGCGCGACTCGCATGAGCGCGGCCTGGGTCACGTCGTCAATGTCACCGCGCACCGTGCCGAACTGCCTGACCACCATCCCGGCCCGGTACCGGGCCTTGGCCTCAACGCCCTCCGTGTACCAGCCCTCGTTCCGCTCATGCTCGTGCGCAGTGATACCCCGATCGCAGTCTCCTTGCGAACACATGGTGATCTCCCAGTTGCCGTCTCTAGTCACCCGAGGAGCGGCACGAGAGCGACCGTGAGACGCCATTCGGCTTTGGTGATTTCATCACCGCTCCGAATCGCGTAGGGGCGACACAAACTGTCACGAAGCGACACTTCTGGTGGTGTTGCCCCCCTCCGGCGAAGCTGTCCACAACAGATCGGCGTGATGCTTGTGCTTGTAGACTCCGCCGCGCTTGAACAAGTCGAGGAACTCGGCGTGGACCTCCGGCCACTTGGACCGGAGAATCTCCAGGGCAGTTTCGATATTCCGATAGACACGCTGCCGCGCGTTGGTGTGGGCGGGGTCGATTCGTCTGGGCTTCTTGTTGTGGTACTCGGCCCTGTGCAGGCGTTTGAGGACTTCTAGATTGTGGTTCAGATCCTCGGCCGACTTCGTATCGCCATCCTCCACGGCGGCGCGAATCTTGGTCTTCAACTCCTCGATCTCGACCGCGCGCGATATTCGGGTCTCGGCGTCACTTTCGGTTTCGGCTGCCGCCTCTGATCGCACGCTGGTCTTGTGGATTGCCGCTTCCTCCAACTTCATCGGATTGAACTCCTTCCCCGGATGGAGAAGCAGATGCGCGAGCAAGGCGAAGCCCCGCGCACGCGAGAGTGGACGGCTCTGGCCTCGAAAGCTCAGGGTCCAAATCCCGTGATCGCAATAGAGCGAGCAGTTCGATGGGGACGCCGGGCCGGCGGTGACGGGGACCGCGGGCGCCGGCACTGGCTTGGCTTGAAGGGCCGTCTCGGCGATTTGTTGCTCTTCCTCCAGCACCTGAATCAGCTCGTTGATGAGTCCGATACACCCCGCTGGCGAGATCATGGACAGGAACTTCCCGGCGATGACGACCGCGGAAAGCGCGCGAAGTTCTTCCGACTGACCAAAGTCTGGATGGCTTGCTCCGGTGTCGTGCCCGGCGGAGTTCCACGCGTTCGACACCAGGCCGAATCGACGCATCCGCGCCGTGATGGCGGTGCGGTACCGGCCCGACCCGGTCTTCACGACCCGGAGACGGCGCTGGTCGAGGTTCTCGACGAATGCCTCGACGGTCCGGATCTCCGGCGCCGAGACCGGAAGGGGACGCTGCATGCCCATGAACCTGCGCGCGAACTCTTTGATCAATCGTCCGCGCTGGTCGCCCTCGCCCTGGTCGCAGCGGGCGGCCAGCTCAAAGAGCGAGCGATTGCTGAGCGCGTTCTGGATCAGCGCGGTGTAGACGTCGGCGACCATGGCGCTGTCGATGTTCCGTTCCTGGCAGCGGCGGATCTCCTCCCGGTACTTGGCGTCGGACCAGTGCTTGTCCACGCACGCCATGTGCACGAAATCGATCGCGTACTTCGGCTCGCGCAGGCCGTTGGACAGGTCAAAGCGATCACCACCCAGCTTCGCGCGCTGTTGAGCCAGCTCCTCAAGCGCTTCATCAGTCGGAGGTTCCCGGGCCGGAGCGCCCTGCCCAGTCAAGATCTCCGATTCGGGTGGTGGCCCCTGGTTTGATTCCGGGTTTGCGGTTTCTGACTTTCGCGGTGGGCCCCTCATGAGCAGAGTTTGGGCGCACCAGTAATCCTCCTGGCTCGGGTGAATCGTGCACGAGACCGCTGGAGGGATTGGCGGGGGTTGATTCTCGTCAGTCTTAGCAACTGCTAGTTCGTTCTCGGCGCTCCTGCCGAGCGGCGACGGCTGCCGGTCGGCCGGCGATTCGGTCGCGTGCATGTCCATGCTCCTTGCGGCGTGGGCAAGGGGCGAGGGATTCCCGCCACGCCATGAGCATGAGGATGGCGGGTTCACAGCGCGGGAGCAAGTCGCCGGACGGAAACCGACAGGCAGTTCACCGGCGAATCCCACGCGGATCGGGAACTGCCCGGGCTTTGACGAGCAGACAAGGGCCGGCTTTCACCCCCACATCATCCGCACGGACGGTCGGCGGCCAGCTTCCTCCACATCGCTCGCTGCTCGTTCCAGTCCAGGATGGCGGCGACCTCGCGCAGCTCGTGCTCGGTGATCGGATCGCGGCCCCGATTGATCTCGGGCCAGAAGAGGATCTCTTCCTGGATGTCGGGGGCCAGCCACAGCAGGTTCATGATCTGCGTGACGCGGGCCCGGGTGACGTGCCCGACCCGCGCCAGTTCGGTCTGGCTCGAGACCGCGCCGTCGCGGAGCAGGGCGTCGAAGCGGATCGCCAGCGCCATGAGCCGGGCCAGGCGCGGCACCCTCCCCCGCCCGGGCGCGTCGGCCTCGGCGGTCGCGGTGCGCGACGCCGCGCGCCGGGCCCGCGGGTTGGCGAACGTCACGGCCTTGGTGACGACCAGGCCCAGGCGGGCTGGAGCGCCGGTGCCACGGTCGCCCGCGTGAACATCTTCATCGGCGTCGGTGACGGCGGCGGCGGTGGGGGCGTTCCGCCGGGAGGTTGAGGCGTGCGCGCCTGACACTTCCATCCAGCCGTGATCACCGGGCCGATCAATCTCCCGCGCTCTCATGCCTCACCCCCGCCCCCCTCGGCTCCGATGCCGCCCCCGCCACCCACGTCCTCGCGGAACGTTACGGTGACGCTCGTGCCGGCGGCGTCGAACTCCACGCCCGCGACCAGGGCGCGGATCAGCTCCTGCCTCTCCGCGGGCGACAGCGCGCTCCACACCCCGTCGAAGGCGTCCAGCGCGCCCACCATCTCGTCCTGGTCCAGCTCCCGGGCCTCGTCGGCCGCGATCGCGCGCTCCAGCGCCCCCAGGCGCGCCCTGGCCCGCTCGGCCCGGCGGGGATCGTCCGACGCGACCTCGGTTCGCAGCCGGTCTCGTTCGGCGAGCCGATCTCGCGCCGCGGCGTTCGCCAGCTCGGTCGCGCGGGCGACGATGACACTGGTCGCTCGCTCACACGAGACCACGCCCCGCACCTGCTCGAGCACGAAGGACTCCAGGTCCTTGGCCGGCAGCGACGGGCAGGGGCAGGTCGCGCGGCCGCGCTTCACCGCGCCCGAGCAGACGTAGTAGCGGTAGATCACCCGGCCGCCGGAGACTCCGCTGTTCCGCGACGCCGGGCGGCTGGCGCTGTTGGGGGTCATGGCGCACCCGCAGGCCTTGCACCGGACCAGCCCCCGCAGGAGCGAGCCCTCGCCGGAACCGGTGCTCCGCACGATCGCGCCCCCGAACTGGGAGCCCAGCTTGAGCTGGGCCTGCACCCGCGCGAAGACCTCCGGCTCCACGATCCCCTCGTGCTCCCCGTCGTACACCGCCCCCTTGTGCGGCACCTTCCCCGTATAGAGAGGATGGCGCAGCAGCCGCGAGACGGTCGTCTTGTCGAAGGGTCGCTTCCCAACAGCGCGGCCCGTCGAACTGGTCCACCCCTTGGTGGCCCACCCGTTGGCGCTCGCGAGTTCGGCCACCTTCAGCAGGCTCTTGTGCTCAAGGTATAGCTCGAAGATCTCGCGGACGATGGCCGCCTCTTGTGGGTTGGGGACCAGACGCTTGCCGGCGAAGGGCGCGGGGGCGGGGGCGTAGTCGTACCCAAGGACGGGCTTGCCCAGGGCGTACTTCCCGCGCTTGCGGGCCGCCGCGATCTTGTCGCGGGTGCGCTCCGAGATGATCTCGCGCTCGAACTGGGCGAAGGAGAGCAGGATGTTGAGGGTCAGGCGTCCCATGCTGTGGGTGGTGTTGAACTGCTGGGTGACCGAGACGAAGGAGACGCCCGTGCGCTCGAAGAGCTCCATGATCCGGGAGAAGTCCAGGAGGGAGCGCGAGAGGCGGTCGACCTTGTAGACCACCACGCAGTCGACGGCGCCGGCCTCGATGTCGGCCATGAGACGCTTCAGGGCCGGGCGCTCGATGTTGCCGCCGGTAAACCCGCCGTCGTCGTACTTCTCGGGCAGGCAGACCCACCCGGCGTGCTTCTGGCTGGCGATGAAGGCAAGGGCGCTCTCGCGCTGGGCGTCGAGGGAGTTGAACTCCTGGTTCAGACCCTCCTCGGTGCTCTTGCGGGTGTAAACGGCGCAGCGAACGATCGGGGGCAAGGCTGCCGCCGGGCCCCCGCGCCCACGCTCCCGAACCGAAGATGGCCGGGTCGCGGCGGCGCTCATGCTCGCTCCTTGACGGACCTCGTGTCCGGCTTGGTGTCCGGCTTGATGTCCGGCGTCTGGTCCGGCTTGTTGTCGGTCAGCCCGAAGAACAGATACCCGTTCCAGTGGGAGCCGGTGATGGCGGTGGCGACGGCGGTGAGCGAGCGGTAGACCTTCCCCTCGTGCTCGAAGCCTGCTGGCAGCACCTTGACCTCGTGGGCCACGCCCTTGAAGACGCGCCGCAGCACGGTGCCGGGGGCTGGCCTGCGGCGATCGGTGGGCCGGAGTGTGCCGGTAACACAGAGCCCGCCCGGGGGAGCCTCGTCCAGCGCGGGCGGGCGCAGACGCACGTCGGCGTCCCGCGCCAGCTCCGCCGCGCGACGCCTGGCACGCTCGGAGAGATCACCCTCGGCCAGGGCCTGCAGACGCCACGCCAGGCGGCGCACCAGCCAGCGCTGGTTGCCCGAGTTGGTGGGCTCGCCAAAGACCTCGGCGTAGCGTGCCCGCAGTTCGGGCACGGTCATCGACCCGAGCGTCTTGAGCTTCGAACTTGTCGACATCACACATCCTCCCGGCTCTCGCCCTCGGGGGCGGCGCGTTCACCCGCGGGCACCCGCGACGGGACACTGAGGCCCCCATGCGGAGTGAGTTCAAGTCCGGGTGGACCAGAACCGGCATGCGGCATGTTCGAGGCGTCGAGCAGGCGCACGACGCCCAGCGCCAGGAGTTCGATGGCGGCGGCCGGCAAGGGGAGATCGGGAACGACTCCCCCGGAATGGGTGGCGGCGTCGGTCATGCGGCGGGGCGCGGGCCCTCACCCATGACCACTCTGTTCACCACCCGGGGTGGTGGCGCGGAATCTCAGAAAATGTGCCGGACGCGGCGCATTCCGACCGGCGGCAATCCCCAACCCGCCCTACGGCCTGATGCAATCCTCGGTCATCAGGTCGGCGGGATCGCCGTAGGAAGGCGGCACGCCGGGCGCGGTGACGGGCTCGCCGCGTTCGATCGAGGATGCCACCGCGAGGTTGAGGTCCAGGAGCTGCTTGAGGATGTCCTTCTTGGGCGAGAAGCCGTAAGCCTCCAGAACGGCGGCATCGAGGGCGGCGTGGGCGTCCTTGAGCGGGTTCGCGCCCGGCAATTCGAGCGTGCGATAGAGGGCGCGGAGCCCGCCCTTCATGGAGGGGAGGACCTTGTCGCGGATGGCGCGGATTTGACGACCCGCCGCCGCCGCCGCGCGAATCTGCTTCTTCGTCGGGGACTGCGGCCAGGGGAAGGTCGTCCAGACGCTTTCGCCGAATCGGTAGTCTGACTTCAGTTTTGATGACTGGCGAACGAACCAGCTCCAATGTGTTCCGGATTGCAGGATCGAAAAGCTGTAGTCATCTTCGAAGCAGAACGCCTGAAGCAGGTTGCTTGGACGGATACGCGAATCGATGAACACAAACACGGCGCGTTTCGTCACCAGTGAGCACGCGAGATACCGCGAGAGCTTTCGGATGTTGGAGCGCAACTCCGGGCGACCGAATGACAATTGCCACCACCGCTCAAGAAACCCCTTGTGGTGGGAACGCACTTCGCCGCTCGCCGATCGTCCCTCCTTGGCCTTCCGTTGGCGGTCGGGCAAGACGCGGCTCTTTACCCACTCATACGCGGCTGCAAACCTCGCAGCCTCAAGTTGATCGCGCTCTTCAAAGTCGAGGACGAACCGTTGCGGTTTCCCGGCTGTACCAGCAAGGAACTCGCGCCCATTGAGATAAGGGTGGAGCACCGCGCGACTCGCTGGATCGGCTTTGGTCAGCGCTGCTGCTTCTTCGCGTGTAAGCAGGAAGGCCTCGTGTCCGAGCATCTGTCCATTGAATGATCTCTGTGGTTCCGTGTTGCAGATGAGCTTTCGGGCAACGGAAAGATCAATCGTGTCCGTCAACGCCGAGTTGATCTCGCTCGCCGTGCGCCGCTCCATCTCGTAGCTCTTGTCCATGCGGATGCGGCCGCGCTTGCCGACGGTGACGATGCGCGGGCGCTTCTTCCCCTTCTCGCCCTCGAAGAGTTCGGGGGTGAGTTCTACCTTGCTCCACAGGCGGCGTTCCTTGGGGATGAGGAGCGCCCGCTCGCTCGTCGCGCCGTTCTTCTCGCCCTCCATCGCCGCGCGCACCTTGACCCAGTTGGCGATGGAGACGTGGACGTTGGCCTCGCCGCTCCAGGGCATGTTCTCGACGGCCTCAACGATCACGCCGCTCTTGACGACGTGGTCGAGTCCGCCCACGCGCGATTGGTTGTTGCGGATGTTCTGGGTGCCGACGAGCCCGGCGCGCCCGGTGAAGGGGTTGTCGGGGGTGGCGGGGGCGAGGTGGTCGTGGGCGTGCCGGAACCAGTAGACGCAGTAGTCGGCCATGCCCGGGACTTCGGCGTAGGCCTCGCGTACGGCGTTGACGTAGTCCGCGCCGCGCTCGGGCTTGAGGCGCTTGGCGCCCAGGAACGGCGGATTTCCGATGATGATGTCGGCGTCGGGCCACTCGGCCCGCGTGCCGTCGGCGTTGATGAGCGCATCCTTGGCCAGGACGTTCCGATCCAGGTTGGCAAGGGGGAGCGTGGCCTCGGTGGTGTGGAGTTCGTCGCTGGCGAGCTTGGGTGCGAGGCTGAGCGTGACCTTGGCGAGTTCGACCGCGAAGGGCAGGATGTCCATGCCGAAAAACTGGCGCGGCGAGACGCCCGCGAACGCGGTCTGGCCGGTGTGTTCCTTGCTGGAAAGCTCGCTGAGCTTGCGGACGATGGCGGCCTCGACGCGGCGCATCTCGCGGTAGGCGATGTACAGGAAGTTGCCGCTCCCGCACGCCGGATCGAGCACGCGGAGCGTGGTGAGGCGGTCGCGGAGCGCGGTGAGTTCGCGGAGGGTTGAAGCGCGCTCGAGCGCGGCGGCGAAGGGCTGGACAATGGTGGGCCCGACGATGCGCATGATGTCGATCTGCGAGGTGTAGTGCGCGCCGAAAGCGTGGCGCTCCTCGGTGTCCATCGAGCTCTGGAAGATCGTGCCGAAGATGTCGGGCGAGACGTGCGACCAGTCGTAGGTGGCGGCCCGCTTGAGGAGAGAAACCTCGTCCTGGGGGTCGAGTTCGACGGCGGCGGACTTTGCGAAGATACCGCCGTTGAAGTAGGGGACGGGCGAGAAGCGCCCGCCGCGCGTGCCGCTCTTGGCGTTCATGGCGCGGAAGAGCCCGTCGAGGAGGTCGAAGGCCTTGGGCGGGTCGAGGCACTCGTCGAGAAGCTGGGTGAAGAAGTGCTTGGGGAGGAGCCCGATGTCCTCGGAGAAAAAGCACACGAGGGCCTGGAGCGCGAAGCGCTGCGCGCCCGCCGGGCCGTCGGGGTGCTTGCCCTTGAGCTTGCGGTAGACGCTGGCGAGGATGTCGGCGGCCTCGCGTGTGGCCTTCTCGCGGTCCACGCGGAAGTGGACGGGCTCGTTGGTGGGCCAGAGGAAGTTGAGCGGGCCGTAGCGCTCGGGGAGTTCGTCGAGCGCGACGATATCCTGGGGCTGGTGGATGTCCTGATCGAAGTCGTAGACCCAGAACTCGTCGAAGTTGCAGAGGACGACGTAGCGCGGGCGGCCGGGCACGAGTTCTTCCCAGTAGCGGAAGGCCTGGGGAAGGTGCTGGGCGAGGTCCTCGCCGCGCTTCTTCATCTCGATGAGGACGACGGGCTTCCAGACCAGATCGGCGAAGCGCGTGCCGCCCGCGTCGCCTCGGACGCGCTGCTCCAGCGTGGCCCCGGCCTCTTTGTACCCGGCGCGGCTGAAGGCGCGGAAGAGGCGGTCAAGAAAGACCTGGGCCTCGCCCTTCTCGTCCCCCTTGAGGGACTTGGCGTAGGCGACGAAGTCTTCGAGTTGGAGACGGCGGGCATCGCTCATGGGCCGCGAGAGTGTAACCATTGGTTACGGGCTCGGCGGTAGGGGATGGGCGGCGCGGCGAAGGCGCCCATGCGTTTGAGCGTGTGCGGCCGCCGAGCTTGAGCGGCGGAGGAATCGGCGTCGGCGGTCGTGACGCACGCGCCATTGATGATGCTGTTGGAGGTCGCTTCGCACGGGCGTGAACACCGGCCCACGATCATGCCAGTGCCGGCGCCAGTGCCGGTGACGGCGAGGATGACAGCGCTCACGGTGGTGATGGCGACGGATTGGACGCGAGTTGCCCATGACTTGCGTCGACATCGCTCCCCGCGCGTCCCACCCCCCGAAGTGGGGGGGGTGGGGGCGCACGCCGGGGGCCACCGAAGTGACCGGTGCCGATGCCGCGCTCGGAGATGGGCGCGCGATCCCGCTGCCGGAACCCCCGCGCCAGTGCGTCGGTCCGAGAACAGGATGATCAAGCCGCCAATTCGCTGGCGGGCCCGAGAATCGGAGGCACACTTGGAGGGGGTCGCCCCATCGGAGCGTGCCGGCGGGGCGCGGGGGGTATCAGTTTGGGCTGGGAGCAGACATGGGACCGTGGAAATTCAGATTCGACGCGAGCTACACGAACAGCGGGCCTTTCTGGCGAGCAGATGCACCGCTTTCGGTGGACGCTAGCACAGGATTTACCCGCAACGTGGCTACGGTTGACCCCTCGGGCAACCCCGTGTCCGCCGGTGTGCCACGATTCGAGCGCGTCACCTATGTTGCACCGGTCATCGCTCCACAGGCTGTGACGGTCGGATCGGGCGGTCCAGCACCCGAGTCCCGAGTGCTCGCGTCAGGCGTCGCGGCGAACGGCACGAACCCACTGACGGTGTTCATCGATGACGATCACGAGAAGCTCCACCTGATCTACGGGAATACGGTATCCCTGAATCCGACGACGCTTACGCTGGTCGATCTGGCGAACATGGCCGGCGCCCCGGACGCTACTTTGGCATTCGCTCCGACGTCGATTCCAACCAACTGTCTCTTGGTACCCCAGACGGCAACCGTTGTGCATGGTCTGGTCGTGGTCGCAGGCGCATTCCTGCGAAAGGTCACGAGCGGTCCCGACAAGTACGAGGTTGTCGGGTGGGGATTCGCTCAGCGGGGATCAAACTCCTGGCAGTATCTGTGGGATGATTCGGGGATATCTGGCAACCAGCCGAATCACTGGCGCGGGCGGGAATGGTGCCTGCACGCATCTCTCGCGCGTAATCGCGGGTCGAATCCCACCGAATGCTGGCTCGCATGCACAGACTACCGCGTCCAGGTATCCGACTCTCCGCCAACAGGCGGACGGGTTTTCGTGCTCAAGTTCACGAGACCATCCGGGACCTCGACCACTTGGAGTTTGGACTGGGGCTCGCAGACGATTCCCACGGTGTTCTATGACGACATCCCCGCGGGAACCGGCACAGAAGTGCCGGCCGGCTGCCACGCGCATACTGCACACATCGCCGAGTGGGGCGAGAACGGCCTGCAACTGGTCGTGTCCGTGGGCGACGCGCAGTATCACAGCCGATTCGTGCGCTACACGATCCCGGATGTGCGCCCGCCGGTTGATTACACGGTGCTTTCCAACTGGAGCGCCGAGCCGAACGGTTATCACGGCTATCGCCAGATCGGATCGGCCTTGGGCTCCCGCTCTCAGCAGCCGATGGGCGTAACGCTCGGACCGAGGGCTACGACGAGGAAGCCGTTCGCTGGCAGTTCGTCAGAGGCGACACGGAGCACCCTGGTTTGGGGATCGGACGAGCAGTGCGAGTTGTTCACGCGGATGATTCTGCCCGAGCCAGGCGAGTCGCCCGATCAACTCTGGATCGAACATCACAACGGATTTGCGACCGGCTTCGGCTCCAGCTACGGCGGAACGGATTTCGTGCGCCTTCGCGCACTCGTGTTCGGAATTGGGCAAGCCAAGGCCGAGAACGGCGAAGGCGCGCTGGTCGCCGTGCTCTCGAACGCGGGCGACGCGGATGCCGAGGGCCAACTCGCGATCACCCGAATCCTCTACTGCCCGCACCAAAGCTACCCCGATCGGTGGATGCAGCTCGCGACGATCTGGGGGCGCAGCCTAGGCACGGCCGGTATCCACGGCGGCTCTGTCTACTTCAACGCCTACAGCCAGATTGGCGGGATTGGCAGCCTGCAAAAGGTCCCGGTTCCCAGCGACCTGACGGAGTTTCAGCCCATCGTCATCGCGCCGGGCGGCAAGAATCTGGTTGTCCAGTCGTGCTATGCGCAGCAGGGAGGGCAAGCGCTCGACGACAATATCAAGGGACTACCACAGGCCATCCCTCCGTCCGGCCCGACTTTCCCGGTGGCGGTAGACACGCTTCCTGATTTGACTCTGCGGTACCTTCCCCCAGTGCCATGTGTCTCGGCCCGCGTCTTGCGAATTCGTACCCAGCGAACGGTACCGGGAACAAGCAACCACTTCATCTGTCGAATCCACTTGTCCGGCACCGATGTGAACAACTGGAATCAGTTTTCTTCGGGCGGCTGGTCCACCGGCTCCTTGGTGCGCCGAATCCGCTGCTGGGTGCTCGATGGCACATGGGGCGTGCTCACAGGCCAGAATGGCCAGAGCTACCCGAACAAGACGGCGCAGATGAGCATGCGCACCCGCGATGGTTCAGCAACCGGCGATCCCACCGATCAAGGAGCGCCACTGCTCTACAGTTGCTCCAATCGCTGGTGTCCGCTCACGATCGTCGGATTCCGCACCATCACGAACAGTGTTGATCCCACAAAGAACGGGCTGGGAATCGAATTGCTCTGCGCTTCTGACAGTTACCGAAATCAGAGCGGAGTGCGGCCACCGGACGACAACTACCTGTACCTCGCCATCGATGGCGCGTTCGAGGGCAACGGCGGCCTCCCCTATCCCATGGCGCTCACCGAGGTCAACACTGCACCCCAAGAGCAGCCGCCCGAATGGCTGACACTCTCGCTGGGTTCCACGACCGACGGCTACCCCCTCAGCTTCGGGAGCAACTGGACGCTGCGGCTCGCAGGACAGGTGCCGATCGGGAACTGGGATCAGTACGCGGAACGGCGAGGTGATCCGCCACTCTTCCTCGATGAACGCTACTGGCCGCTGGCGACGCTGTGGGCAGACGCGAACAACTGGATCGAAGTGGTTGCGAACTGCAAAGACAAGGCGTTTCGTGTGCGGTACAGCGTCGCTGGCACGATCACTGAGCGCGACTTCGGCGAGGGCGAACAGCTCTGGCTCCCAGACTCGGTGCTGATGGTGGCGATCAGTTGGAACGCGACTGACCACAAGCTCTACTTCGGCGCCACGCTCGCGGGCGGAGCCGTCGCCACCGGCCCGGATGAGGGTATTGAGGTGGCGTCGTGGAGTGCGCAGACCGCGCCATTGAGTCATTTGAAGTTCAGAGGTGCATCGGACGAAGTTGTTGAGTTCCGCTGGATCGGCGGGGAGTTCACCGACCAACCCACCACGAGCGCAGGGATTAAATCGGGCTCATTCACGTCGATCGGTTTTATGGAAGGTCCATAAGCATGAACGCTGCAATCACAAAGTCTTTGGCGGTGGCGAGCATCAGTACAATGCTGGCTACCTGCGTGTCGGCCCAGCCGTGGAGCTTCACACGGATCGTCGACACGGACACGCCGGTGCCCGGCGGCTTTGAGACCTACACCGGCTTTTCAACGGTCTCGATCGAGAATGACCGCGTCGCGTTCATCGGAAGCGACTCGGCATTCCGCTACGGCGTGTACGACAACATCGGGCACCTGACGCGCGTCATCGCGGATCGGAATACCAACCTGCCCGATTCCAACGAGAAGTTCAGCAACGACATCTTTTTCCACCTGCCTGGCAACGACGTGGGCGGCGGCACACTCAGCTTCTTCGGCGCGGGCACGACACGCGGGGGACTGTACGGCCACGACGGCGTTTCGTTGCGCACGCTGGTCGACAACACATTCAAGATTCCAAATTCCGGCGAAAACTTTGCGGTCAATACGCCGAGGCATGACGTGTCGGGAACTGATGTGGTGTTCGGTGCCGAAGGAATGACCACACATCAGGCAGGCATCTATCGGAGACGTGGCGATCACTTCGAAGTCATCGCCGACAAGACCATGAGCCCGCCGGGGCACGCGGAGACGTTCACCAACTTCGTCGACTGGCGTCTGGAAGGCGACGCCACCTGCTTCACCGCGGCCACATCGAACGGCTACGCCGGAATCTTCCGCAGCCAGGGCGGGCAGTTGACCAAGATCATGGACTCCAATGACACCGATCCCGACGGGCACCGGCTCGCCTTTCCGCAGTACGTCCGCCCCGCCGGCGCAAACACCGTGTTCAACGCCTACACCGACAACAACGTCGAGGGCATCTACATCAAGACCGGCAGCGGGATCGACAAGCTCGTCGATGAAACGATGGTCCCGCCCGATGGATCGTCCGCGACCTACAACGGGATCGGCACGCTTGACTACCAGAACAACACGCTCATCTTCCAAGCGGGCAATGACGTGATCTACACCAACTACGGCGGCACCATGCAACGGCTGATCGGGCCCGGCGACACCCTCGACGGCAAGCGAGTCATCGCCGCCGTATTCGACGAACACGGCTTCGACGGCACCACCGCCGCCTTCTGGGTGATCTTCGCGGGCGACAGCTCCTTCCACTACGACCGCGCGATCTACACCGTCACCATCCCCGTCCCGGGCGCACTGGGCACCGCGGCACTCGGCGTGTTTGCGCTGTCACGCCGGAGGCGGTAGCTGTTGAGCGTGTGGAGAATGGCCCCGTGCGCCTGTGGCACACCCTGCTCTGTACGCCATCGGGATGGCGGGCAGGTCATCGGCGGGGACGATGAGGCGACAAGGCCGCGCCAAGCGAGGTTCGTGGCACCACGCCGCGCCGATTCCGTCCCGGTTGCGAACTGCGCTATGGCAAGGGGCGCAACCGCACCTGTCGCGTTAACCGGGGCCCGGGACTCTCTGGCCGCGACCGAGAGTTGGACGGCAAAAGGCAGTTTGGCCCGGTGTATCGCTCGCCCCGGTAGGCTCTCCGCCCAAACCCGAGAGCGCCCGCCGGAGAGTCGAAGCGGCGCGGAACCCACGGATTTCCGCGAACAATTGGCGAGATGGCCGGATTCGGCCCCGTGCGGCCTGTGTAAACGACTAGGCCCGGGTCGCTCGGACCCGGGCCTGGGAAGCTCCCCGATCGGAACGGGTTCAAACTGGCGAATCCGAGCCGCCAGACGGGTTCGGGCAAGCGATTCTCTGGTTAACAGGCGCTCCAGACGCCGGAAGAACAACGGCGGCGGGCATGTCAGGGGCGTCGGGACTGCTGACGGGGCGTTGTCACCCGATCAGACATCTACCCCCTCAAACCACCGTACCATGCTCTTCCCACGCCGCCCATCTTCGGTCCATTTGGCCGCTTAGAACGGGGGCGCGACCAGACGGAGACCTCGATGGCCAAGAGCCCTGCCCCTACCGCCACTGCGCCCGCCGCCCCCGCCATCGACCCCGATCTCGGCTTCGAAAAGGAGCTTTGGGGACTTGCCGACGCGCTGCGCAACAACATGGACGCGGCGGAGTACAAGCACGTCGTCCTGGGCCTGATCTTCCTGAAGTACATCTCCGACGCCTTCGAGGCCAAGCACGCCGAACTCGACGCCGCGAAGGCGAAGGGGGCGGACCCCGAGGACCCCGACGAGTACAAGGCTGAGAACATCTTCTGGGTGCCGCCGGGGGCGCGGTGGTCCCACCTCCTGAAGATGGCCAAGCAGCCGACCATCGGCAAGGTGGTCGATGACGCTATGGAGGCCATCGAGCGGGACAACCCGGTCCTCAAGGGGGTGTTGCCGAAGGACTTTGCCCGTCCGGGGCTCGACAAGCAGCGTCTCGGTCAGTTGATCGACCTGATCGGGAACATCGGCTTCGGCGGCAAGGGCAGCCGCTCGAAGGACCTGCTCGGGCGGGTGTACGAGTACTTCCTCTCCGAGTTCGCCAGCGCCGAGGGCAAGAAGGGCGGCCAGTTCTACACGCCGCGCCCGGTCGTCAAGCTGCTCGTCAACATGCTCGCGCCGTACAAGGGGCGCATCTATGACCCCTGCTGCGGATCGGCGGGCATGTTCGTGCAGTCGGAGGAGTTCATCGAGCACCACGGCGGGCGCGTCGGCGACATCGCCGTGTATGGGCAGGAGTCGAACTACACGACGTGGCGGCTGGCGAAGATGAACCTCGCCATCCGCGGCATCGACGCGAAGATCACGCAGGGCGACTCGTTCCACAACGACCAGCACCAGGACCTCAAGGCCGACTTCGTCATCGCCAACCCGCCCTTCAACGATTCCGACTGGAACGGGCACCTGCTGAAAGAGGACAAGCGTTGGAAGTACGGCGTGCCCCCGCCGGGGAACGCGAACTTCGCATGGGTGCAGCACTTCCTCTCGAAGCTCTCGCCGACCGGGCTGGCCGGGTTCGTTCTCGCCAACGGTTCGATGTCGAGCAACGCCTCGGGCGAAGGCGAGATCCGCAAGTCCATCATCGAGACGGACCTGGTGGACTGCATGGTGGCGCTGCCGGGCCAGCTCT
>JAEUJA010000121.1 GCA_016793195.1 Phycisphaerae bacterium
CAAGAAGCACGAGCGCGGGGTGTTCGTGGCGACCAGCCACGCCACCCGCGCCGCCAAGGAGGGGGCCTGAGCCATGAGCGACGCAAACAAAAGCACCTTCAACTCCGGGGCCAGCGACCCCGCCGCCCGCTCCGAAGCACGCTACGGCGCTCTCCTCGACGCCGCCCTGGGCCTGCTCGCCGCGCGGCAGGACCGCATGCTCACGATCGAGGAGTGGGCCGGTCTTGCCCGGGCGGTCGCGGGGTGCCAGGGGCGCAGGGCCGCCGAGTACCTGACCGACGACGATCTGTCCGACATCGCCGATGGCCGCATCGATTGGGACGAAGCAACCGACGGCTCGCTCCCCGCGATCGAGTGACGAGATCAGCATCGACGGCCTCCCCCCTCCACACACAACGCCCCGGCGCAGCCCGGGGCGTTTTCTGCGGTCGCAGCGCTCCGGCCCGGTGAGCCGCGGGGTATGTTCATGGCTGATGCGACACGCGCATCGGACGGGGACACATGGAACACCACAGCGCCGACCTCAACTCTCTCATCCAGAACTTCATCGCGGTCGTTGCCCCTTCCGGGGGCGTGCTCCGGAATCAGGAGCCCGGAGTGATCGCGGGCATCCAATCGGCCCTCAGGGACATCTGTCTGCGTGGCATCCCGATGCAAGACGCGGCCGCGTACCTCGGCTGGCTGGATGCGCAGACCGCCATGGTGCTGGACCGGCTTCGCGTTCGGGTTCGTCCCTGGGGCAGCGTGCGGAAGGCGCTCAACATGTTCATGCGGTCGTGCATCTGCGAGAGCCGACTGCGCGTCGAGTACGGCCTTGACGGCGTGGAAGCGTGGGCCGAGATGCCCTTGGACAGCGTGGTGGCGTGCGCGCTGAAGCGAGAGGCGGGTCGGGAGAAGCTCCCCGCGTGGCCCGGGCTGAAGCATCTCGACCGCGCCACCAGCGACGCCTTCCAGGAGTCCGCCCTGGAGTGCACGAGGCGGCGCGGCCTGCCGGCGCGTCTTTTTCTTGACTACGACCTCTGGCTGAAGAACCGCTAGACGCGCACGCGGTGTCATGGCGCGCCCCGCGTTGCCTTCTTGCCCGTGAACTGCTCGTAGCGTTGCACGATCACGTCGCAGTACAAGGGGTCCAGTTCCATCAGGAACGCCCGGCGGCCGGTCTGCTCGCAGGCGATGAGCGTCGAGCCCGAGCCGCCGAAGAGGTCCAGCACGTTCTCCCCCGGCTTGGACGAGTAGTCGACGGCGCGCTTGGCCAATTCCACCGGCTTCTCCGTGAGGTGCACCATCGCGTTGGGATTGACCTTCTTCACGCTCCACGTGTCGGGGATGTTGGCGGGGCCGAAGAAGCGGTGGGCGGCTCCTTCACGCCATCCATAGAAACACCACTCGTGGTTGCCCATGAAGTCCTTGCGGGTGAGCACCGGGTGCTCCTTGATCCAGATCACCGCCTGGGAGAAGTAGAGCTCGTGCCGCTTCAGCACCGGCGGGTAGTTGCCGCAGTTGGCGTAGCCGCCCCAGATGTAGAAGCCCCCGCCCTTGACGAGCACACGGGCGATGTTGCCGAACCAGGCGTCCAGCATCCGGTCGAACGCCTCGTCGGAAACAAAGTCGTTGGCCAGCGGCCGGTCCTTGGCGCGTAGCTTCTTGTGCGTGGCCTTGGCCTTCCCCGGATGGCGGTGGAGGTCGGCGGACTGCTGATCGCCGGCGCTTGGGTCCCGCTTCTGCGTCGCGCTGAACGAGCTCAATCCCGCCGCGATGGCGTTGTTGCTCCGGGGCTCGACCTTCACGTTGTACGGTGGATCGGTGTTGACGAGGTGGATCGGAGCGCCGCCGAGCAGGCGGTCCAGGTCGCGGGCGCTCCCGCTGTCGCCGCAATGCAAGCGATGGTTGCCCAGCACCCACAGGTCGCCCGGCTTGGTCGTCGCCTCGTCCGGCGGCGCCGGCACGTCGTCGGGGTCGGTCAATCCCGGGTTGCCCGGGGGCGCGAGGATCGCGCCCAGGTCGTCCGGGCTGAACCCCAGCAGCGAGAGATCAAAGCCAATGCCCTTCAGGTCCGACAGCTCGACCGCCAAGAGGCCGTGGTCCCACTGCGAAAGCTCGTGCAATTTGTTGTCGGCGATGCGGAGGGCCCGCACCTGCTCGGGCGAGAGTTCCCTGGCGACATGCACGGGGACCTTCGCCAGCTTCAGCGACCGGGCCGCCTTGAGCCGGGTGTGCCCGGCGATGATCACGCCCTGGGCGTCCACCACGATGGGGACGCGGAAGCCAAAGTCGCGGATGCTGGAGGCCACGGCCTCCACGGCCCCGTCGTTCCGGCGCGGGTTCTTCTCGTAGGGCACGACGCGTTCGATGGGCCAGTTCTCGATCATCATGGTTGGGTCTCCCGGCCGATTCGCAGGGAGCGGACGGCCCGTTCGAGGTCGGAGGGCGCGTACCGGATCAGTCGTCCGAGGCGCACGATGGGGATGGGGCCGGAGGGCGCGCTCAATCGGCGCAGGGTGCGGGGCGTGACGCCCAGGCGCTGGGCGGCCTGCGCGCCGGAGATGAGCAGGGGCTGGAGCGCGGCGGGACCGACGCCGATCCCCCCCGGCCCGGGGGTGGCCAGGCCGTGGAAGCCGAGACCCGGGACGCCACCAAGTTCAGCGCTGCGGAGCGCGCGGCCCTCGTCGGCGGCGATCAGGCACTCGACGAGCGCCTGAGCCAATCCGCGGGCGGCGTCGATCTCGCGCGGCGTGGGGCCGCCGGGCTGGCCGGGGTTCAGGGCGGCCGCGGGCGGCAGCCCGTCCCCGCCGAGACCCTCCCCGCCCAGCATCGACGCGAGCGAGCTGGGCAGAGGCGGCAGAGGCGGGAGGGGCGGGAGTGACTCAGGCATGCCGGGCTCCTCCGGCGCGCGCCGCGTCGCGGGAGGGCTTGCGTTCCTCCCAGGTCCATCGCCGGGCTAGCGCGGTCGCATCCCGCACGCTCGCGTCCTTGCGGCTTGATCCCGTGGTCATCCGAGCCGTTGAAGGAGCATTCTGGCGGGGAAGGCACGCATGTCACGCGAAAAGCCGCACTCCCGCGCATGTTGAACACTCAGGAGCGCGTCAGTGACATCGATCATGCGTGCAGCAGCAGATGGCGTGCGCGTTGCCAACTGCTCATAGAAGCCAGTCGAGTTGCGCGAAGACGTCCGAGCGGTCCATGTGTCGTGCGAACCCCGAGGTACTGCGCGATCACCAGGAGGCCACCCTCGCGGATGCTGTTCTGGAAGTACCCGGCGATCTGGCTCCCCAGGGGGTCGACGGTTCGTGCCCGTCGTGGCATGTCGCGACCGCGAGGCTGGTGCCCGACGCGGCCGGGTTCCGTGCCGCTTTCCACGCCGGTGCGACCCACAGCGTGCGCCGCGCGGGCTGGTCCGAGATTCGGGCGGCACTCCGGATCGTCGATCAGTTGCAAGTCCCTGGGGAGCACCGGCACCTGATCGAGATCATGCCGCGCCTCCGCGAAGGCAGCGTCGGCGGCCGTGCTGTAGCGAGCCCCCAATGCGTGGCCTCCATCTCGCCGGGCCCGACGCCGCTGGCAAGGGTGAAGCCTGGCTGATGGGTTCGCGTGCCGGCGATACGAGGCGCGGTAGCCTACCGCCCGCGGACTCGGCGGTTGCGGCGCTTTGTGAAGATTCTCAACAAAGCGCTAAGTCACATCGCGAACGCGAGTTGACGCCCGCTCAGCGCACCGGCCATGACTATGCACACGGTTTCCACACATGGAACGTCGGCGAGAGGCTGACGTGAGTTCACCCACGATCGCGCACCCACCTATTTGGGTGGGTGATGCGCGACGGGCGCGACAAACACACCTGCGATCCGTTCTCATTTGCAAAATCTTGACTCCGAACGCGGGGAACGGCTGTATCAGGGCTTGCAGGAGACTGGATCGACGAGTAGTCTTTTCGCATCCAGCAGGACAGTTCGGAGGCCGAGCCATGGCAGATCGGGCGATGCGTGCGGCGGCGTTGGGAATCACGGCGGTGCTGTGCGCCACTTCCTCCATATCCATCGCGCAGACTTACCTGCCTCCCGATGTTGATGTTCCGAGCCTGCGGCCGACGCCGTGCGACGGCCTCTGCCCGCTCCCGATCGAGCGAGTAATGCGCGAGTTCCAAGGGCGAAACCGCTTCTTTGGCGAGGGCGACGCTACCTGGCCACGAACCGAGCGCAGTTGCCCCGAGAATGGTGATGGCACCGATGCCCCGCCATTCCCACCCGATGGCTTCTACGACCATGAGCGGTGCGATGCGCGCAAGGCGGCCGCCTTGGTGCAGGATTTGCTCGACAAGATGAATCAAGCGGAGTGGATGGCCTACTTCGTCGACTACGAAGGGCACGGGCTCGACTATCCGCTCGGAGATCAAGCACTGCCTGAAGACCTTACCAATCCGTATGGCAATGATGGCTGGCTTACGCGAGTTCTTCATCCAATTGATCCGACTGCACCTGTGACTCCGGAGAGTTACTGCCAGGTTCTTGAGAGGCTTGACACATTGTTGCGTGATCTCAGGGACGTCGTGGCTCTGCCGGGATGGGTTACCCCAGGAGAAGGCCCTGACTCAGAGCACATGTTGGCCGAGGCACTTAAAGCGTGCGAAGGAGTATTCTATCCGGCTCGAGCTCAGGCCTATGCGGAGTGTTTCAACGCATTCCCTTGGCCAAATCCGTCTCCTACCTCCTTCACTGGGATCAAAAAGCATGAAGCGGTATCGTACGGCCACTTCCTCGAAGGCTGGGAGGTGCTTGGCATCTGGATGGGGAGCGGAGCTGGCGAACTAAGTAGTTCATTTGGATCGATTCGTGGTGTGGTAACGGATTTCATCTCCGTAGAAACATATCCCGATGGTGCCGGAGAGAATCCGATTCCAACCGATGATCCTGCCGGCAAATGGGGCAAAGCGGTGCTCCCAAACCAGTGGCGCCGAGGGCTTGGGCGCGTACCGCTTAAGATCGCGGTAGATGGAAACGAACCCTGCCCTCCCGAAGGGGACAGAGGGTGGCACGCGAGCCATCGCTGGACAGTAATTCAGCCGACTTTCGAGACCGCGCCGGACACCGCGGCGCTACCCGGGCGCGGCGGATGCCAAGGATGCGGGCCGGGCCACATCACCTACAGCCGCACCGATCTGAGCGTGAAGATCAGCTTGGGTATGTGGGATCGGGGCAGCGCCGGCTACCTGCTCATTCGCGGCGATACGCTGGTGGGCGAGGGCAAGGAGATTCTCCATCGCGTCCAGCCTCAGGGCATGCCCCTGGTCGGCGGAGGAGCGGCGGAGTTGGGCGACCCGAAGAATTTGGTGGTGTGCGCCGACCCGATCGTCCGGCCAGTTCCCAATCAGAACTACCCCGATTCGGGCTATTCGACCTATTCGAGCAATCACAGTGTCTTCTGGGCCATCAACGAGTGGGATGAAGATCTCCACTTCAAGTACCTCCGAGAGCTGCGGTTCCCGCAAGGCTTGGTGCAGATCACTCCCCTCACAACCAGTTCGTACCAGATCCGGTTCTATCAAAACCCCGGTGATCGCGCAAACCAGAACCCCGATTTCTACATTCTGACGAACGCCGTGCTTGTCAAGACGATCATTGTGTCTCACCGCATGGAACCGCTGGCCGATGACCCGGAGAGCGCGGATGAGCGTGATGTGCTCGTGACCGGAGTGCTGGAGATTTACGATTCGTCAACCGATGTTACAACACGGTACAAGCAGACCAAGAAAGTCAGGGACTGGACTGTTGAAGTCGATGACCTCAAGAACTACACCGAGGATGGTGAAGGCAATCGCGAGTATGAGCAGATCCCTGAGGGCTTTCTTCCGGATACAGGCCCCTGGTATGACCCCTCACCTCGTTCTGGGGCGTGGCGCGTCGAAGCGGTGTTCGGTCAGAATGGCCCTCTCATCAATCTGGCCGCGGTCGAGACCACGCGAGCTCCCGGCCAGATCGCAGGCACCAACATCGAGACCCGTGTCTCGCGCGACCCGAGCGGCTCGATCGTCAAGAAAGAACGGCTCAAGACGCAGTCCGTGGGCGGAGCCGAGTACCCCATTGAACGAGTCGTCGACCCCGACGGCGATGCGCTCACCACGACCTGGAGCTACCTGTTCAGCAATGACGGCGTCGCGCGGCTTTTGGAGTCCGTCGAACCCACCGGAGTTTGGCAGCAGTTCCAATACGATGCCGCTGGGCGCCTGACTCAGATCGAATCCCCGCTCTACACAAACCGGCCGAACGCGCCCGCCGTGACACGCATGGAATCGTTTACCTACGTCTTCCAAGATCTGCCCAACGACTCAAACTGGGCCGATCCACCGTATGTGGGCGCGGACCGGGAGACGATTACCGTCAAGAGCGTGGTGGAGGAAGGGAACGAAGTCCAGCGCACCTACTCGGTTGCTTGGAGCGAGCCACCCGACGATAGGGCTTCGCCGTGGGATCACCGGCTCGAATCGAGCTCAATCCGCGTGGCGATTTTGGAGCCGGTTTCGGACGTGGGGGCATTTGTCTCCCAAGTGATGACCGACCCCCTAGCGTCCGGCCACTCCGTCACTCATTCGGCAAGCTACTACGACCCGCTTGAACTCAGCGACAAGGATGTCGGGTTTGTGCGGCTTCACGGTCGAAACGCCTCCACATGGACTAGCGACGGCAGCGCGACGATTGTGGATGTTCAATCCTGGCCTCAATTCAGTGGTCATGAAGGCCTTCGCCTGACCACTCGTTCCGGTCACCGTGCCGCGACTTCGCCGGCGATGCCAGTCAGCCAGATGCCAGTCCTCCTTGATGGCACAAGGGCGGTGACGGAATTCGATCACGTCGGCAACACAAGGCTCTCCCAGACGTTTGACATGCAGGGAACAACGGGCGACAACGACACCGAGGACGACATCCTGATCTCGGAGCGAGAGATCATGGAGTGGGAACACGGAGGCGATCCCGAGCATCTGATCGAGAATCCGGGCCGCCCGAGCCTCGTTGCTTATTCCGACGGCACCTACGAAGAGACGTTCTACGACTGCTGCACGGTCTCGGCTCGACGCGACCGGGGCGGCGTGCTCACCTCGTACACCTTCGACGATCGCCACCGCTTGATCGAAGAGATCTCGGCGTCCGATTCGCCCACGCCGGTCCGGACGACGTACACCCATGACGCGCTCGACCGAACGCTCACGGTGAGTCGGGGCCCGAGCGGAAATTCGATCCTTCAGACCCAGAATGCCTACGACGCCGTTGGCCGATTGACTTCCACAACGGATGCTCTGGGCGCACAGACCGCATACGACGAGGATATCAACACCGACATCGGCATGATCCACACTGTGACGTTGCCCGACCCCGACGGGGCGGGACCGCTGGTCTCACCGACACAGATAACCTCCTCCGCATCGGACGGCTGGCAGATCGAGTCGAGCGGAACCGCGAGTCACCCCATTCGCTATGAGCGAGGCGTGGAGTTGGATTCCACCATCAGCGCTTCGACATGGGTGGCGTGGCAGAAGGAGATTCGCCTCGGCTCGCAGTCGGAGACCACGGAGTGGGTGAAGCACTACTCCGATCCGCTCGGACGGAACTACAAGACGGTCTATGCTGACGGCGCGACCGAGCGTAGTTTCTACGATGCGCACGGGCGCCTCGTAAAGCAGGTCGACGCTGATGGCGTCGTGACGCTGTCCAGGCAGGGACAGGGCTTCGAGTCCGGCCTGCCGGGAATCGCCGCCGATTGGGACGGCGATTGGCAGGTTTCCTGCATCGATATGGACCAGGACGGCGTCATCGATTTCAACGGCACGGATCGGATCTCGCGCTCGGTGTCCACGGTCCTGCATTCCACGGACCATGGCGGCGGTGACTTTCGTCGCACCACCTCCTCGATTCTGACCACCGACAACAACGCCACATCCTGGCTTGACATCGGTCAGCAGGACGAGCGTGTCGGGCAGCAGGACGCCACCACCACCGGTTTGCAGTCGTGGCAGACCGCTTTCGGGCAAACGGTCACCACCGTCGCCCTGGTGGATCGCGGCAACCAGAAACGCACGGTGCGGACGACCGGCCCCGCCGGAACGATCAGCGAAACCGTGAACCAGTACGGCCGGTCGGCGGCGGCACGCTCCTACTTTGTGGGCGGCGCTCTGCACACCGAGAGCACGACGACTTACGACGTGCATGGTCGCGTGGCCTCGACGACGGACACACGGGCCACACAAGACACCTCCGATGATCGCTCCGCCACCTACACCTATGACAACAAGGATCGTGTCACCGCCGTCACCTTGACTCCGGCGCAGACCGGCGGCCCGCCGGTCGTGACGAGTTCGACGTACGACGCGCTCGACCGCGTGCTGACCGCGACCGCGGCCGACGGCGCCGTGCAGCATTTCGAGTACTTCCCCACCGGGCAGGTCAAGATGGCGTGGGGCGGCCGTTCCTATCCGGTCGAGTACACCTATGACGCCCAGGGTCGCTCAAAGACGCTCACGACCTGGCAGTCCTTCGACCTCGGCACCGGCCAGGGCACCAGCGGCGGCGCAACCACGACCTGGACCTACAGCCCGACGCGCGGTTGGCTGACGACCAAGAGCTATCAGGGCCAGGCGGGTCCGACCTACGACTACTGGCCGAGCGGCCGCATCAAGTCGCGCGCCTGGGTCCGCGGAATCACCACGAACTACACCTACACGACGGGCGGCGATCTGCATCAGGTCAACTACTCGGACACGACCCCCGATGTGATCTATACCTACGACCGCCGCGGTCAGGTGACCGCCGTCACCGACGGCGTCGGTGATCGCACGCTGGCCTATTCCGATCCGGGCGCGATGATCGATGAGGATTTCACCAGCGGCGTGCTCGACCCGGTCCACATCCAGAACACGTACGACACCCTGCTGCGGCGCGAGCACAACAAGCTGCAGGTGAACTCGACGCAGGTCAACGACGTTGCCTACGGGTACGACGCGGCGTCGGCGCGACTCGGCAGCGTCGGAAAGAACACGACCCATCGCGCCGAGTACGCCTACACGCCCGGCGATGACTCGCTGGCCTCCACGACGTTCAAGGTCAGCAACGTCACCAAGGCGACGGTCACGCGCGCCTACGACAAGCTCGGCCGGTTGACGCAGATTCAATCCGACAGCATCACCGCGCCCGACGAGGGCTTCACCTACACCTACAACGACGCCAACCAGCGCACGCGGGTCGATCTTGTCGACGGCACATACTGGCTCTATCAGTACGACTCGCTCGGCCAGGTCACCGGCGGCAAGCGGTACATCGACCTGCCCCCCGCGGGGCCGGACGGGGACATCCTGACCCCCGGCGAACAGTTTGAGTACACGTTTGACCACATCGGCAACCGCACGCAGACCAAGGTGGGCGGCAACAGCGCGGGCCAGAACCTGCGCACCGCCACCTACAACCGCAATCTCCTCAACCAGTACACCTCGCGGACGATCCCGGGCACGGTGGATTTGCTGGGCTTTGCGCCCGCAAACAACCCGGTGACGTTCGCCACGCCCCCGGGCGGGAACCCGGTGGCGGCGGACTTCCGGTCCGGCGAGTTCTACCAGAAGGCCCTGAGCTGGACCAACACGCTGATCGCCCGGTACGAAGGTGTGGATATCGACACCAACGGCGGCGGGGCTCCGGAAGAGACCCGGTGGGTGTTCCTGCCCAAGACGCCGGAGAACTTCACGCACGACCTGGACGGGAATCTGTTGTCGGACGGCAAGTGGCTGTACACTTGGGACGGGGAGAACCGCTTGGTGGCGATGGAAACCAAATCCTCGTTGCCCGTGGCGATGCCGGCGGTGCGGCTGGAGTTCGTCTACGACTACATGTCGCGCCGCTGCGTGAAGCGCGTCTACGACCACAGCGCCCAGGGCGGCACGCCCAATAGCGGCGAGCCGACCGTGGAAGGCTCGGCCTCGGCCGTGGTGCAGGGCGGGCAGCCGGGCTCGCCCGAGGGCGGCGTCATCATCACGCCGCCGGGCTGGACGCTGGTCAGCACGTATAAGTTCGTGTGGGACGGCTGGCTGCTGATCGCCGAGCTCGACGGGCAGGACGCGGTGGTGCGCACCTGCGCCTGGGGCCTGGACGTCTCGGGCTCGCCGGGCGGGGCCGGCGGCGTCGGGGGCCTAGCGTTCGAGTCGCTGGCCGCGACGGGGGCGACGCACTTGGCGTTGTACGACGGTAACGGGAACCTGACGAGCCTGCGCGACGACACGGGGGCAATCTCGGCGGCGTACGAGTACGGGCCGTTCGGCGAGACGCTGACGACCAGGGGAAGCCCGGCGGCCCTGTCGTCCAACGCGTTCAAGTTCAGCACCAAGTACACCGATGCCGAGAGCGGGCTGCTCTACTTCGGCTATCGCTACTACAACCAGGGCACGGGGCGGTGGCTCTGCAGAGATCCGATTGACGAAGTGGACGGCGATCCGAGCTACCGCTTTGTGGACAATGCTCCTGCGCAACGCATAGATGTCCTCGGACTATGGGCGTCAGATGTTCACCACGACATCGTGGAGGTCTGGCTGAATGGCCCAGCGCTTCCGCCGGGCTTCGCTCGCACCCGAACGACAGTAGATTTTCACAAGTACTTGTGGTATTGCATGGAACTCGATGTGATCAAAGCCATTCAAGATGGCAGTGATTATGTTGATGGCGTCGGCAAGTATGAGTATCGCTTCGCGCGGGCGCAAATGGGAGCCAGTGCATACCAACATGCAATGAAGGCACCCGGACAGACAGTGGCCGCGGCTACATCATTGTGGACAAACTACATGCGGAGTGAACTGGCGAGCGCTAGACGTAAGTCCAATCGCGCGCATTGGTTGGTACATATGGGCGAGAAGAGCGAAGGCAAAGAAGTGATGCTCGACGCGATTGAGGACCTGGGTCACGCTTATCACGCATTCTCTGACAGTTCTTCACCTAGCCATGCCGGTTTTGCAACTTGGTGGGATCCCATTCAAGGGGTTTTCGTCTTTGGCAGAGCAGGTTATTCCGTCTACCTCTACAGCCACCATGTTGCCGAGACCTTTGCCGTGTACCTGCCAATGCGGCCTGCGATTGTGGCGGGAGTTCGCGCCAGGTTCCAATTCGACATCAACGCGATGTTGCAACAGAAATAGGCATTCTCTATGTCACATCGCCATCGCCACTGGACAGTGTGGGTAGTTGCAGTAGGAATATTGCTTGTTGCGTTTGCTGCGCTGGCAGTGTGGCTGACGACATCGTGGAGGCCAGTCTCAAGCAGAGTCCGCATTGGAAATATACACATTGCGTACGGCGAGGAAGCAACGGTATTGTCGCGATTGAACGTGCATGCTTCGCGCAAACCGTTTGTAGAAGTCGACGGACGCGTTTTCAGTGGTGTAACCGGTTTGCCGCCTCATTATTATAACGTAGATAGCATACACAAAGTTATATTTGCAACTAGTGACGCTCCGCGGTATGCCACGACTATCATCTATGTCGTAGATTCAGAATCCGGTGAGATGATTCAAATTCCGACCACTGGTGCGTTCGGCGAGTACCTCGGCGTACCAATAGCCGTGTCGCCGGACTACCAAGACTTTGTGTCCAAGGCGACGCCTGGTGCTGTTGAGTTTACGGCGTTTCGGGGTAGCGAGAAGTATGTGTTCACAATCGATCTTATTACTCGTCAAGTTGTAGATGCACACGCTGAGCCTCTGTCGCGTATGGAGATCGACAGCCATGCTCGGGAAAAGAAGAAGTAGTGGCCGTCGTATGCAATTATCGCGTCCTATACAAAAACCGTCGTGTGCAATTATTCCGTGCATGCATTCCAACCTGGTTTTCAGGGGTGATCCGTGTCACGCAGCTGCCCGGTAGTAGTGCTTGTGAACGCCTCCGAGACGCTCGCGGCAGCGGATCTCGTGCGGCTCGACCAGCCCGGCACGGGTTGGTAACGTTCTGATCGATGCGCACATTTGCAGAAGTGGCTCTCCCGCGGGAAGGTGGAGTTATTGTAGCCCACATTCCTCAAGGAGAGCCGCGTGGAGAGCGTATCGACGACGGCGGGAACGGCAAACGCATCGGTCGGGGAAGCGACGCGGGAGGCCCTGAAGGACGCGATCGTGGTGGACACCCAGCAGGTGAGGAGCCACCTGGACGAGGTGGTCAGGAGCACGGTGGAACAGACCCTGAACCAGCTCCTGGACGAGGAGGCCGACCGGGTGGCCGGGGCCGGGAAGTACGAGCGTTCGGCGGATCGGCGGGACACGCACCGGCGTAACGCGCGCCCACCGCGTGTGCCAAACATCCTCAACTCCGCTCGCTGATCGGCCGAGATCGGGTACGCTGTGTTCATGGACGCCATGCTGCCTCGGGACGTGTCGAGTCGCTCGATGGATCAGCGGGCCTGCCCGATGCGCTTCCTCAACCATGTTCTCGCCTTGTTGCTCCTTTCATTCGGTGTGTGCAGCGCTGCAGCGGCCGACCCGTCCGCCGTGTTCATGACTTCGATTCCGCTTGCATTCCAGCCCGCCTCCCAGCCCCCCGACTTGTCATTGCCCGACACGATGAAGCTGTCGCGCTTGGTGGACCTGGCGGGCGAGGTGTCGGGAGTCGCGTACAGCTACAACCCGCAGGAGCTGGAGCAGAGCGTGACGCTGCGCGTGCCGGGGGGCCTGGCGCGCAAGGACGTGCCGGAGTTCCTGTCGTTCGTGCTGGCGTCGCGCGGGTTCACGACGGTGCGGACGCCGGGGAGCCCGGTGATCAGCGTGGTGAAGATGGAGGCCGCGGCGGGGCTGGCGCGGGTGAGCAAGGACGCGGGCGACTCGGG
>JAEUJA010000311.1 GCA_016793195.1 Phycisphaerae bacterium
GTGCACGCAGGCCTTTTTCACCCCCATCGTCACCCAGGGTTTCGGGCACATCAAGTTCTGGCTCTACTGGATCAACCACATGCAGATCGTCGGCTGTGCGGCGTATGACCTCGTCGTGCTCCGCTATCGCCCCGCGTGGCCAGACTTCCTCAAGGCCGCGTGGCTGACGTTTCTCTACGCAATCGTGCTCATGGTGCCGTTCAATTGGTGGCTGGGAACCAACTACGCCTACACCGGCCCGAGCCAGCCGAATTCAACGACGATCCTCGACGCGCTGGGCCCCTGGCCGCGCCGCTTGCTGCTGATCATGCCGCTGGCCGCTGGCGTCCTGTGTGTCATCACGCTCCCGTGGGTGCTTGTGCGGAAGAGCGGCCGGCGCCTCGACGCGGACGGCGCGTGATCGCTCGTGGCGAGGCCGCTTCGCGCCGCCCCCGAATCGGATACGCTCATTCATCGATGGTCCTGCTCGTTCTCTCCCTCATCGCGGCCTCGTTTCTCATCGCGCTCCCCGCGACGTGGCTCGCCGTGGTCCTTGGCCGAAGACTCAACGCGCTCGATTCCCCCGGCGTCGACGGCCAGGTGAAACTCCCGCCCCGCCGCGTCCCAAACACCGGCGGCGTCGCCATCTTCGGCGCGATCGTGATCCCGCTCCTGGGCGCGATCGCGGTCGTCGGCCTGGTCCCCGCCGACGCCTTCACCGGGTGGCTGGAACCCATCCGCGCTCACCTCCCGGGCCTCGCCGCCAAGCGCCCCGCCGCCCTGACACTCGCCGCGTGCCTTGCCGTGCTTCACCTGGTCGGCCTGTTCGACGACCGCCGGGCGCTGGGGCCCAGACTCAAGCTCGCCATCATGCTCGGCGTCGCCGCCGCCACCGTGTGGTTCAGCGACACCCGCCTCCTCACCTTCCTCGACTCCCGCGTCGGCGGCCCGTGGCTCTCCATCCTCGCTACCGTCCTCTGGATCATCGTCGTCACCAACGCGCTCAACTTCCTCGACAACATGGACGGCCTGGCGGGCGGCGTGGCGCTCATCGCCGCCGCGTGCTTCCTGGCCGGCGCGCTCGTGCAGGGTCAGTGGTTCGTCGCCGCGTGCCTCGCGCTCCTCGTCGGCGCACTCGGCGGCTTTCTGTTCTTCAATTTCCCGCCCGCCAAGATCTTCATGGGCGACGGCGGTTCCCTCGTCATCGGCTTTCTGCTCGCCTTCCTCACCGTCCGCACCACCTACATCGGCGAAGGGCCCGCGGGCACGAGCGCGTGGTACGGCGTGCTGATGCCCGTCGTCGTCCTGGCCGTCCCCCTCTACGACTTCACCACCGTCACCATCCTCCGCCTCTCGCAGGGCAAGAGCCCGATGGTGGGCGATCTTCAGCACGTCTCGCACCGCTTTGTCGGTCGCGGCATGTCAAAGCAATCCGCCGTCCTCGTCATCTGGGGGCTCACCGCCTGCACCGGGATCGCCGGCATCTTCCTCGGCTCGCTCGAAGCCTGGAAAGCCACCCTCGTCGGCATCCAGGTCGTCATGGCCCTGGTCGTTCTCGCGGCCTTTGAGCACGCCACCGGGTGGCGCGGCCTCTCGCCCGCCCCACCACGCGAGCCCGACCTCAAAGGAGAGGAGCATCGGCGTGACTGACGCGATCTCCTCCAGCGATGCGACGGCCGGCGCGGCGTCGCCCATCGACAAACCCAAGCTCGGCGCGACCGGCGTCCTTCTGGCCTGCATCCTCGCACGCTGCGTCGTCTCGCTCGATCCCTTCCCGTTCTGGTCCGGCGATCCCACCCTGCTCGCCACGCCTCAGACCTCCCTGGGCCCGACCGGACAGATCATCCTCGACGCCGTCTCGCTCCTCGCCGCCGCGCTGGTGCTGTGGCGTTCACATGGCCTATCCATCTGGTCGCCGCTCCTGCTCGTCGTCGGCTCCATCGCCGCGCTGGCCCACGCCTTTGTCATCGATCAGGGCTCGCTCGACAATGTGCGCGTCGGCGTGTCGTGGTGCGCCTCGTTCTCCGCCGGGATCGCGGGCCTTGCCATCGCGCGCGACCGCGCCTGCCGCGCGCTGTCCTGGGGCGTGCTGCTCGCGCTGGTCGTGATGCTCGCCTGCAAGGGCGCGCTCCAGTATTTCGTCGAGCACCCCGAGACCGTGCGCGCCTACAAGCAACACCGTCAGCAATTCCTCGAGTCGCAGGGCTGGAGCGAGGGCTCGATGATGGCCCGCGCGTTTGAGCGCCGGCTCTTCCAGAACGAGGCCACCGGCTGGTTCGGGCTCTCCAACGTCTTTGCCAGCGTGAGCGCCGGCGGCGCGGTCGCCATGCTCGCGCTCGCG
>JAEUJA010000172.1 GCA_016793195.1 Phycisphaerae bacterium
GGGTTCAGCACGAACCACACCCCGTCCGGCGAACTCTCCACCCGCACCCGCTCGTCGTCGCCCAACGGCTCCAGGATCTGCCCGTCAAGCACCAGCGTCGTCCCCTGGTTCTCTTTCGTCGCCACGTTCACCCGCTGCAACCGCAGCTCCACCGGGCTGTCCGACGGCACCACCAGCGGCCTGAAGCTCAGCGTGTGCGCCGCGATCGGCGTCAGCGTCAACGCATCCACCCCCGGCGCCACGATCGGACCGCCCGCCGAAAGGTTGTACGCCGTCGACCCAAGCGGCGTCGACACGATCAACCCGTCGCCGCTCACCGTCGGGCCCGTCACGCCGTCGATCACCACCGTCACCCGGATCATGCGGAACGGCGGGCCCGCCGTCACCACCGCCTCGTTCAGGCACACCGCCTCGAACCGCGCCCGCTCCACCCCCGGCGCAAACACCCGCACCGAAATCTTCGGCATCCGCTTCAGGCTCAGCGACCCGTTCCCGAAGATGTGGTCCGCGTAAAGGTCCAGCGATTCAAGATCAAACTCGGCCATGAACCCAAGCTTCCCGAAGTTCACCCCAAGCATCGGAACCCGCGAGCCCGCCAACCGACGCGCCTGCCCAAGCAGCGTCCCGTCGCCCCCCAGCACCACCAGCAGATCGCACTCAGGCAGCGGCTCGGGGTCGTGCGTATCCCGCTCGTGCGTGAGATTCCCGCGGCGCCGGATCATCTCCCGCACCTGCCCGGCGGCGTCCCGCGCCTCCGGCTTGCTCTGATTCACCACCAACGCGACCGATCGACCCATAGATGATTATGGTAGCAGACCCGCGCTTTCGCGGGCCCGCTCCATGCTCTGACATACCGCGAAGTCCGGCCGTCGGGCTCTCAGTTTGCCATGTGGCCCTTTGCCATTTGGCCATTTGTTTCCCTATTCAACATTCAACCCGCGCAGATACTCCGCCAGGTTGTTCTGCGCCGCCGTCAGCGCCTTCCGCGCCGCGTCCATCTCCGTCACCAGCTTGTCCATCCGCTCTTCCTGGTCGGTCAGCTTCTGCATGTACTTCCGATAGAGCTGGCTCGTCTGATCAATGCGGGTCATGTTCTCGCGGATCCGCGCCTGGTCCTGCGTCAGTTCGTTCCGCTCCGCGTCCAGCTTGGCGATCGTTCGCTCAACCTCATGGATCGCGCCCTGGCGCTTGGCCGCCTCGCGGAACGCCTCGACCACCTTCTCCGACGCCTTCCCACTCTTCGAGAACTGCAAGAGCGTGTTGAGGTCGTACGACAACAGCTGCAAATGCTGCCCCTGCGTGATCTCGCTGGTGATCGACAAGGGCGCGCTCCCGCCCGCCGCGATCGGCACGTCGAACCGGTGCAACGCCTCGGTCTGGTCCGACGGCTTCTGCGGCTCCACAAGCGTCCAGCCCATCATCCGCGCCTGCTCGACCACCACCGTCCGCTCCCGCGCCGTGTCCTTGTTCGTGAACGTGTACTTCACCGTCGTCCGCGTCGTCGACGTCTGCTCCAAGAGACCGTCGACGATCCGCAGCTTGCGGATGTCCGTGCTCGACGACTCTTCCAGCGACGCCACCACATCAAGATCGACCGCATACGCGAGCAACCTCCGGTCGCCCGGCGCGATGTGCCCGATCTGTGCATCGCCCGCGTACGCCGCCCCGTCAAACACCGAGATCGGCCCGGGCAGGAACTGCAGTTTCGTGGTGTTCTTGATCTCCACGCCGCGCATCGGGTTGGTCGGGTTGTCGCCGCGGTTGTAGATGCTGACGCGACGACCCTCGATGTCGCCGCTGATGATCGGGAGCATCGCCGAGCGCTGCCGCTCGATCGTGACCGGCGACGTGAGTTCATACTGGAACACCTCGCCCGATTCCTGCCCCTGCGCCATCGCCGCGGCCGAGTACCCCGCCATGTCCGCCGCCGTCACCGCCCGCTCGGCGAGCGCCATCTTGCCAAGCGCCATGCTGCTCGGCGGCGGCTCCCCGGGAGCGCCCGGCCGTCCCGCCGAGCGATTCCGAATCCCCTTGTCCTTCCGCTCCGCGCCGCTTTCCGCCGCGTCTTCCATCGCGCCGTCAAGGTCGTACTGCGGCACGCCGGCGGTCGTGTTCAGGAACCGCGACTCTCCCCCCATCCCCGTCGCATAAATCCGTGGCATCACGCCCGGGATCGTCGGCACCGCAACTTCAGGCCGCCCCATATAGAGCGGCTCGTACAAATCCATCCTGAAACTCACCGGCCGTCCACTCACCAGCGACAGCGACACGTTGTTCCAATCCTCATCCGTCGTGTTCTCAACAATCGCCCAGCCCTGCATCACCACCCTGGGCTTCTTCTCCTGCCCCATGTCGGGAAGCACGAGGCGATAGCTCGTCTTCCACACCGGCATCTCCTGCACATAGCTCACCACCACGTTCCGCTGGCCCTGCCCGCGCAGGTGGATGTCGACCGTCTTCGTGCGGTCGGCCCGATACTCCGCCAGCGTGCTGAGCGCCTTGGTCAATTCCTCGTTCAGGTCCTTGTCGTCCAGCGTCACGTTCGTCGCCGTCTTCAGGCTCACCGAGCGGATGCCCTTGTCGGTGACCAGATTGAGATACGCAACCTTGATCGGTTCCTTCGACTCGCCCTGCGCTTCGGCCCGGGTTTCAACGCCCAGAATCGTGCCGTTCACCGCGCCGTCCGCCGTCGTCACGCTCACCTTCGACCCGCGCAGCTGCCCCAAGAGCTCCGTCATGCTCGGATTGTCCGAGATGTCGATGCCGAACGACGCCAGCCTCCGGTCCAGCGGCTCCTTCGAGCCATAGCTCACGCCCGCGATCTGCCCGCCCGAGAGATCGAGCACCACCATCGACTTCAGAATGTCGTTGATCTGGTCCGTCTTGAAGCGAAGCTGCACGTCCGCGTCGTTCTCCACGCTCCCGCGCCGCTCAAACGACCCCACGCCCGAGCGATACATCACGATCCGCCGGATCGCCAGCGTGTCCTTCAGCTCGATCGGATCGCGGAAGAGCACGCCCGCCGCGGGCGCACTCGCCTTCGGTGCACCGGCCTTCGCCGCATTCTGCCCGCCCTCGCCAGGCCCGCCCGGCGCCCCGGCCTTCGTATCCCGATCGAACATGGCGATGCCAAGAGCAAGCCCCGCGATCGAGACCAGGGCCAGCGGTGCAAACGGGCGACGCGTGGTGCGCATGTGAATTCTCCAGAAGGAAGCGGCACGAGCATTGTCGGCCCGCACGCCGCTCTCCCATGAATGTACCCGCGACCACGCGAAAAGTTCGTCACACGCCCGTAACGCCGCTCGTATAGTTCGCCGCATGACGCCACCTCCCGCCGCGGGCACGACGCCAGACGCGGTCGATCGCCTGCCCCTACTCACCGATTCCGAACGCGCCGATATCGCGCGTGAATTGATCCATTCAATCCGAGGCGAAGTGCGATTCGGCTTGCACGACCGCATGCTCTACGCCACCGACGCCTCGCTCTATCAGGTCGAGCCCATCGGCGTCGTCATCCCCGCCGATACGGGCGACGCCGTCCGCGCCGTCGAGTTCTGTAGCGCCCGCTCGCTCCCCATCCTTCCACGCGGCGGCGGCACCAGCCTCGCCGGCCAATGCACCAACCGCGCCGTCGTCATCGACTTTTCCCCCAACTGCCGCGCGATCCTCGATCTCGACACCGCCAGCCGCCGCGTCCGCGTCGAGCCCGGCATCACCGTCGACGACCTCAACGACGCCATCGCCACACGCGCCCTGTTCTTCGCCCCCGACCCCGCCACCTCGCGCCACGCCAACATCGGCGGCTGCATCGGCAACAACGCCGCGGGCGCCCGCTCCATCCGCTACGGCCGGACCTCCGAGAGCCTCGTCGCTGTCGACGTCGCGCTCGCCGATGGCTCTCGCCATCGCCTCGCCGAAGGCTCGTGCGCCGCCGATCCAGCGCTCCGCGCGATCGGATCGCGCGTCTGCACCATCATCGCCAAGCACGCCGCGCTGATCCGCGAGCGCTACCCAAAGACCGTCCGCCGCAACGCGGGCTACAACCTCGA
>JAEUJA010000228.1 GCA_016793195.1 Phycisphaerae bacterium
GGGCCGGGCGACGCTCGGTGATCGTTTCCAGTTCGAGCGGCTTGGCTATTTCTGTGTCGACCAGGACAGCCGCCCCGGCGCGGTCGTGTTCAACCGGAGCGTGACGCTGAAGGACGCATGGGCGAAGGAGGCGGCCAGGGACGTGGCCAAGCCCGCGGCCCAACCCGGGACGAAGCCCGCGGCCCAGGCGAACGCGAAGAAGTAGCGGCGCAAGGCGAACTCGAAGGGCTCGAAGAGCGCAAAGACGGACGTTGCGCCGGGGCACAATGAGGCGACAGACCGGCGGGGAGAACCGGGCCACCCAGGGCAACGGCAACCCGCTCGCTCGCGGGGCTCGCCGAGGCCGGTGTATTCGGTTGTCAAAGACGCCGTGGTTGCGCGGCGGGTGATGGGCCGCCCGCTGGCCTCGGTGAGGGCGCGGGGCACGCACGCGCTCTCCGTAGAAGGGGGCGGACGGACACATTGGTGCGCAGTTTCGCGGTGATACCGCGACAAATGGCCAAATGGTCAAATTGCCAAATGGCCAAGTAAGACCGGGCCGCGGAGGGAGTTGCGCGCGGGGGGAGGCGGCGCAAAGTTTTTTTTCGGAAATCTGGGAAGAGGTGAAAAAGACGGACACATTGGTGCGCTGCGGCGCGGTGGTGAGTGGGCACTAATGGAAGAGACGAAGAGACGCAGTGAAAGGCAAAGACGCGCTCGCTCACGGTCGGGGTCCTGATGAAGGGGAGAAGTAGCGGAGTGAGGCCCGGTTGTCCCATTGACCTCTGGCCGTCAGGACAGCGTCTCCGGCCGTGGATCAACCCACCGTGCGCATCCTCCGCCCCTGTTGGGGCGGGAAGGGACTCAAAGGAGTTCCACGGGTTTCGGTCGCCTTCGGCGACCTCCACCCGTGGCAACAACCCGACGCCCCTCCGGGGCGAAGAGCGCGCATCAATCGCCGCGCTGAGGTCGATCGCCGGGAAGTGCGGGAGTCGGGAATGGGGAGTGGTGGAAGAGAAAAGAGGAAGCGACGGCGAGGCGGGGCGTGGAATGTCCGGGATGGAAGGGCGTTCGAGCGACGGGACCGCGCCGAGCCGGCTTTAGAGCAGCGTCCCCCGCAGGATCAGGATCGCCGCCCCGAAATAGATCAGGATGCCCGTCACGTCGACCATGGTCGCGACGAAGGGCGTGGAGCTTCCGGCGGGGTCAAGCCCGAGTTTCTTGAGGAGGAAGGGGAACATCGCCCCCATGATCGAGCCCCACAGCACGATGCCGAAGAGGCTCGCCGCGATCGCGACGGCCAGGAGGTAGAAGTGCTCCTGGACCGAGAAATCCAGGACCTTGGCGCCGTCGGCGCCGATGATCGGCTCGTGCGTGGTGGGGTCGAGCTTGTCCTGCGTCCACAGGCCCAGCCAGCCCCAGACCGAGACGCGCACGAAGCCGATGGTGCCGATGATCGCGCCCAGGATCGCGGCGACCGAGAGCTCGCGCCTCAGGATCTTCCACCAGTCCTTGATGGCGATCTCGCCGGTGCCCATGGCGCGGATGACGAGCGTGGAGGACTGCGAGCCCGAGTTGCCGCCCGACGAGATGATCGCGGGCACGAAGGTCGAGAGGACGATGACCTTGCTCATCTCGTCGGCGAAGAAGCGGAGCGTGTTGGACGTGAGCAATTCCGAAAAGAACAAGAGGCAGAGCCAGGGGGCGCGCTTCTGGATGAGCGAGGCGATGGAAGCCTGGGCGAAGGGTTCTTCCAGGGCCGCCATGCCGCCGACCTTTTGCATGTCCTCGGTGGCTTCTTCCTGGGCCACGTCGGCGACGTCGTCGTGCGTGACGATGCCGATGAGCTTGCCGCGCGAGTCGATCACCGGCAGCGCGGTGCGGTCGTAGCGCTGGAGGGTCTGCACCGCCTCGCCCTGGGGCTGGTCGGCCCGGAGCGCGACGAAGTTGCGGTTCATGATGCTCTCGACGGTCTGGCCCGGATCGCCCAGGAGCACCTGGCGCAGGCGGAGGTCGTCGACCAGCACGCCCTGGTCGTCGACGACATACACGACGTTGATCGTCTCGGCGTCGCGCCCGAACTTTCGCACGTGGTCGATGGCGTGCGCGATCGTCCAGTCCGGCTTGACCCGCACATAGTCGGGCGTCATCAGCCTTCCCACCGAGCGCGGCGGGTAGCCGAGGATCGCCTGGGTCACGGCGCGGCTCTCGGGGCTGAGGCGCGCGACCAATCGCTGCGCGACCTCCTCGGGGAGTTCATCGAGCAATCGCACGCGGTCGTCGGGGTTCATCGCCTCGACGACGCGGAGCGAGCCCTCGTCGCCGAGCTTTTCGAGCAGGAGCTCTTGTTTCTCCGGGGCCAGGTACGCGAACGCCTCGGCCGCGTCGTCCCGCAGCAGGAACCGGAACGCGACGGCGGCGTCGTTGGGCTCGAGTTCGGCGAGGATTTCGGCGACGTCGGCGGTGGGCACGCCGTGGAGCGCGTCGCGCAGCTCCGAGTAGCGCCCGTCGCGCACCAGCTCGACGACCTCGGGGCAGAGAAGTTGCGCGACCGGATGCATGACAGGATCAAAGTCCGCCCGCGCACGCGGGGCGAGCGAATCAACGAAAAACGTTCAGCCCGGGAGCGCGTCCTTATACCTGCGATTCAGAGCCCCCGACTTCGGTCGGGGGGCCGAGGGGACGCGCGTTGTGAGGACGGAAGCCGACGAGCACAAAGCCCGCCATTACAGCCCGACGACCGACGCCAGCGACCCAAGCGTGATCGGCTCGTGCGAGAAGAACGGTTCGGCCGCGGACGTCCCCGCCCGGCTCCCGAAGTAGGTCAGGCCCGCCATCACGCGGTCGACCAGGCCGGCGTTGGCGGGGTTGGCCGCGAACTGCGAGTGATACGCCTCCAGGCCGGCGCGTTTGGCCCCCTCAAAGCCCGTGACATCGATGAGGAATGTCGGGTCCGCGACGCGCCGCAGGTGCGAGCAGTAGTAATAGAACAGCCAGCGGGGATACCGGGCCGGGGCGTCCTGCATCCCGGGCGGCGTGGGCAACGCCAGGCCCGAGAGCTTCGCGTCAAACCGCGCGTCTTCCGCGATCCGCGTCGCGGCCAGGTGGTCCGGGTGCGCATCGAGCCCGTGCGGCACAAACACGACATCCGCGCGGTGGGCGCGGTACACGCCCGCGACCATGTGCCGAGCCTCGATCGTGTGCTGCACGCGCCGGTTGGGGAGGTCGAGCATGATGCGGCGGAGGCGGCCGGTCGTGGCCGGACCCGCCCCACCACCCGCGCTCTGCGCCGGCGCGGGGCTCGGCGAGTTCATGGGTGACAACGCCTTCAGCGCCGCCTCGGCTTCCTTGATTCGCGTGGGCCGATCGCCAAAGGGCGTGGGGCAGCCGTCGGTCAGGTCGCAGATGAGAACGTCGTGCCCCTGGGCGGCGAGCATGGCGATGGTCGCGCCCATGCCGATCTCGGCGTCATCCGGGTGGGGCGCGATGACGACGATGTTGGCCACTCAATCGTCCTCGCCGCCGGCGATGGTGATCATGCCCCAGAGCGACGGCGTGCCGTCCGCGTCCTGGATTTCGAGCTGCGACAGTACGACCTTGTCTGGGCGTTCCATGGAGAAGAATCCGCCGCCGCGGAACTCGTCGCCGAACTCGTCGGTGAACGAGTAGAGGTCCAGCGTCACGGTCTGGCCGACCTCGACCTTGTCGATCATGCGGCTGAAGCGCTGGTTGAGCCACATCCGGCAGGGGCCGAGCGGGCCGGCGGTCGTGTTCGTGAACGTGATCGAGGGCCCGGACCTGAGCACCTGCACGTTCAGGACCTTGGCCTGGCCGGCGGCGTCGCCCGGATACACCGGCGCGTTGTCGGGGATCGGCCTGGGGGATGATGAACAGGCCGAGAGAGCCAGAGCACAAATCGAGAGCGCGAGCGCGGCGGAGGAGCGCCGTTGCTTCAGGGCGGAACAAGAGTTGCTGGTCGGATGAGAAGACCCGCCTCGGAGAGGCGGGCCACCAAGAGGCGGACCATCAAGAGGCAGGCCATCAATGGTCGGACTTGCAGGGGTCGTGCTCATGCACTCCTATAGTCCCACGACCGCCGCACACAAGCAAATCAGTCGCGCCCCAGCGTGGTGCTTTTCACAACCGTAAGTCCATCTCGCGCCCTTTCCCCGCCCCGTTTACTCCTGGAAACCGCCCCAAGTGTCCGTCGAGCCCCACAGCCAGAACGCCACCCGCCCCACCCCCGCCATCGCGCCCGGGGGCGAGGAGATCGACGTTCGGCGGGTGGCGGCGGCGCTGGGCGAGCGCGGCATCGACCCGCGCATCCCCGCGCTGGTTCCGGGCTTTGATGCGCCTTTTTTCCAGGCGGGGCTCGCGGGTTATTCCGACGCCGCCATGCGCCTCGTCGCGCGCCGCCAGGGCTGTCCGTTCTGCGTCACCGAGGCGCTGCTGGATCGCACGCTGCTGGCCGGTGGGCGCGGCTTTTCAAAGGCAGACCTGGGCGAGCTTCACGACAACATCCCCGGCGGGCGCGAGGACCATCCGCTGGCCGGGCAGATCATGGGCTCGGACCCCAAGGAGATGGCCGCGGCCGCGCTGAAGATGATCGAGCAACGCGCCCGCAACGACCGGGCGTACCGGCGTCTGGCCTATGACGGCGCGCTCGGGCCGGGAGGCGAGGGCATCACCGCGCTGCGCCTGCCGGGCGGGGAACAACTCGACCCGACCGAAGGCCTCGACGACGGGTGCGAAAGCGAGGGAGAAGACTCGCGCGAGAATGGCGTCGCGCGCAGCACGGGCA
>JAEUJA010000242.1 GCA_016793195.1 Phycisphaerae bacterium
GCGATCGGCTCGGGCCTCAACCCAGTCCAGGACGGCGCGCTCCGCATTTACAACGAGGCCGGCGTTCAGATCGCCTACAACGACAATTTCGCCAGTTCCGACCCGCAGGTTGCCATCGTGCTCGAGGGCGGCAAGCGCTACTTCGTCGTGCTCGACGGGTTCAACATCGGCGGCACGGACTACTCGATCTTTGTCGAGGCCAACCACACGTTCGACGTCAACCAGCCTGTTGACGACCACGTCAACAACGATCCCCTCGACACCCGGCGCGGGCAATTGGCCACGTCCTTGGTGTGGGGCGCTCCTTTTACGCTCAACGACCAGGCCGGGAACGCGATCGAGGACCGCAGCCTTCGGGTGGCGGCGTTCGGCACCGGGCGACTCTGGACGGCCGGCGACACGGACCTCTTCAAGTTCGTGCCGCAGGTCGACATGCTCGGCTCGTACGAGGGCAAGAACGACGACGCGGGGACCGCGGTCTATGCGGGCGGCCAGTTCACCAACGCGGGAACCGTGAACACGACGATCCCGACGCTGGGGAGCGGCGTGGCGGCGTGGGACGCCAACGACTGGTGGCCGGCCTTCGGCGGTCTGCTCGGGCCGAACGTCGATGGCAACGGCGATCTCCTGCCGGGCACGGTGCAGGCGCTCATCGAGTTCGACATCAACGGCGACGGGCGGACCGAGCTCTTGGCGGGCGGCTCGTTCACGTTCGCACGGAACACGACCGACCCGGACGATGACATTCAGGTCGATGGTCTGGCGGCGTTCACATGGAACGCCTTGGCGGGGCAGTACGAGTGGGCCGCGGTCCCGGGTTGGACCGGCGGCAACGTCTACGCGATGGCGATCCACGACGGAACGCCGCAAGAAGGCGCCCCGGACCCCGAGCCGGTGGTCATGATCGGCGGCGACTTCGGCCTGACGTACATCGACGCGGCGCTGACGTTTGAGGGGCAGGGGATCGCCATGCCGGCGCTTGGCGGCCAGACCGTGCGAGCGATCTCGTCGGCACTCCTGGACTTTGCAGACCCCGACGGCAGTGGCTCCGCGGTCGACCCGGAAGCGCATCAAGCGCTTCTGGTGGGGACGGGCGATGCGACCGTCGGCAACCTGTTCATGATGGACGCGGGGTCGGCGTCCTATCTCGACTTTGAGGACCTGTTCTTTGAGGTGTTGGGTGGCCCGCCCCGGTCGCACCTGAACGGCGCGGTTCGAGCGATCGCGCCCTTCGGCTTCACCGACGACTTTGGCACGGTGCACCAGGGATTCACGTTCGGCGGCGAATTCACCCGCATCGTCAGCAATGCCGACTCGAACGTTTTCGCGGTCTTCAACCACGCCGGGTACTTCGATTTCGGCGTTGAAGACCCCACGTTTGATTTGCTCGACCTCAACGCCAACGGCAACGTCTATGCCATGACGCCCTACGACGCGCCCGACCCCGACGAGGGCGGGCCGTACCCCGATCCGGCCCCGGGCATCGCCATCGGCGGCGCGTTCACGAGTATCGGCGGGAGCGGGAACCGCTCCAAGGTCGGCGTCTGGGAAGGCAACGCCTGGCGAAGCCTGGGGCGCGGTTTCAACACCACGGCCAACCAGGACGTCTACTCCCTCACGGTGGTCGATGATATCGATACCGGCGTGCCTACCGGCGGCGTGTTGTACGTCGGCGGTTCGTTCCGAACCGCGAGGAACGCGCTCGGCACCGTCAGCACCAACCGGGCCGCCAAGTTCCAGTACAACCCCCTCCTGGGCGATTACGAGTGGTTGCCCATGGGGAGCGGGACGGCCAATCCGACGGCCAACGCGACCAACGCCTGGCCGACGGAGAACGGCACGAACGACACGATCTTTGCGCTGGCGGCGTTCGACGACGGCAACGAAAACCTGTGGGACCGGCACAGCCGTCGCTCGACGCGCCTGTCGATGGTCTTGGCCGGAGACGCCGACGCCTTCGCGAACATGTTCGTCCGGGTGTTCGATTCGACGTTCACCGAGATCTACTCGAATGAGACGATCGCCCCGCCGTTCCCCGACCCCGCCGGCGCGATCGACTGGTCGCTCCAGCCCGGCTCGTTCCAGTTCGAGGGCCCGACGCTCTGGGGCGGCGAGACCTATTACATCGAGGTCTCCGGCACCGGCACCGGGCGGTACACGCTCCAGGTCATCGCCGACGCTTTCCAGCAGGACGACACCAACTCGCAGATCTTCGACCCGGTCGATCGGGACGACTACACCAACATCCAGGCGTACTTCGGCGACGCCATCCAGCTCGGGCAGCCCAGCGGGAGCGGCGATTCGCGGAACTTCTTCACGCTTCCCAACTCGGCGCCGACCGCCCGCCAGTTCCAGACCACGCAGGACGACATCACGCAGGTCCACTTCTCCGAGCTTGGCAACATCCCGACCATCGACAACGACGATCTCTTCTCGTTCCGCTCGCAGGCCACGGGATACGCCGAGATCCGCCTCAACACCACCGACCTGGTCGACCACTTCGACGAGTACTTGGCGACCGGGCCGATCAACACCCAGAAGACCTACAGCAGCAACTTCGACGGCGCGATCCGCGTCTACGACGCCGACTTCACCCAGATCGCGTACGTCAACGATTCGGCGGGCGTGACGGGCGAGCCCTCGGCCAACGATCCGACCGGCACCTTCACAGGCCGCAATTTCCACAAGCGTGATCCGCGCATCGTCATCCCGGTGGTCGAGGGCGAGTTCTATTACGTCGTCGTCGAGAGCGGTCAGCGCTGGATGGACGGGACGCCAGCCGACCAGGCCAGCCGCGTCGCCCGCGCCGGCGAGCAGATCGACGTGGCGAGCGCCACGGGCTCCTACGAGCTGCTCATCAACGGCATGACCGACCTGGACCCCGGCACCGACGACCACGACGCCGGCGTCAGCAACGCGACCGGCTCGAACGTCGCCACGCCGATCATGGTCGGCGAGAACCCGGCGGACTCCGCGTCCAACGGGCGCGGGTCGATCATCGGCACCATCAACAGCGGGACCGACGCCGATCAGTTCACGTTCGTTTCGATCTCGCGCGGGACGGCGACGCTGGACCTCAGCCGCCTGGTCTCGTCGAACGTCGTGGGCGTGGTCTCGGTCTTCACGGCCCGCAACAACCAGACGACGGTCGTCGCCAGCGGCACCGCGGGCTCGGCGGGCACCCTGAGGCTCACCTTCCCGGTCACGCCGGGCGAACGATTCTTCATCCAGGTGAACTCCAGCGCCAACTCGACGGGCGGGTACCAGCTCGACCTGGTCGTGCCCCCCTACGCCGATGATTTCGCCGATCGCAAGGACCTGGCGCTGGCGACCGACCTGCCGCAGTTCGACTTCTTGGGCAACGGGCAGTCGGACGGCAAGATCGAGCAGCCGGGCGACACCGACGTGTTCCGCTTCACGTCGTATGACTTCCAGACCATGACCGTGAAAGTCACGGGGCGCTCCGACGCGACGCTCGACCCGTATGTGACGGTCTACGAAGTCTCCGAGGACCCGCTGGGCAACCCGATCATCCTGCGCATCGCCTACAACGACAACCTCTCGTCCACCGACCGCGACGCGGAAGTCTCCTTCCCCGTCACGCCCAACCGCACGTCGACGCTCACGAACAATACCTATCCGTATTATTACATCGTGGTCTCGGGCGCCGACCTCTCCGACGAGTACGGCGATTACACCGTCACGCTGACGTTCCCGCCGACGGACGATCACCCCGACGACGGCGAGTACACCTACGCCTCGTCGATCACCATCGACCCCGGCACGGGTTCGGGCCTGGGCAGCGGAGAGACCGAGGAACTCGAGGACACCGACCTGTTCGTGTTCACCGCGGCCGCGGGCGGCGAGGCCGGCATCATCGTCTCCCGCCCCACGGGGAGCACGATCGTCCCGGCGATCACCGTGATCGAGCTGGTCAACGGCGTGCCGGTGACCATCGCGACGGGCGCCGCCTTCGACGACGGAAACACCTTCGATCCCGCCGACACCGGCATCTTCAACGTCGTCCGCGGACGAAGCTACTACGTCCTGATCTCCAACTCGACCACCACGTTCGGCGAATACACCATCTCCGTCAACAGCCCGGTGGTCGACGACTATCCGAACATCACCGAGTTCGACATCGCGTACAACATCCCGATGAGCGGCGCCACGGGCAACGGCGTCATCGGCGACGGCATCCCCAACAACCCCGGCAACCCCAAGCTCCTGCCCATCGACGACACCGACCTCTTCAAGTTCGTGCCGATCAAGACCGGCCCGGTCATCGTCACGCTCAACTCCTACTTCACCACCGCCGGCCGATTCCCGCCGCGCATCCGAATCTTCGATGGCTCGCAGGCCCTCATCGGCGAGGCGTCGACGACGGACATCCCCAATGCGTCGACGGCGGCGACGATCAGCTACACCTTCCCGACGCTCACGGGCAATTCGACCTATTACGTGCTCGTGTCGGCGGTCCCGGGCGTTGATCCGCCCGCGACCCTCACCGGCGAGTACCAGCTCATCGTCGACGGCGATTCCCCGCCCAGCGGCGACGGCGACGACCCGGGCCAGATCGACTTCAACACCCCGACGTCGATCGTCATCAACCCGCGCAACGGCGACGGCAGTGCCGGCGACACGATCAACGTCGCCGGCGATCGGGACCTCTTCCGCTTCCGCTCGCCCGCATTGCTGGGCGGACGCACCAGCGGTCGGGCGTTCGTGCAGGTCCGCACCCCGACGGGCTCCGTGCTCGACGCCGAGGTGACGATCCTCAACGCCGCCAACGAAGACGCGGTGGTCACCTCCGACGCCGCGGGCATTCCCGGCGCCAACGCCAACGTGTCCTTCACCGCGCAGTCGAACGCGGACTACTGGATCATCGTTTCGGGCGTCGGGAGCGGCGTGGGCGCCTACGAGGTGCTGGTCGATACCGAGCCCGGCACGCACCACCTCTACTTCCCCGAGGGATATTCCAGCGCTTCGATCCGCGAGTTTGTCTCGCTGGCCAACACCAACGACTTCGCGGTGCAGTACACCATCCGCCTCCGCTACGAGGACGGGAGCCCCGAGTCCGTCGTCGCCAGCAACCTCACCATCGCCGCGGGCGCCCGCGACGGCGTGACGATCAGCAACGCCGCCAACGGCTACGCCGCGGGCGTGCTCCCCGATAAGCCCTACGCCATCGTGGTCGAGTCCACGGGCCTGTTGGGCGCGACGCTGGCGCACTACGACTTCGGGTCGGCGATCGGCGACAGCTTCACGCCGTCGCTTTCCGACGAGTGGACCTTCGCCCGCGTCGAGCGGGTGCCCGGCGCGGTCGTCGACATCATCCCGTACTACAACCCCAACCCCTTCGACGTGACCGTCACGCTCCGGGCGTTCGGGCCCAACGGCGAATCGCTCACCTACAACCAGAACGTCGGCGCCAACCGGCGCTTCGGGTTCAACATCCACGATATCGCCACCTGGCCCATCGGCGTCTCGGGCGCCACGCTCTCCGCGGCCGCCACCAGCTCCGTCAACCAGGTCGACTTCATCGGCATCGCGGCGTCGCTGTCGCACTACGACGCGGTCAACGGCGAGGGCTTCGCCCTGGTCGCCGATCCGATCGGAGGGAGCACCACCGGCGTCGTCCCGCAGCTCACCAACGGCGACACGACGGCCGCCGAGCTGGTCATCTTCAACCCGACCTCGGGCGTGGCGGCGGTCGAGCTCCGCGGGAAGTACATCGCGGCCGCTCTCCCCGACCTGATCCGCATCGTCAATGTCCCGGCCGGCCGCTCGCTGGTTCTGAAGGGCGCGGGCCTGCAATTCGTCGCCAACCAGCCGATCGGCATCTCGTTCTCGTCCAACGTCCCGGTGGTGGTCACGGGCAGCCAGCGCAGCTTCGGCGACGCCGACGCCTCCGGCGCGACCAGCATCGCTTCCAACACGCTCTACTTCGGCGACGCCTTCATCAACACGGCCCTGGCCGGCTCGCTCTACTTTGAGACGCTCTCCTTCGCCAACCCGACCAACCTCAACATCAACGTCCAGGTCACGCTGCAGTTCACGGGCGTCAACGACACTCTGACGGTCTTCGTGCCCGTCGACGCCGAAGGCTTCGCCCAGCTCAAGCTGCACGAGCTCTCCGAGCTCATCATCGATCGCCCCGGCCTCAACTTCTTCAGCGTGATCGTCGACTCCATCGTCCCGATCACCGCCACCATGAACCACTACGACCTCTACCTGGGCGGCGGCTGGACGACCTCGGGCGTGCCGCTGGGCATCACCGTTCCCTACGCCCAGTTTGCGTAGGCCATCCGTGCGGGCTGCGGCCCGCGTCATCCGAGTTCACACCCGCGGGGCGCTCCAGAGCGCCCCGTGTTTCATTTTGTTGCCGGCCACCGGCCTGAGCGCGTTCAGAATCTTCGCTCGGTGCCGTCAGAGCGATCAGCGATGCTGCTGGCTCATGTCATCGATCTCGCGCCAGCGGACGGCGGCCTCGAGGAACACCAGGTCTTCGGGCGCGGCGGCGCCATCCCCGTCGAGGTCGATCGGGTGGTCGCGCCAGTGGTGCATGTCCTCGAGATCAACAGCGCCGTCGAGGTTGAGGTCAAAGGTGGCCCACGGCGCGGTGGTGTCGCCAAGCGCATCGAGTTCGAGGCAGGTGGCGTAGCCCCACGACCCGCCGACCGGCCCGCGGATTCGCACCCCGGTCACCCCGGCGACGGTCAACGGGAGCCGCCACTCGATGGTCTGGAACGGGCGCGTTGGATCGAGCGGCTCGTTCTGGACTGCCTCGGGCGACAGCGGCCCCCACACGCCGGCGATTCGGAGTTCGACCGCCAGCGAATCGAACCACCCGCCCTCGTCGGCGCCGGGCCACTGGTCGCCCTCGATGAATCGGACGGTGCGGACACTCACGGGCAGGCTGTATTCGACCGCGAGCTGGAGCGTGGCGCCGGGCGTCGGGGTGGGTGTGCGCGACGAGAATTGAACGCGTCCGCTCTCGCCGGGTTCGATCCCCGACCAGTCGAGCTCGTACCCGTTGGCAATACACGCGGGCACGCCGCTGCACTGACAGCCCCAGGGCGCGCCGAGGATGCTGGAGGTGGGGGTGGCCGTGCCGCCCGAGGCGCGGACGGCGCGAGTGGCGCTGGCGAGCCAGTCGCGCCAGTTCGGATCGAGCGAGCTGGTGGGGCCCGCGGGCACGGGCGCGAGCAGCCATTTTCCTCGCGTGTCGTCGATGAGCCCGCCGGCGTCGAGGATCGTCCGCTCCACCATCGGGATGGTGCGGGCGGCCAGGAGATCAAATCGATCTTCGCCGGGCTCGGAGGGCGTCCAATCGGGCAGGTTGTCGCGGGTCGCGGTGGCCCAGTAGCGAGAGGAGATGGTCAGACTGGGAAACGCGTCGCGGACCCACTGCTCGCCGTTGAGCAGGCCGAGCAGGCCGCCGAGCGTCGCGGTGGGGTTATCGGAATCCCAGCCGGAGAGTGTGCCGATCTGGAGTGTGCGCTTGTAATCTCCGCCTCCGTAGATCATCGCCATGATCGCGGTGGCAAAGTTGATGCTGGATTCGTACCAACCGCGATAGCGGAAGCCGTTGATGACCGCGTCGCGCTGGTAGCGTTCGTAGATCTTGTCGCGGGTGCTCTCCCAGTCGTCGGGATCGGGGTTGGCCAGGGCGTCGGCGCGCACGAAATCAACGATGCCCGCGGCCTTGGAGCCTTCGGGCATGAACGAGCGGGCACGATCGATCAGCCAGAGGTTTTTCTCGTGCGGCGAAAGGGAGCGTGGCACGACCGGCGCGTAGCTGTAGAGCAGCGCAAAGAACCGCGACGCCATGGCGGCGTGGCTCCCCGCGGTGGTCGAGATGGGGAGTGCCGCGAAGCGCAGGGCCTCGTGGGGCATGCCGGGCGCCAGCGCGCCGAAGATTTCGGTGGTGAGCTGGGCGTCGATCATCATCCAGTTGGGATTCGCCACGCCGTAGCCGGTGCCGGGGGGCGTGACGCCGCGGTCCATGAGCGTGCGGGCCGTCTTGTTGCTGACCCAGATGGAGCGGTTGATATGGGTGATCCAGCCGTCGCGGATCTGCTCGGGCGAAAGCTCGTTGGTGTCGTCGACGCGGATCAGGTGCGTGTAGACGTACTCGATGTCGGTGTCGTCGTCGGCCCGCCAGGGGTTCTGATCGGTGACGAAGACGATCGGTCCGTGCGCTCCGGTGGGCTGGGTGCCCCAGTCGGCGTCGGTGAAGAAGGGCGGGGCGGTCCGCGAGGCCTCCGTGCGCAGTCCGGTCCAGTTGGCGATGCACTCGCCCAGCCACAGGCCGCGTAGGCGGCTCTCATACTCAGATCGTTCGAGCACGCGCGGACCCTGGGCGCACGCGGCGCCGGCGGCCAGGAACAGCGAAAATCCGAGAAAGACTCTGCGATCGGGTTGCACGGCTCACCTCCCCAGCGCTCGCGCGGATTCGCGCCGTGAAGTCCGATTTCACGTCCCAAGATTGTGGTCGACCCAGGCGCCCGGGTCAATGAGAATCCTGGATCAAGGCGCGGGCCCGCTCGATCGCCTCGGCGACGGCCTTGGGCCCCGTGCCACCGAGAACCTCGCGCCGGACAAGTCCGGTTTCAAGTTTGAGCGCCTCGTAGACGTCCGGGCCGATCGCCTTGCACTGCTCGGTGAAATCGACGAGCGCGAGTTCTTCGAGCTTCACGAATTTCGAGATCGCGTGGCGCACCAGGCGACCCACGATGTCGTGGGCCTCTCGGAAGGGAACTCCCTTTCCGACCAGGTAATCGGCGAGTTCCGTCGCGTTGGCGTAGCCGCCCAGGGCCGCGTCGCGGCAGGCGTCGCGCCGGACCTTCAGGCCGTCGAGCACACGCGGCACAACGCGCAGGCACATTGAGAGCTGCTCCATCGCGTCAAAGAGCGGCTCCTTGTCTTCCTGCAGGTCCTTGTTGTACGCCAGCGGCAGGCCCTTCATGGTCGTGAGGATCGAGACCAGCGAGCCGATCATGCGTCCCGATTTGCCGCGGAGCAGCTCGCACGCGTCGGGGTTCTTCTTCTGCGGCATAAGACTGCTGCCGCTTGTCACACTGTCGCCCATCTCGACAAACCCGTATTCCTGCGTCATGAAGAGGATGAGGTCCTCGGCCATGCGCGAGAGATGCACGGAGGCCTGCGCGATGCAGAAGAGCGTCTCGGCGATGAAATCGCGGTCGGCGGTGGCGTCGAGG
>JAEUJA010000259.1 GCA_016793195.1 Phycisphaerae bacterium
TTTGCCTCGGGCGCCTTGGCCGCCGACACCGTCAGCATGAAGTACATCGGCAAGGGCTCGGGCGCCGACGTCAAGGCCACCTACTTCTCGACCACCACCAACGTCTTCGCCGGCCAGTTGAAGCACATGATCACCAGCGGCACGGGCTGGTCTTCCCGCCTGAACGGCGAGCACCGCACCTTCTGCACCGACTTCACCGAGTACGTCACCACCTCCTACAAAACCTACCGCGTCGTCGACCCCCAGTGGACCCCCAACTCGGCCCCCATGGGCGTCGACAAGGCCAACGCCATCCGCGATATCTACACCACCGCCGGCATCGCCATCTCGCAGTCCGGCCTGTCCAACGACCTGGCCGCCGCCTTCCAGCTCGCCGTCTGGGACATCGTCGCCGATTACAACACCACCACCGGCGTCGCGGGCCTGGGCCTGACCGGCGGACACTTCAAGGCCACCAAGACCAACGGGAACGCCCTGTCGTCGGGGATCACCAGCAACTACAACATGCTGATCAACTCCATCGGACACACCGCCCGGACCGCCCCGGTGCTGGGCCTGACCAACAACGGCTCGCAGGACCAGCTGGTCTATGTCCCGACCCCCGGCTCGCTCGCCCTCGCCGGCTTCGCGGGACTCCTCGCCGCCCGCCGCACCCGCCGCAGCAAGTAATGCAGAAAACCAACAACGGTTGATCGAACCGGGGCCGGCGGCGACGGCGCCCTCCCGAGCCCGCGAACTCCGAACGCAACGATCGACCCCCGAAACACCCGGCCTCGCGCCGGGTGTTTCATTTTCATGTGACGACAAACGGAGCTGTTCTTGATGAAGGGCTCGCGGCGCCGGGCGAACGCTTTGGCGGTCGGCTCATCAGGTCGGGCTTGAACGAATCGTGATCTTGGCGGTTCCGGTCGCGGGATTCCCCTCGAATGAGATATCGTCAAATCGATAGTTCTTGGCGACCATAATAATGATTGCCACGCCGACGCACACGACGAACGCGGAAACACCGACGGCAAAGGAGAGGATGGCGATGGCAACGATGAGGGCCGCCACGTCGTCGGCGCCCCATGGATTGATGAATCCCGCCAGATCGGGCCGGGCGGCTTCAAGCGCCTGCTTGAGCTCCGACCCGCGAAGTCGGATCGCCCACAAGTACGCGGCGACCGGCCCGGAAAGCTCGATCGTGATACCGCTCCGCTGCTGAGTTCGGGCGATCACTTTCTGCTTGATTTCCACGGGAGAGCCGCACGCCTCCCCGTTCACTCGCACGCTCGGCGCCGGAGGGAGCGGCCAGATCACCGGAACCGACGAGTTGTTCAGAAACGGCGTGTACGGGATCGTGGTGCTCCCGTCCGAAACTTCCAGTCGGAACAACAGGACATCGGTCGGGTTCGGCGCCACGACCGGAGGTAAGGGAAAAGGACGCGGGATCCTGATCCGGTCCTGCCAATCGCCCGATTGCCCGGCGAATTCGCCATTGGAGTCCGTCGTGCCCTGCCAGATAAGGTCGTCCGGATCACCCGCATCAATGTCGTAGACCTTGACACCCAGGCCGCGCACCGGCACCGACGCGCCCCAGGGACCAGGAAGGTGGGCAACTCGGCCACGAATCTGCGTCGTTGGCATGGTCAGTCCTTTCGGTAGGCGGCCAACGTACCGCCGCCGAGGCGCCCGCACAAGGCGCCAATAGCACCTCGTGACGATTGTGGATAACCCCCGCTCGCAGTCGGCAGATACTGCGCCAGATCAAATATTGCTAATATAAGAAAACTTAGACTATGTTCAATCTCAATTGTATTGTAATATGATCTTATATTGTCGAGTCGACGATCATCCTGATCCACGCCGCCCCGCAGGCCCGGCACAGCTCGTCGCCCAGGCCCGCGCGGAGCAGTCGGTCGGCCTCGAAGCACGCCGACGAGTCGCGCACCAGGAGCGTGATCGTCCGCCGCGCCAGCCCCCGAATCCGGCACAGCGCTCGCAGTTCCGGGGGCGCCAGCCGCTCCCACGTGTCGTGCAGCCCCCCCACCGCTTTGGACTGACGCCGCAGGGTCTGGCACAGCTGATTCATCGGCGTCGCCAGCGTTCCCGCCGCACCGAATCCAGGGCGGATCGCGCGGAGTTTTTCGATCGCCGCGATGGAGCGCCGGACCTGGCGGGGCATGGCCATGCCTCCAGAATAGCCACGCCCCGCCCCGTCCCTGCTATCGTGTCGCCCGCATGCCCACCGCCATCACGCTCACGCAAGTGGTGAAGGACTACCCCGCCGCCCGGGGCCCGGTGACACGCGTCATCGATCACGTCGATCTTTCCATCAACCCCGGCGAATTGTTCTTTCTCCTGGGCCCCAGCGGCTGCGGCAAGACCACCATCCTTCGCATGATCGCCGGATTCATCGAGCCGACCGATGGCCGGATCCGCTTCGGCGATCGCGACGTGACCGATATTCCCGCCAACCACCGGAACACCGGCATGGTGTTCCAGTCCTACGCACTCTGGCCGCACATGACCGTCGCAGAGAACGTGGCCTTCGGCCTTCGGGTCCGCAAGACCCCCACGCGCGAAGCTACGACGAGAGTTGAGGCGGCGCTCGACGCTGTCAAAATGCGTTCATTTGCCGACCGTAAGCCAAACCAGCTTTCGGGCGGACAACAACAACGCGTCGCGCTCGCGCGGGCGTTGGTGATCCGACCCGACGTGTTGTTGCTCGACGAACCGCTGTCAAATCTCGATGCGAAGCTGCGGCACGAACTACGCGATGAAATCCGAAGACTCTGCCGTGAGTTCGAGATGACGACGATCTGCGTCACGCACGACCGCGAAGAAGCGATGGCGATCGGTGATCGGATCGCCGTTCTCGACGGCGGCAGAGTGGCTCAGGTCGGGCCGCCCGCCGAGGTGTATTCATCGCCGACATCAAGGTTCATCGCGGAATTCTTGGGAGAAGCGAACTTCATTCCGGGGGTGACCCGCTCTTCGCCACAAGGAGGGGTCGTCGTCGAATCTTCCTTGGGATTGCTGCCCGGGAACGGTCAGGCTGGGCAATCAGTCTCGGCCGTCGTTCGGCCCGAGCAAGTTCGACTCCGGGCGGGCGCGGGATTGCCGGCCGAAATCAAGGATCTCAGTTTCGTGGGACACCACACCCGCTACACGCTTCAAGCCGGCAGCCTGACCGTGCTGTCGCTCGAGGCTGGGTCGCCGACATTCAGAGTCGGCGATAGGGTCGGTCTGTCGGTCGACGGCGAGGCGGCAATCATCGCCCGCTAGTGTTCCACGTGCAACACGCGCTCGCTGACCCAAGAAATGGGTTTCGATATCCGGCCGCCCGCGATCAACCAGGCTTTGATGCAGCCCGGTCGAAAGTCGAGGTCCGTGATCTGCGCGAAGTCGGCCCACTCGAACGCGATCTTTGATTCCCGGCTGTCGATCGCCTCGTCCGGCAGCTCCACATGAAACACCACGTTGACCTCGTGGCAGGGTCGTTTCACTCTCTCGAAGATGTGCTCGGCAACGAGCGCGACCTCCTCGCACTTCGCAATAACGCCGGCCTCTTCCTTCATCTCCCGAATGATGGCCGCCTGGGCGGTTTCGCCGAATTCCACATGCCCGCCGGGCAAGAAGTAGTATCCGTGCTTCACGTTCTTGCACAGCAGCACACGGCCGCCGCGGACCGCGAGTCCCCGCGCGATGAATTCGATGGATCGATCCGCCATGCCGTCTCCGGTTGTTGAGTGAGTGGGTGGGTGTTACGATGCGTGGTATTCGCATCGGCAGGGAGGCCCCATGAGCAATGAATCTTCCGCACGTCCTCGTCGACTCGGGCGCGGCCTGACCGCGCTGCTCGATTCGAGCGGCCCGGTCAACGTTGTTGCGACCGAGACTCCCGGAGCCATCAGCGCGGCCGCGAGCACCGTGCGTCTCGAAGATTGCAAACCAAACAAATTCCAACCACGACTTTCGTTCGAGGATGGCGGGCTGAACGAGCTCGCGGAGTCGATCAAGCGTGTCGGGGTGGTTCAGCCCATTCTCGTACGGCCGCGGACGGCGGGGGGGTTCGAGATTGTCGCGGGTGAGCGGCGGTGGCGAGCGGCCAAGCTCGCGGGGCTGGTGGAGATTCCGGCGATCGTGAAGTCGCTGAGCGACGCCGAGTCGGCGGAGTGGGCGGTCATCGAGAACGTGCAGCGTGAGGACCTGAACCCGATCGAGCGCGGCGTGGCGATGCGGGGGCTGATAGATCGATTCGGACTAACCCAGGCGCAGGTGGCCGAGCGGGTCGGGATCGATCGCTCGACGGTGGCGAATCTGATCCGGCTGATCGAGCTTGAGCCGTCGATCCGCAACATGATCGTGTCGGGGCGGTTGAGCGCGGGGCACGGCAAGGCGTTGCTGGCGGCGCCGGCGGGCGCGTCGCGCGCGGCGCTGGCGGACAAGGCCGCGGCCGAAGAGTGGAGTGTTCGGCGCGTGGAGCGTGCCGCCGCCGGGCTCGCGGAGGGGCATCGGCAGTTTGCAAAGCCCTCGCGTCAGCTCTCGACGGCGCAATCGGCGGCGATCGCCGACCTGGAGCGTCGGCTGGGCGAGCACCTGGGCACGAAGGTCTCGATTCACACGGATGTCAAGGGCGAAAAGGGGCGGATCGTGCTCGAGTTCTTCGGGCTCGATCACTTCGACGGTTTGATGTCTCGCCTCGGATTTCAATCGAGAGGATAGCGGATCGTCGCCTGTGTATTCCCTACCAACACAGGCCAAACCCAACAAAACCTCTCAATATCTCACGTCCATGCTGCACAGTCCCCCATCATGGGGGTAGTATAGCAACGGACGCACGATTGAACTTCGGCGCGAGGTAGGCCAAGGGAACATCAGATGGCGAAGCGAGCAAGCAAGGGCGGGTCTCTCCGCGGCGCATCGATCGAGGACCTTCGCAAGGAGTTCGAGCGTCGGCGCCGCTCGTCGGGCAAGCTGCTGAAGAAGCGCGAGAAGCTGGCGGCCCAGATCAGCGCGATCGACGCGCAGCTCTCGATGCTCGAAGTTTCCTCGGGCGGGGCGGCGCGGATCGGCGGCGTGCGCAAGCGTCCGCAGAACACGATGGGCCTGGTGCCGTTCCTGGTCAAGGTGCTCACGGGCAAGACCATGGGCGTGACCGAGGTTTCGATGGCGGTGCAGCGGGCCGGGTACAAGACCAGCTCGCCCAACTTCCGCACCATCGTGAACCAGGCGCTCATCAAGCACACCGACAAGTTCAAGAAACTCGAGCGCGGCAAGTACACGGCGGCGTAGGGGCCCGCGTCTACGCCCGGATGGTCGGCGAATCCTCGACTCGCATCATGGTCGCCTGCATCAACGCGACGCACTTCGAGGCTCCGGCGTCGTCGATCGCGTGGACGTCCGCGGTCGCGACCGAGATGGTGCGCCCCGCGCGGATGACGCGTGCCTTTGCGATGAACTCGCGCCCCAGGGCGGGGGCGAGCATGTTGATCTTGAACTCGACGCTGAGCACCCCCGAATCCTCCGGCATTCGGGTGAGGCACGCGTAGCCGCACGCGCTGTCCGCGATCGCCGCCAGGGCCCCGGCGTGGACGAAGCCGTGCTGCTGCGAAATTTGTGGCGACGCCGCGAGCAGTATTTCGACCTCGCCATCGGCGACACGGCCGAGGCGCGCGCCCAGCGTCTGCAACAGGCGCTGGCGGTCGAACGATTCGCGGATGCGAGGCTCGATGTCATTCCGGTTCATGCGGGCGCCTTGGTAACGGGGCGGTGCCAAGAAAAAAGCGTGCCTTTCGGCACGCCTCGTGGGAGTTCGGAAGCGGAAGGGCCGGTCAGCGCGGCATGGGGTGGTCGGCCAGGATGCTGGAGCGGTCCATGAGGAACAGGCGGGCCATGTCCTCGTTGAGGAGGCGGAGGTTCTCGTCGACGACCAGGGCCTCGCGGTTCTTGATGTCGGTGGGGCGCTCGTACATGGTGTCGAGCTCGGGGGAGAGGTCGGCGCGGACTTCGTTGGCGAGGTCTTCGTTGTAATCGCCGGTGGAGCAGCCGACGAGCGTGGCGGCGGCGGCCGCGGCCAGGAGAGCGACGAGACGGCGGTTGAGCTTGTTCATTCCAAAACGCTCCTTTGGGGCGGGTGTTGTACCGAACCCACGGGATCGAGTCAACGTCCGGGGCTTCCGATTCGCCGCCGGAACCGCCTTTGATCCCGGTTTGTTCGGGGGTTGTGGTGGATTTTGGGGCAAAGTAAGGCCCGTCGGCGGGGAGATAGACGCGGCAAATCGCGCCGGGTTCTCGGTCGGGGTTGGCTCCGGGGTGAGGACGGCCGATAGAAGCCGCATGGATCCAGTCAGCGCCAGCGCATGGGCTTCATCTCTGGCCCGGTCGAGCACGAGTTTTCAGGTGCAGGTCGCGGTCGCCAAGAAGGCGATGGACAGCGAGCGGGCGCAGGGCGACGCGATGGTGGAGCTCATCAGGCAAGCGGCGGAGGTGGGGGAGTCGTTGAGCACCGGCGAGGCCGGGTCGATCGACGTGTACGCCTGATGGGTGTACGCCTGATGGCCGAGGACGGGCGTGCGACGGATGCCGGATGAATGCTTGGTAGGCGGTGGCGGGGCGGCGTGGGCGTCCTGAAACTCGCTCGTCCCCGATAACCGGTCGGACAGACAGACCAATCGGCACGACGGCGGCGTGAGCCGACGGACGGGGTTGTCGATCTTTGCGCGTCCGGGCGGATCGTCGATGTTTGCGATGAATGCGGATCGGGCGGATTTACAACCCGGCTGCGATGGCCGAGCTCCTGCGCCAGACCATTGCCGACAACGTGGCCCGTCGCGCCGTGTTGACGCGGGCGGGGGGCACGTCGTTGTCGCAGGTCTCGGCCGAGATCCGACGGGCGGCGGCCCAGGCCCAGGCCCAGCGTCGCGCGATGTTCCACCTAGACATTACGGTCTAGAGCGGGCGCCCCCGCATCATGTTCATTCACCATGGCGGGGCAAGGCGATCACGGAGACGGAAGGAATGGCCACGCCGTTCCGCCGAATCGCGCGGAAACGGGACGCGTGGGATTGGAAGCAACTTTCGACCCCACGCGGGGCGCGGCTGCCCGGGAGGGCGAATCGCGCATTCCTGCCAAACTGACAGTCGGGGCGGGTGGCCGCGCCATGGTGTATGGAGGAAAGGCGAAGCCGGGGCGCGCGGCCTGTCGCGGCAGGGGAGTGCGGGCCGCTGAGCCTGGCGTGCGGCTGGCCCGCCGCTTGCAACGCGCTACCGGGGGGCGATCGCCCCCGGAGGTGCGCTATGCGGATGGATCGACTCACGACGACGGCCCAGCAGGCGCTCGCGGATGCGCAGAGCCTTGCGCTGCGGCGGTCAAACCCGGAGGTGGGGGGGCTTCACGTTTTGTCGGCGCTCTTGTCGGACCGGGGGGGGCCGGCGTTTTCGGTGATCGCCAAGGCCGGGAGCGAGCCGTCGCGGGTGGCGCCGGTGGTCGACGCGGAGCTGTCGCGGTTGCCCACGACGTCGTCGGGCGCGGGCTCGACGGGTCGCGCGATCATGGAGGTCTTGAACAAGGCCGAGGGTGAGGCGGGCAAGCTCGGTGATTCTTATATTAGTTCCGAGCACCTGCTGCTGGCGCTGCCGGAGGCGCCGGGCTCGCGCGAGGTGCTGTCGACGCTGGGGCTCGACCGCAAGAAGCTCCTGGCGGCGATCGGGGCGATCCGGGCGGCGTCGGGGGTGCGGAACGTGAACGACCCCAACGCCGAGAGCAGCTACGAGGCGCTGAAGAAGTACGCGATCGACCTGACGGGCAAGGCGCAGCAGGGCAAGCTCGACCCGGTGATCGGGCGCGACGAGGAGATCCGTCGCTGCATGCAGGTGCTGTCGCGCCGGACCAAGAACAACCCGGTGCTGATCGGCGAGCCGGGCGTTGGCAAGACCGCGATCGCGGAGGGGCTGGCGCTGCGGATCGTCAACGGCGATTGCCCGGAGGGCATGCGCGACGTGCGGATCCTGGCGCTGGACGTGGGGCAGTTGCTCGCCGGCGCGAAGTATCGCGGCGAGTTCGAGGAGCGGCTGAAGGCCGTGCTGCGCGAGGTGACGGCCGCGGCGGGCAAGGTCATCCTCTTCATCGACGAGCTGCACACCATCATCGGCGCCGGGGCGGCGGAGGGCGCGGTCAGTGCGGGCAACCTGCTCAAGCCCGCGCTCTCGCGGGGCGAGCTGCGCTGCATCGGCGCGACGACGCTCGACGAGTATCGCAAGCACGTGGAGAAGGACCCGGCGTTTGAGCGGCGTTTCCAGCCGATCTATGTCGACCAGCCGAACGTGGAGGAGACGGTGGCGATCCTGCGGGGATTGAAGCCGCGGTATGAGGCGCACCACGGCGTGCGGATCCAGGACGCGGCGATCCTGGCGGCGGCGCAGCTGTCGCACCGCTACATCGCGGACCGGTTCCTGCCCGACAAGGCGATCGACCTGATCGACGAGGCGGCCAGCCGCCTGCGCATCGAGAACGACAGCATGCCGACGGCGCTCGACGAGCTTCGGCGGCGGATCATGCAATTGGAGATCGAGCGCGAGGCGCTGCGGATCGAGGCCAAGGCCCGCGGTGGCGCGGCGTTCCAGGGCAGCGCGCCGGAGGGGGGCAAGGCCAGCGCGCAGGAGAGCGGCGCCGCCAAGGAACTGGAGCGCATCGAGCGAGAGTTGGCGGAGCTTCAGGAGAAGAACCGCACGCTGACGGCCCAGTGGACGGAAGAAAAGAAGGAACTCGACGCGGTCAAGTCGTTGAAGGAGCGGCTGGAAGCCAAGCAGGTCGAGCTGGAGCAGGCGCAGCGGCGCGGCGACCTGGAGGCCGCGGCCCGCGTCCGCTACGGCGAGATGCGCGACATTGAGGCGCAGATCACCGGCGCCGAGAAGGCGCTCGACGATCGCCAGGCTCGCGGCGGGGCGCTGGTGAAGGAAGAAGTCGACGCCGAGCAGGTGGCGCAGATCGTCGGGCGCTGGACGGGCATCCCCGTGTCGCGCCTGGTGGAGGGCGAGCGCGACAAGCTGCGGCGGATGGAGACGCATCTGTCGGCGCGGGTGGTGGGTCAGGATCACGCGCTGCGCGCGGTGTCGGACGCGGTGCGCCGCGCCCGCGCGGGACTTGGAGATCCCAATCGCCCGATCGGGAGCTTTCTGTTCCTGGGGCCGACGGGCGTGGGAAAGACCGAGACGTGCAAGGCGCTGGCGGAGTTCCTGTTCGACACCGACGAGGCGATCGTGCGGATCGACATGAGCGAGTACGGCGAGAAGCACGCGGTGGCGCGCTTGGTCGGCGCGCCGCCGGGATATGTGGGGTATGACGAGGGCGGGCAGCTGACGGAGAGCGTGCGGCGCAGGCCGTATTGCGTGGTGCTGCTGGATGAAATCGAGAAGGCGCACCCGGACGTGTTCAACATTCTCTTGCAGGTGCTGGACGACGGGCGCTTGACGGACGGCCAGGGGCGGACGGTCGATTTCAAGAACACGATCGTCGTGATGACGAGCAATTATGGGAGCGCGCAGATCCAGGAGCTGACGGCGCAGGGCGCGGAGGACTGGGAGATCGAGGCCGCGGTGCGCGAGATGCTCAAGCGTGGTCCGGCGGGGATGATGACCGAGGAGCTTGGCAAGGCCGCGGGCCTGCCGGCGAAGGTGACAAACGTGATGGCCAAGGCAGCCATGACGATGAGCGGGGGGCTGATGAGGCCCGAATTGCTCAACCGCATCGACGAGGTGGTGGTGTTCCACCAGCTCAAGAAGGCGGACGTGGGCAGGATCGTGGAGATTCAGCTCACGCGATTGCGCAAGCGGCTCGCGGAGCGAGAGATGACCATCGAGCTGTCCGACCAGGCCAAGAGCGAGCTGGCGGTGGAGGGATGGGACCCGCAGTTTGGGGCGCGGCCGCTGAAGCGTGCGATCCAGCAGCGGATCGAGAACGCGCTGGCGTCGCGGATTCTGGCGGGCGAGTTCGGCCCGGGCGATGCGATCAGGGTCGAGTATGACGGCGGGAAGTTTGTGTTTGGGAAGTAGGCATCGGGGCGGGGAGGCACTTGGCACCGGGCACTTGGAATTAGGAGAGCAGGAAGAGATCAAGAGCGGGTGGGCGCGGGGGATCGCGCACGCAAGGGGAGCGCACGGACACGCTGGCCGTACATTGAGTGCTCCGCGGTGATGGAAACGCCACGAGCGCACACGGCCTGGTCCGAGTCGTCGCCGTTGTCGCGGCGGCGCGACGATTGGCGTGATGAACGCTCGTCGCCCGCGTGAAGGGTCGAGTTGTTTGGATCGCGGGATCCGTGCGGGCGCGACGGCTCGCCACCTACCCTTCCCCATGCCCACGGTTTTTTTGAATGGTCGCTTTTGCGGCGCGGACGGCGCGATGGTGTCGGCGTTTGACGCCGGGTTTCAGCACGGCGTCGGGTTGTTCGAGACGATGCTGGCGAGCGTGAGCGGCGGGGAGGCGCGGGTGCCGTTCCTGGGCGATCATCTCGATCGCCTGGTCGAATCGGCGCGGGCGCTGGGGTTGTCGGAGACGCTGCGGCGCGATCCCCTGGGCGATGCGGTGGTGGAGACGGCCGAGCGGGCGGCGCGGGAGATCAACACCGGCAACGGGAACGGCGGCGGTGGCGAGACGCGGCTGCGCGTGCGGCTGACGATCACGGGCGGTGACCTCAACATGCTGTCGCGGGCGCGGAATTCGGCCGGTGCCGCGGCGGGGGCGGCGTCTGATGCGGGCGCGGAGCGCGAGGCGAACACCAATGTGGACGGCACGGGTGGCGCACGCGGCGCGGGCGATTCGCGCGTGGCTGGCGGCGCGCCGGGCGGTGTGGGGGGCGGCGGGTCGAGCGGTGGGGGGGTCGAGCACAATCCCACGTTGCTCATCCACGCGCAGCGCGCGACGGAGTATCCCGAAGCGATGTTCGAGCGCGGCGTGCTGGTGACGCTGGCGGAGATGCGTGTCAACCCGTTCAATCCGTTGGAGGGGCACAAGACGCTGTCGTACTGGGCGCGCTTGCGCGAGCTGCAGGCGGCGGCCGCCAAGCGAGCGGGCGAGGCGCTGGTGTTCACGATCACCAATCACCTGGCGGGCGGGTGCGTGAGCAACGCGATGATCGTGAAGGACGGCGTGATCCACACGCCCATCGCGCGCGGCGAGGAAGAGCAGGAAGCGACGCGGAGCGGGGGCACCGGCGTGCCGATTCCCAGCCCGGTGCTCCCCGGCGTGACGCGGAGGATCGTGACAAGGCTGGCGGGCGAGGTCGGGATCGAAGTGCGCCGGCGGATGATCACGATCCACGAGATTCTGAGCGCCGACGAGGTGTTCCTCACCAATTCGAGCTGGGGCGTCTTGCCGGTGACGCGGGTGGAGAGCCAGTCGATCGGGAGCGGCGAGGTGGGCGAGGTGACGCGGCGGATTCGGGGGGAGTGGCTGCGGGAGTGGGGGGGGCGGTAGGCGGGGACGCGCGAGGGTGCATCCGGCACCATCGCGTCGAGATCGCCGCGGACCGGATCGCCTCCTGAAATTGCGTGCGTTCGATCGTGAAGATTGCGGTCTTTGGGGAACCCGATGGGGTCGTTGGGGTATTACCCGTTGCGTCCCCGGCGTTCGCACGCGGGGCATTCATAGGAGTGCGCATATGAGCACGCGGGATTCGCAGGGGCGGGGCGGCTGTGTCGATGCGAGGCGGACGGGTGAAGCGCGCGTTGGCGCGGGTGTTCGTCGCGGTCTTGCGATCACGGACCTTGTCGTGCTGTTGGCGTTGATCGCGCTGGCGGCGGCGGTGCTTGTGCCCCTGAGCGGCGCCGGGCGCCGTATGGCGCAGGATGAGAGCGAGCTCGAGAAGCTGGCCTGGTTTGTGCAGGTGCAGGGGTGGTACGCGGCGGACAACCAGGACAAGTTCGCGACGTTTTCGTGGAAGGCCGGCCAGTGCCCGAGCCAGTTCCCGGACCTGCAGTTTGCGGCGACGGATTTGGAGGCGGCGGCGAACCAGGCGGTGGACATCATCCGTCGGCGGAGCGTGATGACGAACTTTGCGCGCGTGAGCGGCTGGCTGCCGCACGTGCTGACGAGCCACGTTGTCTTCGCGGACTACCTGGACCGCCCGATCCCCGATAAGCGGTTCATCTCGGAGCTTGATGCGCTGCAGATCAAATGGGCCAAGGACCCGGCGAACTGGCAGCAGAACAACGCGCCCAGCGCGCGGGCGTCGTTCTGGAGCTCGTACGAGACGGGCCCGGCGTTCTACTCGTCGCCCGATCGCGGGAGCGACGCTATGAATCAGAACACGAGCCACAATCTGTACCTGGTGCCGGCCAACTGCAAGTTCGGCGGAAACCAGTTGAGCGCGGTCGCGCACCCGAGCCGCAAGGCGCTGCGCTGGGATCGCTACGAGCGGCACGCGGCGGGGCCGCAGCCATATTTCGGCTATACGCAGGGCAAGATCGCGGTGCTGACGGCGGACGGTTCGGTGCTGCGACGTGATATGACGACCAGCGATCCGGGCTGGAATCCCAACTCGCCGGACTCTCCGCTCGGGATGCAGTACGGGTATCAGCCGGCGTATTACGAGCCGCCGACGCTGAGCGGCCAGAGCAGCGACCGCATCTACGGGCGACTGCGTTGGACGCGGAACGCGCTGCTGGGCTGGGACTTCCCGGGCAACAGCGTGCGGGGGCGGTGAGGGCGGGCGCGGCGACGCTTCTTCGGATCGCGCGCGAAAGAAAGCACGGACCCGAAGGCGGGTCCGTGCCACGATTCGTCCGTGCGGAGGTCGTGCGCGGTTGGCGGCGCGCCGGTTGGCCGCGGCTAGCAGCCGGCGTCGAAGTGTTCTGCGAAGAGGTCGTAGTCATTGCCGTTGACGAAGCCGTCGGCGTTGGCGTCGGCGCCCTGGTCGCCGGCGTCGAAGAGTGCGGCGAAGTAGTCGTAGTCGTTGCCGTTGACGAACCCGTCGGCGTTGTAGTCGGCGAGGCACTGGCACTCGTCTGGGACGCCGTCGTTGTTGACGTCGTTGCTGACGCCGTCGGCGATGTCGAACATGTCGTCCTCGCCGTTCTCGTTGCAGTCCTGGCCGCTGGGGACGATCTCGACGATTTCGGGGTTGAACTGGCAGCCGAAGGCGGGCCAGGTGGGGACGAGGCAGGTCGGGTCGACGTTGCCGTTGCCGGTGTAAAGCTCGAAGGAGGAGCCCATGCAAACCTGGGCGACGATGCGGACGCGGGCGCGGAAGGGACCGCACGACATCACGGTGGCCTGGAGGTTGGTGGGAGAGCACAGGTCCTGGGCGGCGTACGTATTGATCTCGTTGACCAGCGCGTTCGCAAGGACACAGGTACTCCCGCTGACCCCGGTGTTCTTGCCGTGGGCGTAGAGCGGGCCGCCGAAGGGGGTCTCGGCGATGCCCCACGTCCAGGGCGTGCCGTTGGCGGGGCCCCTAATTTTGTAGTGCTTGGTGACGGTGCTCGGGGAGCATGGGGGGCACGGGGGCTGTGCGATTCCGAAGGCGATCATGTGATTGAGGGGGTCGGGGCACAGGCCGAAGTTGGTCTGGTAGCACTCGAAGATGTTGAACGTGGAATCGGCGGGTGCGTCATCGTCCCAGGTTTCGTAGTCGTGGGTGCCGCAGCCTTCGATGTAGGGGGCGGTGTCGTAGGGCGGGGTCATCATGCTCTTGGAGCCCCAGAGGAGCGACTGGGTGGGCCAGGGTTGGGTCTGAAAGGTTCCGGTGCTCATGTCGCCGATGCCGACGAGGTAGGAGCCTGCGTTGGAGGGCGGGAGCGGCGGGGCGAATCCGGCCGCGACCAGCCCGGTGAAGTTGCTGGTGTAAAGGGTGCCGGGCCCGCCGGGGAGGACGCCGAAGGAAAAGATGAGGCCGGCGTAGTAGGTTTGGGTGAGCGGGTCGTGGTTGCAGGAGACGGGGACGTCGGCGAGCATGACGAGGATGTCGCAGTTGCCGGTGCCTTCCCATGTCCACGAGAAGTTGATCTCGTCGATGAGGGCGCCGGGCTGGGAGACGTTGACCATGTCGTCGCAGAAGAGGGGGCAGTTGTAGCCCCAGCCGTAGAACCAGCGGTCGCCGGGCGAGCTCATGCCGCAGTAGTTTCCGTAGATGGCGTTGGCGTTGGAGCCGACACCCCAGTCGCGGCCGAAGGCGTCCCATCCGCACCAGACGGGCGCGCGGGTGGAAGCGCCGGAGTAGTCCCACCAATCGCCGGCGACGAACTTGCCGTCGACGAGGGAGACGGTGGCGACGCGGAAAGGCTGGACCTGGGCGGCGGTGGTGGTGTCGATCACGGTGAGCGGCGGCTTGGCGCTGGCGGTCGTGGCGGCGGCCAAGAGGAGGGTCGAAACGATCCGGCGCGTGTTCATGGCATCTCCTTCAACGGGTGCGGAGTCGCCGCGACGTTGCGGCTCGGTCAGAAAGCGACGGAGAGAGTCGGGGCTCACGCGCGGTTGAGGGGCCTGCGATGGCGGCGCGGGGCGTGACGCTTGTCGGGCTCCTGGCGAGCGCCGCGGTGCCATGGGCGCGCGGGGACGACGGGCCGTGGGCCACGGCCCGGCTGGCGAGGATCGAGCCCAGCGCGGCGGCGTATGAGAAGATCAACGGCCGGGCTCCGCAGACCATTGCGCCGCCGATGTTGGGGGGAGACATGCATCCGGCGCGCCCGATGCGGGACACCGCGCCGGACGGGCCGAATGGCGCGCCGGACGCCGACGCGGAGGTGTCGCGATGATCGTGATCACGGTTGTTTCGGCGGTGTGCTTCACGGGCGTGGTGGCGCCGGGTGTCGCGTTCGGGTGGAAGACCAACGGGAGCGAGCTTCAGCGGGCCCTGCCCGATTTCATCCTCGGCGGCGTGGTGGTGCCGGCGGCCGCGGTCGCGCTGGCGGCGGTCGCCATGCCGCTGATGGTCGCGTCGCGGGCGGGGAGCGCGCTCACGACGCGTTGCTGATGGGCGTTGCGGGCGCGTTGTGCGGCGGGGTTGGCGCGTTGATGACGGCGCGCGTCCGGCCGGGCGCGTGCATTCACTGCGGCTATGAGCTGGCCGCGGGCGCGACGCGCAGCACGGAATGCGGCGGGCTTACGGTCGACGTTTAGCAGCCGGCCTCGAAGGCGCTGGCGAAGGCGTCGTAGTCGTCGCCGTTGACGAAGCCGTCGTTGTTGAAGTCGCCCGCGGGGTCGCCGGCCTCGAAGAGCTCGGAGTAGGAGTCGTAGTCGTCGCCGTTGACGAAGCCGTCGGCGTTCCAGTCGGCGGGGCACTTGCGAGCGTGGAGGCGGACCTTGCCGGCTGGGTAGCTGACGACGAAGCGCTGGGGCCCCTCGGGGAAGCGGTCGAAGTCGGTGGCGGCGAAGGTGCCGTTGCGGGTGGTGACGGAGACGACGTCAAAGGTCTGCCCGGGCGAGGGGCTGAAGGCGTTGACGAGTCGGGCGCGGATGGTCCCGGCGACGTTGACGCTGCCCGCGCCGGTGACCTGGCCGAACGCCGAGGCGCCGCCGATGTCGGTGGCGAGGACGCCGGTGGATTGGAACGACACGGAGCCGGCGACATCGATGTTGTAGCGTGTACCGGCGTCGCGTCCCGGCGCAAAGGTGCCGCCCATGTTCCAGGCGCCGTAGACGCGGCCCGCGCCGGCGAGGGAGGCGGTGGGGCCGAAGGTGCCGGCGAACGAGCCGTTGGCGTGGATGTAGGCGGTGTCGGAGTTGGGGGCGTAGCGGTTGAGCTGGACGGTGATGTTGTGGAGCGTGGTGGCCTGATCGAGGCGGAGGTGGGTGCCGGCGTTGCTGGCGGCGGGGTTGATGAGCAGCGTGCCGACGTGGTTCCATGAGGGCTGGTTGAGAGCGAGGAGCTGGCCGGTGTGGACGTTGATGGTCCCGGAGCCCGAGACGCCGGAGTTGAAGGTGCTGCTGGCGACCACATCGACGGAGCCGGCGTTGACGGCGTTGATCTGCCCGCCGCTGATGGTGGCGCTGTTGAGATGGACGCTTGCGTTGTCGGCGAGTAGCTGACCCGCGGCGCCCTGGGCGAGCGCGATGCCGGTGACGCGGAGCAGGCCGGCGTTCTCGGCCTTGGCGGTGGCGTTGTTGGTCTTTGGGGTGCTGAGCAGCTCGATGGTCTTTCCCGAGCCGGTCGCGGTGATCGTGCCGTTGTTGGTCGCAAAGCCGTGGATTCGTCCGTGGCCGGTGACGAGGGAGGTGGAGTCGATGGTGAGCACGGCGGGCCCGTTGGACTGGAGATACCCTGTGTCGAGATTGGGTGCGTAGGCGTTGAGGCGCAGGGTCGCGTTGGAGACGGTGCAGTTCTGGTCGAAGCGGAGGTAGGTACCCGCGTTGCTGGCGGTGGGATTGACGAGCACTTCGCCGGCGTGGTTCCAGGCGGGTTGGTTGAGGACAAGCACTTGTCCCGTGTTGACGTCGAGCGGCCCGGAGCCGGAGACGCCGCCGGCGAACGTGGATGGGGCGATGACCGCGACGCGCCCCGTGTTGGCGGCGTTGGTCTGCCCGCCGCTGATGGTGGAGCTGTTGATTTGGACGCTGGCGTTGTCGGCGAGCAACTGGCCGGAGGCGCCCTGGGAGAGCGTGATGCCGGTGACGCGAAGCAGGCCGTCGTTTTCCGCCTTGGCGGTGGCGTTATTGGTCTTGCTCAGGCTGAGGAGTTCGATGGTGTTGGCCGAGCCGTTGACGGTGATCGGGCCGTTGTGAACCGTGGCGCCGTAGATACGTCCGCGGCCCGTGATGGAGGTGGAGGGCTCAAAGGTGGCGACCGCGGCGCCGTTGGTCTGGACATACGAAGTGTCGAGGTTGGGGGCGTAGGCGTTCAGGTTGACGGTGAGGTTGGTGGCCGAACAGTTCTGGTCGAAGCGGATGTACGTGCCCGCGTTGCTGGCGGTTGGGTTGATGAGGACGGTGCCCGCGTGGCTCCAGGCCGGATGGTTGATGACGAGGATTTGGCCGGGGTTGACGTCGATGGGGCCGGAGCCGGAGACGCCGCCGGCGAGCGTGGAGCTTGCGCTGACCACGAAGCGACCCGAGTTGAGGGCGTTCATCAGGCCGTCGGAGATTGTGCACGAGTTCAGGTAGACGATTCCAGCGTCGGCGACGAGCTGGCCGTCGACGGAATCGGCGTTGTTGGTGAGGGTGATGCCGGTGACCACGAGGCTTCCGCCGGAGACGGCGCGGACGACGCCGCGGCTTGACTTGGGCAGGCTGAGGAGTTCGAGGATGGCGCCCGCGCCGGTTTCGACCGTGGCGTTGTTGCGGAAATTGGCGTAGATGCGTCCGCGTCCGCGGACGGTGGCGTTGTTGGTGAAGAGCGCGCCGCCGGCGGACTGGATGTAGGCGGTGTCGAGGTTGGGGGCGTAGGCGTTGAGGGTGATGACGCCGTCGTCCCAGATGGTGTTGGTGGCGGCGTAGATGTAGGTGCTGTTGTTTGAGGCGGAAGCATTGACAAGCGTGTCGCCGGTAAGGACGATCGCGCCGTTGGTCGAGAGGGTCACCCCGGGGTTGACCAGGGGCGAGGCGTTGCCGGAGAGGTCGGTGATGGTGGAGCTGCCGGTGAAGCGGACGACGCCGGCGCCGGCGCTGTTGAGATCGCCGCCGGAGATGGTGCAGCCGGCGATGTTGATGGTCCCGTCGTCGGCGACGAGGACGCCGAAGGGCGGGCCCTGGGTGAGCGCGAAGCCGCTGAGGGAGAGGGTGGCGCCGGCGCTGGCGGAGATCACGCCGCCGTTGGACTTGGGGTCGGCGAGGAGCTGGAGGGTGCGGCCGGGCATGTCGGCGTCGATGAGGCCGAGGTTGTTCATGCGGGCGTAGATGTTGCCGCACCCGTTGATGACGTGGTCTTCGTCGTTGGTGACGGTGATTCCGGGGTCCGACTGGAGGTAGGCGGTGTCGAGGTTGGGGGCGTAGGCGTTGAGGGTGAGTTCGCCGAATTCTCCGGGGTCGGCGCCGATGGTGTGGTTGACCGTGTGGAAGCGGATGGCGGTGGCGGCGTTCGACGCGGAGGTGTTGACGACGGTGGCGCCATCGTTGGCGAACGTCCCGCCGTAGAGGTCGATGAAGGTGCCGGGGAGCATGTTGATCTGCGGCCCGGGGATGACCTTCTGCAGGGTGGCGAGCGAGATACTCAGGTTGAGGGTGATGATGTAGCCGCCCGGATCGGCGATGATGGCGTTGGCGGTGGTGGCGTTGGGGACGCCGGCGGTCCACTTGGCGGGGTTGTTCCAGTTGCCGTCGCCGGCGATCCAGAACGAAGTTTGGGCCGCGGCGCTCCCGCAGGAGATGGCCAGGCCCGCCGCCGCGATGAGTTTGTTCACGCCGTTCATGGTGCACCTCACGAGCATCTTGCCCCGACCGGGACGCACGCAAAGGTCGATGCCGGGGCTGGAGTTTCATTATGCTTGGGGTGAACACTCCGCACAAGGGCCAATTGAAAAATCGGGCGGGAATGGGCCCTTTGGTGGAGGCGTTGAGGCGGGCGTTCTGGGACCGAGGTGCGATCATGATGCGAACGGTGGCGGCGGGGTGCGTGGTGTGGCTGGGCATGGTGTTCGGCTCGGCCCAGGCCGCCGCCCAGTCGGCGTGGGAGTGCATCGGCGAAGGGACGATCACGGACTCAACCCACCCGAATCGCCCGGGGGATTTCAGAACGTACAACGTTCGCGTGCGGGTGGCCCTTGATGAACAGACCGGCGAGGGCGAGATCACGATCGGCGACAAGGACCGCGACAGCGAGCCGCCCGATCGATACTTCTGGCGGCGCGGGCGGCTGTTTCAATCCAACGACGCGGGCGACGACCTGGCGCCGAAGAACCTCGGGGACCTGGCGCCGGCGACGCTGGCGATGATCCATCCGGCGCTGCTGTCGGCGTACATCAAGGAACGCTCCGAGAACATGGGCATCGCGCCGGCGCCCGGTGCGAGCGGGGCGCCCCAACTCCAATATCTCATCGCGAGCACCGACGTGCTCTGGTGGGGCGAAGCAGGCCAACTCCCGCCCGGGCTGGTCGGAGGGATCACCGCTCTTTCGCGTTCGTTCGATCACGACGTGCGAGGGACGATGTTCGAGGTCGTGAGGTACGACGGGCACGCGGTCACCATCACGCACGCCAATCGCCAGGTCGCGCGGCTCGAGTTCGCCGACCCCACGCCCATCGACAAGGTGCGCACCCCCAAGGGCGATCCCGCGCGCGACGCCGCGATGGTCATCCCGCCCGAGGAGTTCATCTTCCGCGATCTGGGCGGCGGGCTGCTTGCGTGCGAGCTCGCGCGCGCCAACGCGCGGGTGTTCGTGGTCGAGTTCGAGGATCACCTGCTGGTCTTCGAGGGCGTGTACACCACCCGCAACGCCGAGACGCTGGCGACCGCGGTGCGCGAACGCTTCAAGAAGCCCGTGAAGTTCTTCGCGTTCAGCCACATCCACGGGCAGTACGTGGGCGGCGTGCGCGCGTGGGCCCACGAGGGCGCGACCATTCTCGTGCCGCCGACGACGGCCGCTCTGATCAAGGAGGTCCTGGCGGCCAACTTTCTCCTGCGCGAGGACGCATGGTCGCACGGGCCGCGGGAAGCCACGATCGAGCCGGTGCCCGAGCGCTGGTCGCACGAGGACAAGGCCGCGTCGCTCGTCATTCTCAACGACAGGGAATCGGATCACACCGACGAGTACTTCATCGTGTACTTGCCGAGAATCAAGACGCTGCTGACGGGCGACTTGTTGTTCTATCGCCCCGGCAAGGCGCTCAGCGGGCGATCGCTGACGCTGGCGAAGTACGTCGAGAAACTAGGGCTGGAGGTTGACCGGTGCGTGACGACCTGGCCGCTGGAGTGGCCGGGCGTGAAGAACGAGGTGACGGGCGACGAGCTGCGCGGGGCGGCGAAGCCGGAATGATGCGTCTGCGGGAGCACGAGCGCGAGTGGCGGCGAACGGCCTACCTCGACCGATACCACCCGGCCCACGATTCGAGCGTGCCGCCCTCGTTCAGGCTCGTGATTCCGAATGAGCGCGCGTCGTTCAGGAACGCGTCGAGCACCGTGTCGTCGCGCGGCTCCATCACCAGTTTCACATAGCGCAGCCACAGCCGCGCCTTGGCGATGTCGTGGCGCTGCTGGTCGCTGGTCGCCAGCGACGCCGCCTGATCGAAGAGCGTGTCGCCCGCCGCCCGCACCTCGGGCGGAAAAAAGACATCGCTCGGCGGGTCGTAGATCCGTAGGTGATTCTGCGGCTTGCGGGCCCGCTGGTGGAGGAGGTCGAACCACTCACGCATCGGCTTCCAGGCCGGGCCGTACACGCCCTGCATCCATTCGGTGACCAGCGTGTCGGTGTCGAGCGCGGGATTCCACAGGATCTTGGCCATGACATAGGAACGCAGTTCGGCGTCGGACCCGCCGCCGCCCGGCGCGTACGCGCCCTGAAAGAACACGCCCTTGACGCCGCTCCTCTGGTACAGGCGCAGGTCGGCCGGGAACTCGTCAAAGTCGGGGAAGGGCATGAGGTAGTTGGCAAAGTCGGTGTTGTAGTGCCAGATGTAGAGCGTGCTGGTGATTGAGCTCCAGGCGGCGAGGTTGGCGACGTATTCGCGTGTCGCGGGGAAGTCGCAGCGCTCGTAGGGATGCGATTCGCACACGGCGATCGGGCACAAACGCACGCGCACGTTGTGCCGCGGCACGATTCCCTTGGGCGGCGCCTCGGTGAACTGATACGCCAGCGTATCGATCAGCTTGTCCGGGTGGTCCTTCTCGATCGCCTCGGCGACCTGGTTGACGAACCACAAGTAGAGCCCGGAGTGCGAGCTGTACTTCTCCGTGATGGCTCTGCACGCGTCGCACTGGCACCACGCGCCGCAGTCGTTCTGCGACACCGACATGATGACGGCGTCGGGGCGGGCGGCAAAGGCCCGTTTCACGCCCGCGATCGCCAGCGGGAGCACGTCGGGATTGGAAAGGCAGCGCTGCACATAGCCGCCGGTGCGCTGGCCGCCGATCAGCGGGAAGTACTCCGGGTGCGTGTCGAACAGGTTCTGCGGGACGAGGGAGTCGAAGGTGTGGACGAACTCGGCGTAGGCGACCTTGCCGCCGGTCGACTCGTCGAGCGCGGGCGTGTTGCCGTTGAGGCGAAGTCGGGCCGCCCAGTCCTTGTCGAACGCTTCGGTGAAGAACGGCTCGCGGTACTCGAATGCGGGGACCTCGCGGACGTTGATCGGCGCGAGCGTGATGGTGGGCTTCGCCGGGGCGCTGGTGACCGTCGGCGTGAACCAGCGCACGCCGAGCGACTCGAGGAACGCCGAGCAGGCGTACATCGTGCCGCGCGGGCCCGGTCCGGCGATGTACACGCGCTCGCCCACGCTGCGGATGACAAAGCCGTCTGCGCCGAGCGGGGGCTGGGTGTCGGCCGCGGGCTTGTCACCCGGCGGCTCAGCGCCGAGCATGATCGCGTGGGCCGGCGCGGGCGCGTCGTCGTCAATGATCCGCAGTTCCGAGCCGCTGATGAGCCTGATGTGTTCGACGAGTTCCCGGGCGCCGCGCCTGGTCGCGGGCGACGCGCTCCGAGGCACAACGATCACATAATCGGACATGCCGTCGCGCGTGAGCACCAGGTCTCCCGCGGCACACGCCGAAGCGGCGACCAGGGGAGCGCCGACGAGCAGAACCGAGGCGGCGACGAACGATCGCAGACTTTTCATGGCGAGCCTCCGCGGGAACAAGCGCAGCATACCCAGCGGAGGGGCGGGCGCGGCGGGTGATGTCCGCCCCGCGGGTCATCGTGGCATATCGATGAACATCGATGTGCGGTTGCTGCGAGGATTCCTTGGAACGACATTCGGTGTCGGGTTGGTCTGTGGGATCGCGTGCTACGAACGTGGGTTTCGCGTGGTTCCCACATTTTGTTCACAAAGGAGTGACTGCCAAACCGGCATGTCGTTTGAGGAGGGGAAAGCCCTCGCGGAATTCGTGATGTCTGAACGCAACCGTGACGTCTTGCTTTCCGAAGTATCGTTTGATTGAAAGCACCCCGGCGCGCGTCGCGTGCGGAGTGCGAAGAAGGAGCCACCCATGTCCCGCCCCCGTGACGTTCTCCCGCCCGATCGCCTCGCGGATGCCGCGGAAGCGGCGCTCCAGGCCGCGGTCGAGTTCGCCGATCACCACAACGGCGCGTGGGTGTATCCCGCGGCGCTCATGGGGACGCCGGACCAGCCGGACTGCCTCGCGCCGTACACCAAGTGGGAGATCGAGCAGGCCAGCGAGTTCCTGGTTCGCCTGGGATATCTGGAAAAGCGCGCCGCGTAGCGAGCGCGGATTGGTGGGCCGCGCCGGACAAGCCCGGCGCGGTCTCTCTTGACCCGTCGACGAACACGCTGATCCGACGACCCTGCTCCACCGAAGTTCGACACTCCTCCCGAACGACACTCCAGCGCAACTCCCGCCCGTCGGACTCATCGGAGGCCGGCGGGCGATGCGTTTTTGGAGCGCGAGACTTCGCCGCCGTCGTCCACCTTTGTGAAACGAACGTGGCCTGTACCCGCCCTGGGCGGTTGGTCAATTGCCTCCCGGCGCGGTATAAAGTGGGATCGTTTCTATGAGGAGTAGACCCATGTCGATCGATCGTGCTGCCGCGCCCGTTTGCCTCGCACTTGCTCTTGCCGCCGGCGCTGTCGCGCTCGCCCAGCAGGCCCAGCCCGCCAAGGAGCCCCCCCAGCCCAAAATCATCACGCCCGGCTCGCCCGCCCACCCGGAGCTGGCGCCGTCCGACGCCGTCGTGCTCTTCGACGGCACGTCGCTCGACGCCTGGACCAAGACCGACGGCAAGCCCGTCGAGTGGACGCTCGACAACGCCAAGGTCAAGGGCTCGCCGATGACCTGCAAGCCCGGCTCGGGGAGCATCACGACCAAGCAGACCTTCGGCGACATGCAGGTCCACATCGAGTTCGCCACGCCCAAGGCCGACGCCGAAGCCGGGCTCAAGAGCCAGGGGCGCGGCAACAGCGGCGTGTACATCCAGGGACGCTACGAGGTCCAAATCCTCGACTCGTATCAGAACGAGACGTATCCCGACGGGCAGTGCGGCTCGGTCTACAAGCAGCACGCGCCGCTCGTCAATGTCTCGCGCGCCCCCGGCGAGTGGCAGAGCTATGACATCATCTTCACCGCCGCGAAGTTCGACGCCGCGGGCAAGAAGACCGCCAACGCCCGCGTCACCGTGCTCCACAACGGCGTGCTCATCCAGAACAACAGCGAAATCACCGGACCCACCGGCGGCGCGATGGGCGAGGACGAGTCCAAGCCCGGCGGGCTCATGCTGCAGGACCATGGCAACTTCGTGCAGTATCGCAACGTCTGGGTGCGGAAGCTGTAAGAAGCACGGGCGCGGGATGTCGTGAGCTCCGAATCCTGTTGAAGTAGAGCGCAGAACGGCACGCCGCCTTGGCGCGTCGTTTCAAATGGAGATGGACATGCGCCAGCCCGAGCGTGCGTTCCGCCGCACCCCGAAGCGACGCACGCGAATCCGCCGCGCGTCGCGAGTCGTCGCGTGTTTAATCGCCGCGATCGTCACAGCGTCGGTCTGCGACGGGGTCTTGGCCGAAGACGCGAAGAAGGACTCGGGGCCGAACGACAAGCCCTCGTTCCTCATCATCGCACCACGGAATCTTGCGCCGTCTCTCGAGGCATTCGTCGCGTTCCGCGCGCGCGAATTCGATACGCGTGTGGAAATCCTCGAGGAAGCGATCAATGGCGAGCCGGGGATCGACGACGCGGAGCGTCTCAAGCACCATCTCTTCGACGCGTGGAGGGGCGGGAGCGCCGGGTACGTCCTCTTGGTCGGCGATGCGGATGTCCTCCCTGTTCGATACATGTGCCTCGATCGCATCACACCCGAGGCCTTTGACTATTCGTTCTATCCCTGCGATCTCTACTACGCCGATCTCGCAAAGGCTGACGGCACGTTTGACGACTGGAACGCCCAGAAGGGCGAAACACCCGAAAACGAGGCGGTCGCCTTCACCCCCGCCGGGACGAGTTTTCATGCGCGATACTTCGGCGAGGTGCGCGGCGAGAAGAACAAAGCCGATCCGATCAATTTCGACGGCGTCGACTATCGTCCGGAGATCGCGCTCTCGCGCTGGCCCGTGTCGACGCCCGAGGAAGTGCAGACGGTCGCGGCCAAGACGATCGCGTACGAAGACAGCCTCGCAAAGCGCACCGCGCCGAGTGCGGCGTTCATCGCCGTGGGAGGCTGGATCGAGAATCGCCCGTCGATGGACGAGTGGGCCTCGATGCTCGCGGCGCCGTGGTCGATCGAGAAGCGTTACTGGGGCGGTGACGCCGCGACGCAGCCCACCGAGGCCGCAATCGTCGATCTGCTGAACAAGGGCACGCGCCTTGTCGTCCACAGCGGCCATGGCAACGACGACTGCTGGGATCAGTGCATCGGGACCTGGAGCTTGGGAAAAATCCACAACGCGGGCGCGACGGCGGTCATGATCTCGGCGGGATGTTCGACCGCGCGCTTTGCGACGCTCCCGCCCTACGAGCCGTACACCGACTGGCAAGGCTGCGAGCACGCGGGCACCAACGCGGGCCAGGTCTTCAAGATCCCGCCGCCCGCGCCGGCGTGCTATCAGCGCGGGCGATACAACCCGACGGGGCTGGGCGAGCAACTGCTCCGGCGCGGGCCGGACGGCGCGGCCGCGTACATTGGTTGCAACACCGGGAGCCAACCCGCGGGCATGTCGCTGGCGCGCGGCTTCGTGCGAGCGATCGCCACGCGCTCGCAGAAGCACGAGCCGGCCCGCTTGGGCGATTGCTGGAGCGACGCGATCCGCGAGTACTACGACGCCGAGGGGCTCGCGACCATCAAGCCCGACAGCGGCTGGTACCCGCCCAGCATCTTCTTTCAGGGCATGAAGTTCATGGTGTTCGGCGATCCGACGCTCAGGATCAGATAGGCCGCGGGCGGCTTTAGGCTTCAGCCAGCACTTCGCGCGTGGGTTGACCCTCGCTCTCGTCGAGCAGGCCGCGGCGCCACAGCCAGCGCTTCAGCAGCATGAACTGCTGCGCCAACGCGCGCAGAACGTTCGCAGGCCCGGCCGATGCTCCCGAGAGTGCGCCCGGCCCAGGCGCCAACGCTGTCGCGAGCCCGGTTGGCGTAACCACTCCCGTCGGCGCGGTCATGGTCGGCGCGACCGGTCCCGTCGGCGTCATCGGGTTCGGGGCGATCACGCCCGACGGCGTCTCGCCCAGCGCCACAAACTCCGGCGCGAGCTTCATCGCGCTGGCCCGCTCGCGCGACACGAACTCGCGCGAGTACGCCAGCTCGCCCTGGCTCGTGATGTCGCGCCCGAACAGGTCCAGCGCAAACTCGCGGCTCGAATTCGCGAACTTCCACGCCGCCCGCCCGAGGTTGTACTCGCGCCGGATCACGTCGCGCGGCGTGTATCGATGGTCGTGCAGCGCCGCGGCCTTGGGCTCGAACAGCACCGGCGTCTTGAACGCCCGTTGCAGGCGGAACGCCAGCTCGATGTCGTCATAGCCGTAGGTGTCGGCGTGATCGGCAAAGCCGCCGACCTCGCGGACCAGGTCGAGCGGCGCGGAGAAGTTCAGCCCGTAGCAGAATCGATAGCCCCAGTCGTGGCCTGGCCCGAACGTGGCGGCCTTGGCGTACATCTGGTCATAGAAAAAGATGAGCGAGGTCTCGCGCACCACGCGATCAAACAGCGTGTCGCCCGCGTGGACCTTCCAGGGCGAGTCGCCCACCACGATCGCCGGGCCCGGGGCGGCCAGGTGCCGGCGGGCGTGGGCCGCCAGAAAGCCCGGACAAAGCTCCACGTCGTCGTTGAGCGACACCATGACCTGCCCGGTGGCCTTGGCGAGGATGTCGCGCCGCACGCCCATGTAGCCCTGCTTTGGCAGCTCGACGACCTGAAGCATCGCACCCGCAGGAGTTGCGCCGCGAGGCGACGATGGGAACCAGGCGCGGTCGATGGCCTCGCGCGAGCGGGGGTCGGGGCCGTCGAGACCGACGATGATCTCAATCTCAAGTCCTTCAAGGACTTGCGCACGCAGCGAGGCCAGGCACGCGGCAATCTTGGCTGGGCGTTGAAAGGTCGGAATGAGCACCGAGAGGTGTGGCATTGAGGGCTCGAATCGTGCGGAAAGTCTGGGGGGTGTTTCACCACAAGCGGGTTTAGAACCCATGAATCACCGGGTGCGACCCGGCAAAGTT
>JAEUJA010000260.1 GCA_016793195.1 Phycisphaerae bacterium
CGCTGTTCGGCAGCTTCGGCATCCGCGTGCGGAGCGAGCTCGAACTTGAGAAGTGGCTGGAGTAGGACGATGGCCGAGGCCCCGCCGACGCCAGGCACGGGCGTGGAGCGGATGAAGCGTCGCCCTCGCGGGACCTAGGGCAAGCGATCGGGCTCGACCAGGAGCCGAAAGCCCGGCGTTTCCTTGCACATCATCGCCCCGCGTGCGTCGAGGGCCTCGAGCCGGGCTTCGCACCCGGGAAACTTGGCCATGATCGCCTCGAACCGATCGAGGCCGGCGACGCACAGCGCGGTGTCGAGCGCGTCGGCGATCGTCGCATTCCGAGAGACAACGGTCGCGGCGGCACGATTCGTCAGGCCGAGGCCGGTGCGTGGATCGACGATGTGCGAATACCGCTCGCCGTCGATCTCGATGAACTGCTCGGTGTCGCCGGCGGTCGACACGGACTGGTCGGAGAGCAGGAGCGAAAACGAACGGTCGGCCGAGCCGCCGCCGTGCGAGGCCGCGACGCGCCAGCCGCGCTGGCCCGGCGGCGGGAGCGAGCACGAGATATCACCCGCGATCGAGATCAGGGCATGGTCGAGGCCGCGATCGCGAAGAATCTCGACCGCGCGCCGCGCGGCGTAGCCCTTGACGAACGCGCCGGGGTCGAGCTTCATGCCGGGCTTGCGGAGCGAGAGCGTCAGGCGCTCGGGCGCGCCGCCGAGAATGATGTCCCGCCAGCCCACGCACGCGGCGGCGGTCGCGACGGCGCCGGGGTCGGGCAAACGCTGCTGCTTTCGCGCGGATCGCCAAAGTTGCACGATCGGCCCGACGCTGGGATCAAACGCGCCCTCGGTCCGCTCGGCGACGATGAGGGATTCGCGCAGGACTACCGCGAACGCGGGATCGATCTCGGTGATGCCGAGCCCGAAGCCCTGGCCGGCGCGGGCGTTGACCAGGGAGAGCTGGCTCTGGGGCCGGTAATCGCTGAGAAGCTCGTCAAGACGTGAGATTTCGGCAAACGCCGCGGCCACGGACTCGCGGGCCCTGCGCTCGTCGCTCGCGTACACTACGGCGTTGACGCGCACGCCCATGGCAAGGTGGGAAAACTCGTGACGCGTCAGGTGCCGATCGCCGGGTGTACAGCCGGAGAGCAGGGCCAGCGCCGCCAGGCACATCGGAGTGCCCCGGCGTGAAACGTTGCGGGCGATCGGGGCGGGGAAGCACAGGCGCGGAAACCTCGCGGGCCGCCAGCACGCGAGCCCGGGCCGACCGAGCACTTGCCGCATGAACACGCTTGGGAGGACGAGCCTCAGCATGAACACGAACCTCAGCATGAACAAGAACCATCGCCGAATCATGGGCATCTCCGCGGTCCTGGCCGTGGTTGGCATGAGCGTAGCGGCCGGCGCCGCGCCGGCGGGCGAGCCGCCGGTGATTCCGCCCGATCTCGTCCCCACGTCGCCGAGCGAGAAGCCCTCGTCCGTGACGGTGAAGAGCGACGCGCCCAAGCTCGAACCCTACACCGAGACGATCTCGGGCACGGTGCTCACCATCGATATGGTCCCGATCCCGCCGGGCTCGATCACCATGGCCGACCCCGCTGATCCGACCAAAACGGCGGCCAAGGAGATCGGTGCGCTGTATGTCAGCACGGTCGAGATCAGCTGGGACCACTACAACGCGTTCCTGTTCGGTTTGGACAAGCCCGAGGGCGCGGTGGGAACCACCGCCGCGGACGCGGTCACCAAGCCGACCAAGCCGTACGTCGCCGCCGATCGCGGCTTTGGCACCACGGGGTATCCCGTGATCTCGGTTTCGTATCGCGGCGCGGAGAGTTTCGCCGCGTGGCTGGCGGCCAAGACCGGCAAGAAGTATCGCCTGCCCACCGAGGCCGAGTGGGAGTACGCCTGCCGGGCCGGGGCGAGCACGAAGTACCCGTCGGGCGACGACGCGGCTTCACTCGACAGCATCTCGTGGTTCGCGGACAACGCCGAGGCCAAGACGCACCTCTTGGGCACCAAGGAACCCAACACCTGGGGCCTGTACGACATGCTGGGCAACGCGGGCGAGTGGGCCAAGGGGATCGACAACAAGTGGGTCATCAAGGGCGGCTCGTTCGTGGCCGACGCCGCCGCGATGCGCCCCGAGGCTCGCCTGGTCAACACCGGCGCCCTCAACGCCAGCGACCCGAACATCCCCAAGAGCAAGTGGTGGCTGACCGAGGGTGGGTTTGTGGGGTTCCGTGTCGTTTGCGAACCAGATACCGGCGCGAAGGCCGCGGGCAACTAGGCGCGGGCGGGCGCGTGCGCCGGCGCCATCACGAAACTCCTTCGGGTTGGCAGGGGCCACCCGGCGCTGTACGCTGTCGCATCGCCCGGGCGTGCCGCCGGGGCGTGGAGGCCTTTTTCATGAACGAGCAGCATCACCCCGAAGCGTCCGGCCTGTCGCGCCGGGACTTTGTCCGCGTCTCCGCCGTCGCCGCCGCGGTTCCGGTTCTGTCGAGCGGACTGGCCTCTCCCCTGGTCCATGCCGCCGGGTCCGACACGATGAAGATCGGGCTGATCGGGTGCGGCGGGCGCGGCACGGGCGCGGCGACGCAGGCCCTCGCCGCCGACAAGGGGCTCGTGCTCTGGTCGATGGGCGACGTCTTCAAGGACCGCCTCGACTCGGCCCACAAGAACATCACGGATTGGATCGGCGACGCCGAGCAGCACCCCAAGGGGCGCACCATCACCAAGGAGCAGCTCAACGTCGGCGACGACCGCAGGTTCACGGGCTTTGACTCATACCAGAGGGTGATCGACAGCGGCATCGACGCGGTGCTGCTCACGAGCTATCCCTGCTTCCGCCCGGCCCACCTGCACGCGGCGATCAAGGCCGGCAAGCATGTGTTCGCGGAGAAGCCGATCGCGGTCGACGCGCCGGGCTACCGCGCGTTCTGCGCCGCGGGCGAGGAGGCCAAGTCCAAGAACCTGGGCGTGCTCATCGGCTTCTGCTGGCGCCACCACCCGGGCATGAAGGAGGCCTTCGACAAGATCCTCTCCGGTTCCATCGGCGACGTGAACAGCGCTTACACCACATATCTCACCGGCACGCTCGGCAAGCGCCCGCGCCAGCCGGAGTGGAGCGACGTCGAGTTCCAGATGCGCAACTGGTGGCACTTCACCTGGATCTCCGGCGACCACATCGTCGAGCAGGCCGTCCACAGCATCGACCGCCTCGCCTGGGCGATGGGCGATC
>JAEUJA010000318.1 GCA_016793195.1 Phycisphaerae bacterium
GGGCGCGTTCAAGGACTGGGGCTACAAGGTCGCCAGCACCTTCTTCCGCAACCAGACCGTCACCGAGCGCGAGACCTGGATCCTCGGCAACAAGGAAGGCAACCCCGGCCTCACCCCCGAGGGCAACGCCAAGATGATCGATCCCGGCTATGACATGATGACGCCCAAGCAGAAGGCCGACATCGTCAACGAAGTCGAGTCGACCCTGGCCGCCATCTGGTCGACGCACGGCGACGGCAAGTGGAAGAAGATGCTCCTCATCAAGGACACCATCGCCGACATCACCCTCCAGCAGGTCCTCACCCGCCCCAAGGACTTCGACGTCATCGCCACCCTCAACCTCAACGGCGACTATCTCTCGGACGCGCTGGCGGCCCAGATCGGCGGCATCGGCATCGCCCCCGGCGCCAACATCAACTATGTCTCCGGGCACGCGATCTTCGAGGCGACGCACGGCACGGCCCCGAAGTATGCGAATCTCGACCAGGTCAACCCCGGCTCGGTGGTGCTGTCGGGCGAGATGATGCTGCGGTACATGGGCTGGGCCGAGGCCGCGGATTTGATTATCAAGGGTATGGACGGTGCGATCAGCGCCAAGACGGTGACGTACGACTTCGAGCGGCTGATGAAGGCCGAGGGGGATACCACGGTCAAGAAGCTGAAGTGCTCGGAGTTCGGGGATGCGGTGATCAGCCACATGTAATTCCTTTACAAACATACCGCCGAGGGGAACAACCTTCCTCTCGGCGGTTTTTCATTGGCTGAAGCAGTCGATTCCACCTGCTGAAGCCTGCGTGATCGCCGATCTGATCACGTCCCCCACCCTGATTCGGTGGTTCTTGCTTCTTTGAAACACGGCACGGCGTCGGTATGCTGAGAGCGGAGGCACCTATGCCGAGCACCGTGCTGGTTCGCGATGAAACGACCGCTGGTCACCGCTCCGACGGCGTGGAACTCACGTTCCCGACCGAGGTGATCACGGTCCGCGAGTTGATCCGCGAGCGTGTGTATCAGGAGGTCGACGATTACAACCGACGGGCCGAACGGGGCGAGGCGGTGTTTCGCGGCCTGGTGCAGCCATCGGACGCGGAGAAGACGCTCAACGGGTTCAAGCCGCGCGGTGGGCGTCGGATCGATTGGAAGGAGCAGTTCGAGCGGGCGTGCGCGGCGTATGAGTCGTGCCGCGTGCTGGTGCTGGCGGGTGATCGGCAGACCGAGAGCCTGGAAGAGCGGATCACGCTGTCGCGCGGGGTGGAGGTGACATTTCTGAAGCTGGTGCCGCTGGTCGGGGGGTGAGGCGTGGGGAAGGCTAAGCAGGTGGACGCGGCGGAGCTGGTGAAGGCGTTCGCAGGGGCGAGCGGAAAGTTGATGTACCAAGACACCGCGACGGCTCTAAACAATCCGACGGTCAAGGCCCTGTTGTCGCTGAAGGGAATGGACCGACGGTGAGCTACGCTCTTGATGTTCGAGCGGTTGGGGCGGGTGGCCGAAAAGATCGCGGCGAAGTCACCGGGACGAGGCGACTTGGATTGGTCGCTTTGGATGAATGTCGGCGATGGCCAAGATCACTGGTTCGAATGGCAGTACGTGTTGCCTCCGATGTTTGGCAGAGACTGCCCATTCGACGCGCCGGATTGGGAATTCGTACTTGGGAAGGTCTCCGGTTTCAAGTTTCTCTGTCTCCTTAGACATCGGTACCTGTCGAGGCTTGTGGCGAAGCTCGAACGTGATAGTTCAAAGCAGCCGATGACCCCAGCGGCCTTGCGCGCCGCCAAGACAATGGCCTTTGCCCTGTCGCGCGTCGATAGTGCGGGCGAACGACGACTCTCCGCGCGATTGGCGGCCATCGCGGATCGTCAATCGCAGTCGAAGAACCCGATCCGCCAAGACCCGCAGGCTCGGTGGTCCCCATCGGCCTTGACGGTTCAGTTCCTGACCCGCGAGACGCTCACGAATAATTGGCCTGGGATCATGTCGAGATTGGCGAGGCATGTCGTGCTCGATTCGCGGGCGCCGATGCATGAGATGGTGCGATTTACGGGCCTGAAGGAGTCGGAAGCTCGCGTGGTCGAGCGCGTCCGATCGTCAGTTGCGAAGGCTCTCAAGCACCGGCGTCCGTCGTACAGCCCGGTACTGGGCGCGAAATGCGCAAGCGAAATCACAAAGCTCGTCCAGAACAATCCTGAACATCTGCCGTTGCTCGCTGCTCTGTCCGGCGCGATCGCCGCGGCGGCGCCCGCGCCCGACCCGGAGGCTGTTGGTGTCAGCCGATTAGGTACGGTCGTCGGAGCGTGGTGCTCGGTCTCTGATATCCTCTCCGAGTCTCGATTGCCGAATCAATCCTCACTCATCGTGCATGCTCTTGAAGAGCTCCTGTCTGCACCCACGTGGGACTATTTCGGCGTTGATTGTCAGTTGTGGCTTGGCAATTTAACCGGCGTCGCGAATCAGATGCTCAAGGCCAAGCCGTCGGAGCTCGTTTCATTGTTCCGGTTCCGCGAAGCGATCATTCGCGAATCCAGCAGTACTTCCGCTCGATTACACGACCTCGACAAGGCTCTGGGTCTGCTCGCCCCTGTGCCCGTGCCACTCGGCGAGCCGTGGATCGATCAACTCACCCGGGAATGGGGAAAGATGTCGGCCAAGCAGCAGGACCTCTGGCGGCGGGTGTGCCTCCACGCCGCGGCGGCCAAGGGCGGCGAGCCAGGAAAGAAGTGGACATCCGAGGCGCGGGCATTGACCAAGGAAGCCCGCTCGGACTCGTTCCGCGCGAGAGTCGGGTCGTGGCTGGCGCTGGCGTGCACAGCGCGCCCGGAGATGTCGGGCGGGCCGATCGAGGGTATCGACTCGGCGTCGCCCACCGATCGCTCCTCAGAGATGCTCAAAGGCTTGGCCTGGATGATCGGCGCCTCCGGGGACGACGCGCCGACCGCGCGGGTCTTGGGCGCGCTGGCGATGCGATCGTATCAAAAGGTGCCGGGGATCGGGCCGCGCGCGGTGAAGGTCGGGCACGCGTGCATCCACGCGTTGGGACAGATGCCGGGTACAGACTCGCTGGCCCAGCTTGCCATGCTCAAGGTCAAGGTGAAGTTCATCCCCGCGCAGAAGGGGATCGAGAAGGCGCTGACGGCGGCCGCAACGCGAGAAAGACTGCCGCGCGAGGAGATCGAGGAACTCGCCGTGCCCAGCTACGGCCTGAGCGAGGTCGGAGTGCGCGAAGAGGTCCTTGGCGACATCACGGCCCGCCTCGAGATCGATTCGTCGACCGGATGCAGGCTCACGTTTATCCGGAAGGATGGCAAGATCATCAAGGCCGTTCCCGCCGCGCTGAAGAAGGATCACGCCGACGAACTGAAGGAGCTGAAGCTCTCGATGAAGGACATCGGCGCGATGCTCCCGGCCCAGAAGGACCGCATCGACAGCCTGTTCCTTGAGCAGAAGGGCTGGGCGATGGGCACCTGGCGCGAACGATACCTCGATCACCCCCTCGTGGGAGTGCTCGCTCGCCGAATCATGTGGCAGTTCCAGGACCGCGCCGACGGCCCATGGACGTCGGCAACGTGGCTCGATGGAAGGCTCTGCGATGCCTCGGGCCTGCCCGTGAAAGTGCGTGAGGAGAGCGCGGTCGTGCGTCTGTGGCATCCGATGCTGGTTGATCGCGAGGAGATTCTCGCGTGGCGCCGGTTCTTCGAAGAGCGCGGCCTGCGCCAGCCGTTCAAGCAGGCGCATCGCGAGGTGTACCTGCTCACCGACGTTGAACGTGCGACCGGGGCATACTCCAATCGCTACGCGGCGCACATCATCCGCCAGCACCAGTTCCACGCGCTGGCCGCCGCACGCGGATGGCGGAATCGCCTGCGTCTCTTGGTCGATGCGGAGTTTCCGCCGGCATCTCGCACCCTCGCTAGGTGGGGCCTGCGGGCCGAGTTCTGGATCGAGGGCGCCGGAGACAATTTCGGCACCGACACCAACGAGGCCGGCGCATTCCATCACCTGGCGACGGATCAGGTCCGCTTCTATCGCGAGCGAGCGCCCCTCGCGATGGCGCACGCGAGTGGGGGCGGGTACACAAGAGACCGCGACCACCCCGAAACGGGCGCGGATGCGGCCGAAACCGAGCCACTCCCGCTGGAACAAATCCCGCCGCTCGTTTTCTCAGAGATCATGCGCGACGTGGACCTTTTCATCGGCGTCGCATCCGTCGGGAACAACCCCCAGTGGCAGGACGGCGGGCCCGACAATCTCTACCGCGACTACTGGTGGAGCTATGGATTCGGCGAACTCTCCGGCACGGCCCAATCACGGCGCGATCTGCTGGTGCGACTGCTCCCTCGCCTCAGGATCGCAGATCGCTGCGAACTTTCCGATCGATTCCTGATCGTGAAGGGCACGCTGCGCGAGTACAAGATCCACCTTGGCTCCGGGAACATCCTCATGCGCCCGGACGATCAATACCTGTGCATCGTTCCTTCGGCTTCCGATGTCGGCGGCGGCTCGCTGCACCTTCCGTTCGACGGCGATCGGACGCTGTCGATCATCCTCAGCAAGGCGTTTCTGCTCGTCGACGACGACAAGATCAAGGACACATCGATCACGTCGCAGATCAAACGCGGCCTGAAATAGCCGTCAGCGCCGCCGCCTCGGCGCAACGAGCCCCAGCACGCCCAGCACCGCCGTCGCCGGCGCGGGGGCGATCACGACGTTGTCGACCAGGCCGATGAAGATGCCGCGGTCGGTCGGGCCAGAGCCGTTGACGCGGAGCGTGTCGAAAGCGACACCGCTGACCTTCAGCGTCCAGTGGTTGATCTGGAAGTTGCCGGGGATGACGGCGCTGTCGCTGTTCACCAGCACGCCGTTTCGGTAAGCCTCCAGCGAGATGGTGTTCCCGGCGGGGCTCATC
>JAEUJA010000284.1 GCA_016793195.1 Phycisphaerae bacterium
TGTGTCGCTCTCCGAGAAGGACCGCGTCGGCATCGGCACCTTCCAGCCCAAGGACGAGAAGAACCAGGACTCGACCGAACTCACCGGCGACATCAACTACCGCAAGATCGCGCTCTACGGCTCGGACTCCGACCCGCGCGCCTTCAACTTCGACGGCGAGCTCAACATCGCCAACCGCGGCGTGTGCGAGTTCATCGAGCTCCTCAAGCTCGACGTCGCCTTCCTCTATGACCTGCTCGGCGCGACGCAGGAACACTCGATCAAGCCCAAGAAGTTCGCCCAGACGCACATCGACGAGGTCATCCTTGGGCACACCAACGAGCCCGAGTACAAGCGCCTCCAGTCCAACGAAATGATGGAGGCCTTCCGCGACCGCACCATCAAGATCGACGTGCCCTACAACATCCGCCTCGACGATGAGATCCGCATCTACCAGAAGGACTTCGGAGCCGATCGCATCCGCAACATCCACATCGCGCCGCACACGCTCGAGGTCGCCGCGATGTGGGCCGTGCTCACACGCCTGGAAGAGCCCAAGAAGGCCGGGCTGACCGTGCTGCAGAAGCTCAAGCTCTACAACGGCAAGAGCATCCCCGGCTTCACCGAGGACAGCGTGAAGGAGCTGAAGGAAGAGGCCCAGCGCGAGGGCATGGCGGGCATTTCGCCGCGCTACATCCAGGACAAAGTCAGCAACGCGCTGGTGAGCCGCCAGGCGATCGAGGACAAGGCGATCAACCCGTTCATGGTGCTCAACGAGCTGGAGAGCGGGATGTCGCACCACTCACTCATCAGCGACGAGAACACCAAGAAACGCTACCGCGAACTGCTCGCGGTCGTGAAAGAGGAATACGAGGACATCATCAAGGGTGAGGTGCAGCGGGCGATCAGCGCCGACGAGGACGCGATCCGCCGCCTCTGCGTCAACTACATCGAGAACGTCCGCGCCAGCACCCAGAAGGAAAAGGTGCTCAACAAATACACCGGCAAATACGACGAGCCCGACGAACGCCTCATGCGCGCCATCGAGGAGAAGATCGACATCCCCGAGAGCCGCAAGGACGACTTCCGCCAGGAGATCATGAACTACATCGGCGCCCTCGCCCTCGACGGCAAGAAGTTCGAGTACAACACCAACGCGCGCCTCTACCGCGCGCTCGAACTCAAGCTCTTCGAGGACCAGCGCGACACCATCAAGCTCAAGAACCTGGTGAGCAGCGTCGTCGACGACGAGACCCAGCAGAAGATCGATATCGTCAAGCAGCGCCTCATCAAGAACTTCGGCTACAACGAAACCTCCGCCGCGGACGTCTTGAACTACGTCGCCAGCATCTTCGCACGCGGGGACAGCAAGGGCAGGTAGCCGCGTTCACCGATAAGTGCAGTCCGGATTTCGTGCCACCGACCGCGTCATCGCGGTCGGTGCTTTCTTCTCGTACGGTTATCGCGTCTTCGAGTCCGTGCCGTTACCAGCACGAAGCGCAAGCGAGGTAGTTCGCCTTTGGTGGCGTCACCAACCAGTTGGGCAGGGGCATCCGGTGTTAGACTGTCTCTATGGCCGCCGAATCAAGCCCCAGGCGCGATCATCACCGGTTCGAGTGCCGTAGAGTTCGCGATCGCCGAATTGCGACGGCCCTTTTGTGGGGTTGTCTCACCATCACCGCGATCAGCGCGGCGCTCTGGGGCGGCTCGCTGCGATGGACCGCGCTCTGGATGACACAGTTCGGTGACATGGTTGGTGTCCACACCGGTTACGCGGAGTATCTCTGGACAACGGACACACTCAGGGGAGAGCTTGTTGCATCAACCGATCAATTGATGCCATCTGAGCCAGCATGGGAGTGGCACTGCAGCACACGCCAGGTTTCGATGCAATGGTGGCCGCCGATCTACTACTCGCGACATCCATCTGGGCGTGCCATCATCACGGTTCACCTCGGCTTGCCATTCGGCGTGGGATTAATTGGCGTGTTCCTCGCTCGCCGCTGGCTCCGCCGCCACCCGCAGCTCGGCCAGTGCCCAACCTGCGGCTACCCCACCACTGGCCTGCGCGCCGGCCTCTGCCCCGAATGCGGCCGACCATTCAGCACGCACGCAGATCCCTTCCGCCGAAGCTAATTCGCCGATATACTCCCTACATGGGCTCAAGCAAGCTCATCATGTGGAAGGTACTCGACGACCACGGGCGGCCTCTTCCTCGCGTGAAGCTGGGCCGCCTGGTCCGCACGATCTGGCCTGACGGAAACATGCCCGCTCAGTATCGCCGTTTCACCTTCTGGATGCGGTTGTTCATCATCGTCACAACGATCCTTTGCGCCGTTCTCTTCCTGTCGAGCCCCGCGCGAGCCCTCTCGCAGATCGCCGCGATGACCCCGTATCAGTGGCTGATGGTGTGCGTCCCGTTCGCGCTCGCGATCTTGTTCACGTTTGCTTCCCGCATCGCCGGCCCGTTCCGCCAAAGCCTGCCGCAACTCACCGCCTGGCTCACGGCCCACAATCGCTGCGGCGCGTGCGCGTGCGATCTTTCCAAAGTTCGCGCCGATCACGACGGTCTCGTCACCTGCCCAGAGTGCGGCTCGGCCTGGCACCCCAATCGCTGGACCCTCAAGTCCGACGACATCGCCACGAGCGACCTCACCATCGACATCCTCATGGGCTACACAGGCGCCACCTTCGAGTGGTGTACCGACGACCGCGGCGTGCCCCTCGATCTGCGCGCGTTCTCAGTCCTGAAGTGGACCAAGCAGCCGCGAGCTTCCACAAAGCTGGCCGCCAAACTGCTGCGTCAGGAAGCGTTTGAACGCCAGCGCCGCCTTCGCCGCGTATTCCCGATGACCATCCTGGGATGGCTGGCCTTGAATGGCGGGATCTTCATTATCCGCAATCCGGCCCCGCGCGATCGCATCTTCGACATCGTGTTCGTCGGCGTGGTGACCGCGCTCATCGCGGGCGTCGTGCTCTACATCGCACGCCGCGGCAACGTGAATCCTCGCCGATTCCGTTCAACGTTGCTCAGCCATCACGTCTGCGCGAACTGCGGCGGAGAGCTCGACGAATCACCGCCACGGACCTTCGACGCCTGCCGGGCCTGCGTCCACTGCGGCCGCGCCTGGAAACTCGGCGGCTCCGAATCCCTCACCCCTTCGGCACCAGTTTCCCCAGCGTCACCGGCCTGATCGGATACGCCGCCGCCACCGCCCGCAGATCATCCAGCGTCACCCTCGTGATCCGTTCGAGTTCGGCCTCCAGCGGGCGGTACTGCGCCGTCGTCGTCCACAGCCGCCCCAGCCGGTGCATGCGATCGCCCGGACGCTCGCCGCCCACCGTCAGCGCCGTCGCCGCCTTGTTGCGCAATCGCTCCAGGTCGTCCGGCGTCACCGCCTCGATCAACCGATCCACCTGCGTCTGCACCTGGGCCCACACATCATCGATCCGCGCCGGATCGGCCGAGGCATAGATGAAGTAATGCCCCACGCCGTCGTGCGCATCAAACGCCGCCTGCGCCTCTTCCGCGAGGCCCGTCTCGATCAGCGCCCAGTGGAGCAGGCTGTTGTCCGGCGAGCCCAGCACCTGCGCCAGCATCCCCGCCGCGTACCGCCGCTCGTCCTCGATCGCCGGCGCATCGGCCAGGCCCAGGATGTACGCACGGCTCACCTTCTCGTCCTCGATGGTGAATTCGCCGCCCACCGGGCGCGGGCGATTGGAATTCCGCGTCGCGCCCGTCCGCTCCCACGATCCGCACATCCGCTCCGCCAGCGACACCAGCTTCGCAAAGTCCACCCGCCCCGCCACCGCCAGTGTCGTGTTATCCGCCGAGTATCGCGCGCGGAAATAGTCCATCATCTGATCTCGCTGCAGCGCCGTGATGGTCTCGGTCGTGCCCAGCACGCGGTGCGACAGCGGGTGCTCGCCGAAGTGCTTCTCTGTCGCGGCCTCGTACAGCACCCAGAACGGGTTGTCCTTGTACATCGCGATCTCTTCGAGGATCACGCCTTTCTCGGTGTCAAAGTCCGCCTGGCGCAGCGCCGGCCGCATCATCTTTGCCAAGAGCGACACCATGTCGTCGAACCGCTCGGGGAGCACGCTCGCATAGAAGCACGTCATCTCCGCGCTGGTGAACGCGTTGTTCCGCGCGCCAAGGTCGTCGAAGCGCCGGTTCAGTTCCTCGGCGGCGATGTCCTCGGTTCCCTTGAACATCATGTGCTCAAGGAAATGGCTGACGCCCATGACGGGCGAGGCTTCATCGCGGGCGCCGGTCTTCACGAAGAACCCCGCCGCGGTCGTGTGGGCCGAGGGGTCGGTCTCCGCGATGATCGTCAGGCCGTTGGACAGTCGATGCTGCTGGAAGGTGACGGGCATACCGGAGTGTATCGGCCCGCCACGCCAGCGCCATTGAGCACCTACCGCCTGAGCGCCGCCACAAACCGTTCGCACACGCCCCGCGGGTCGCTCGACCGGCACACCGCGCCCGACACCGCCACGCCGCGGCAGCCGGCCTCAACCAGCTCGCCGACGTTGTCAGGCGTGATCCCCCCGATCGCCAGATGCGGCACGCTGCGGCACGTCCCGCCAAGCTCACCCGAGTATTCACGCAGAAACTCACGTAGATACGCAACGCCCGCCGGGGCTCGATCCTTCGTTGTCGTCGGGAACATCGGGCCCACGCCGCAGTAATCCGCGCCGTCCGCCGCCGCACGGCGTGCCTGTTCCATGTTCGTCGTCGAGACGCCCACCAGGAGCGACGCGCCCGCCAGGCGTCGAACATCTCGCACCGAGAGGTCGCTCTGGCCGACATGAACGCCCGCCGCCCCCGCGAGCATCGCCAGGTCGACGCGGTCGTTCACGATCACCGGCACGCCCGCGGGCCGAGCGATCTCGATCACGCGCCGGATCGTGCCCAGAAACTCGCGCGAGTCCAGGTCCTTCTCTCGCACCTGCAGCGCCGACGCTCCTCCCTCGATGCACAACTCCGCGACGCGCAAGGGCGAGTGATGCGCGCACATCGATGACGTCAGCAGCACGCACAGCAACCATTGGCGCGCTCGCCCACCTCCAAGCCGCTGCGCGAGCAGCCGCTCGAGTTCATACGAGGCATACCGGACTTGCTCGAACGCTCGCGCGGCATCGCCCGTCGCCCCTCCCTCAGCCCCGAGAATCTTGGCGCACTCTTCCATCGAGCGCAGCCCTTCCTGCAATCGCCCGAACGCCGCCGACGCGATGTCGCCCGCCGTCGCTCGCTGATACTCGCCGCCCGCCGTCACGCGCGTGCCCACATCGCCCGGCGTATCGCGCCACGCCAGGAGCGCCGCCAGATCGATCGGCAAAAGGTCCGCCGCGTCGATCAGCGCGTGCCGGGCGTGCTTCAGACGCGCGCACAGCGATTCATCGTCGAGCACGAAGCGAGCAAGATCTTCCAGCGTTCTCAAGGCTTCGCGGGAGCGATTCAGATTCGCATCGATGATACGGGCAAGGGGTGTCACGAAGTCTCCTGGCTCTCTAGCCGCTCGCCTGCACACCAACCATGCCCACCTGGGCGGCTGCGGTCACAGAATCCTCTTCCCCACTCCCCGTCCCATGACCGTTCCGTCCCCACCCCAATCCCCGCACCCCCACTGGCGTTCCGCCCGCTGAGCGCCCACAATACCCCGAAAGATGATTGAATCCTACGAGCTTGCCCCCGAACCTGTTCCGCCCCGCCTGCCGGGGACGGTAATCGTTCGCCCCGCGATGGACGACGCGATCGACGCGGCCGCGGCCGACCTGTTCATTCACGCCCGCAACTGCGTTCGGGCGTTCGGAGATTTTCACCTGGCGATCTCGGTCTCGCCGCAGGTCGAGCCCATGCTAAGACGTCTCATGTACGACCCGCCCCTCCGCGACATCCCGTGGACGCGAACGCACCTGTGGCTGGTGGACGAACACCCCGCGCCAAGCCCAACGCGCCCCGCCAATTTCGACACGCTCTGCGAGCTGATCGTCGAGCAATCCGACATGCCGCCCGAGCAAGCCCACGGCGTGTCGTTCGCCGAAAGCGACCCGGCGCTTGCCTATGAACGTCTTTTGGCCGAGCACCTCGGCTGGCGCGAAAAGGGCCACGATCGCCTCGATTTCGTGCTCCTCGGGCTCCCCTCGCCCGCCGAGGCCGCTGCGTTGCGCTCGATGCCAGACGACCCCGAGGATCGACTGTTCCTCCGGCGGCCGCTGGACGAGCGGCTGTCGATGACACGCCGTCTGCTGAACGCGTCCAGGTTCGTGGCGCTGATCGCGCCCGGAGAATCAAGCAAGGCAACGTTGGCGACCCTGGCGGAAAGCCCCGAATCGGCGCTCCACCCGTGGCTGGCGGTCCGCCCCGTCGGCGGCGAGCTTCGCTGGTATCTCGATCATGCCGCGTGCGCCTTCACGCCGCCAACGACCTGAGGTGACCGTGCCGACGTTCAGCGTTCAACCCAACGACAAAGTCACGTTCAAGGTCCTCTTCGAGGACGATTCGCTCGCCGTCGTCAACAAGCCGCCGGGAACCGTCACCCAGCCCGGACTCGCCCACGAAGACGACTCGCTCCTCAACGGGCTGTTTGCACGCTACGGCACGGCGCTCCAGAATCTCGGACACTCGCGCGACTATGGCCTCCTCCACCGCCTCGATCGCGCCACCAGCGGGATCCTGATCGTCGCGCTCCGCACCGATTCCTACGACCGCCTCCGCCGGCAGTTCGAGAACCACACCATCAAGAAGTTCTACTGGGCCATCGTCAAGGGCGCGCCCAAGGAGCCCAAGGGCGTGCTCCGCATGCCCATCGCGGAAGATCACACCCGTGACATCACGCACCGCCCCACCGGGAAACCGCGCCTCGCACGCATCTCAAGGAGCGGCAAACCGGCGATCACCGCGTACCGGGTCATCGAGACTTCGCGCGTCGCCTCGCTCGTCGAGTGCCGCCTGCTGACGGGAAGACTTCACCAGATCCGCGTGCATCTCAACGCGATCGGCTGCCCGGTGCTGGGCGATGATCTCTACGCGCCGCCCGGCGTGCGCGACGCCGCCCCAAGGCTGGCCCTGCACTCGCACCGCGTGGTCTTCGACCACCCGCTCACCGGTGCGACGGTCGACGTGCATTCGCCCTGGCCCGGCGATCTGAAGGGACTCCTCAAAAAGCTCGGTCTGTCCAAACCGAGCGCGGGAGCGAGCGGCGTTGCCACGAGCGAGCAAGGCAACGAGGCGTGATACAGCCGTGATGCCGCCGTCATACCGCGCTGATGAATCGGGGACTACGCCGCGGCCTTCTGCGACACCACGCGGACGGCGTTGCCGCCGGAGGCTCGCGACGCCTGCAGGCCCTTAGTCGCGGCGGTCACCATGTGCTCCACGCTCTGGAACGCCGAGTTCTCAGGCTCGTGGAGCGCCACACCGATGCTGGCGGTGAGGGTGGTGCGCCCGGGGATGCGCCCCTTGAGCCACACGCCCGACGCCCGAACCAGATCGGCCCGGAACTCCTCGCACGCCCGCGCCAGCGCCTGCTTGGTGACGCCCGAGAGCGGGATCGCAAAGACCTCGTCCGAGACCCGGCACACCACGCCGCCCGTCTGCTCGAAGTGCTTTTTCAGCAACGCCGTCACGCCGATCAGGGCCTCGTCGGCCAGGTCCGCGGCGTTCTGGCGGATCGGCTTGAAGTCGTCGATCGTCAGCTCCAGCAGGCCCATCGGCTCCTTGTTCTCGATCGAGGCGCGGAACGCCTCGCGGAGCGTCGCGTCGAACCCCTCGCGGCTGACGGCGCCGGTGAGCGGATCGTGCTGCAGCCCCTGGTGGAGCCCGGAGTCGCCCCCGCCGTTCTTCGAGATTTCCAGCAGTTGTCCGGTGGCCCTTGCCAGGATCGCTTCGGCGTCGGCGCTCGATCCGGTGTCCAACTTGAAGAGCGTGGAGAGTTCCTTGGCGGACTCGGCGACGCGCCGGAGCAGGCCGTCGACGGCAGAGGCCGTCAGCCCAAACCACTGCTCGGCCCGCTGATACAAGCGGCGCAGCGCCGGGCCCGGATCGGGATCGCTGAGCACGTCGTGCGCGAGATTGCCAAGGCCGACCAGCCGCACCAGGTCGGTGCACTCCTTCGGGGCCGCGGTCGGCCTCTCGTGATACTTCACGGGCAGCACGAGCTCGGGCGGAAGCTTCCATCGCTCGGTGAGCATCGCGCCAATGTCGGGGTGCTGGACTTCAAGGTCAGTAAGCTCGAACTTCACGAGCTTGCGGTGGTCGCCGCCGGCCTGCTGCATCACCTGCAGATACCGGTCTCCAAGGGCGCGATACAGCGCCATCACGCCAACATCCTGCAGGAGCCCGCCAAGAAACGCCTCTTCCGAGCACTTCTTCTTGGCGGCCTCCGCGAACAGCTTTGAAGACACCGCGGTGTAGAGCCCGCGACGCCAGTATGAGACGTAATCAAACTTGGGATCAGGTTCGCCGATCGACGACACCAGCGAGAAACCAAGCGCCAGCGTCTTGACCGGGCCCAGCCCCAGCATCACCAGCGCCTTGCTGATGGTGGCGCACCGGGTTCGCAGACCGTAAAAGCTCGAATTGACTGTTCGGAGCACCTTGGCCGCCAGCGCCTGGTCGTTCTCGATCGTGGCCGCAAGCTCTTTCATCGAGACATCGGCGCTGCCGGTCAGCTCGATGACCCGCACCGCGACCGCCGGCAAAGACGGCAGCGATGGGCAGCTCAGGATTTCCTCAAGCAGCTCGCGGTTCATCAGCTCTGGACCTTCCCTGGTCGTCGATCAAGCCCGCCGGACTCACCCGGCCGTCTATTCATCGGCTGGGGATTCCCCCCCCTTCAGTCGAGGTCCAAGGTTCGATCGCGCAAGATCGGCGTATACCGCGTGCGCCGAAGGGGGCCAATGCCCCAGGGAGACAAACCAGAGGCTCGCCAGCAGCCTGCCCGCCCGGGCGATCACTTCTCCCCCGACATCGGTGTCCGAGAACCACAATGACGCTTCTTCAGGGGACCACTGCTCGGACACCCGTCGCAAGAACCGCGCTGTCTCCGGCCGGACGCGCCAGACATCGTCCCGCCCGCTCGAAACGACCAGACCCGCTCGGGATGGGTCAAACGCGATCGTCGAACCCGGCGAGAGGTCCAGACGCTCGCCCGTCGCCGCGTCTCGATCCAGCGCGGGGGCGATGCCCGTGTCGGCCAGGGCGGCCCACTGAAGCCACACCAGCGCACGCGCGACCCGGTCTGGTGAATCCAGCCGCCCCAACGCGGCGGAGAGCACGTCGAACAGCCGCGGGTGCGGGTCGTGCTCTCGAACCGCCCGCTGCACCACGTCGATCATGTACATCGCCGCGTGGAACGCGCCGAGCGAGGCCCGGATCGCGGGGTAGGACTCGAGCAGACCCCACGCCGTCAGGGTCGCCATCGCGTCGCCGGACTTCAGGATCATCACGACCTCGCCCCGCGTCGCCAACTCAAGCCCGCCCGAGAAGGGCGAGCCCTCACGCCTCGCACCTTTCACGACCGCGCGGACCAGCCCGTGCTCGCGGCACAGGATCGACACCGTCTGGCTGGTCTCCGACCAGTCCCAGTGCCGCACGCAGATCGCCATGTCCTTCACACTCGCCACGC